>DAOOHL010000161.1:0-6624 GCA_035416185.1 Propionibacteriaceae bacterium | reverse complement strand
CGACCGCTCCGGCCCCAACGCCTCGGCCCAGCGGTGGGTCTGCCGCATGGCGACCACTCCCCCGACCACCTCGGCGCCGAGGGCGGAGAGGAAGTCCCAGACGGCCACGAGCGTGCGGGCGGTGCTGACCACGTCATCCACGATCAGCACGCGCCGACCGACAACGAGGTCGAGCTGGTTCGGGTCGAGATAGACCGTCTTCGAGGCCAGCGTGGTCAGCGACGACACGTGGGTGGCGAGCGCCTCGTCGTACCAGTACTTCCGCGAGTAGCCCATCGGCACCCAGCGGCTCTGGCCGAGGCCTCGCACGACCCCTGGGCAGAAGCCCATCCCCAGCGTCGGCAGGCCGACGACGATGTCTGGCGCGAGCGGGCGGACGAGCTCGCCCATTCGGCTGGCCAGCGCGTCGACGACGTCGAGGGAGGCCTGGTTGGCGATGAAGGACGCCACTGCCCGCCCGGGCCGATCAGGCAGCGCTCGGATCGGCAGGCCCAGGATCTGCCGGTCAACGACCACCGGGTAGGTGTACCGGTACGGCGGTGTGATGCTGCCCTGCCAGTCAGCAAGCGGCACGAGACGCTGCCAGTACGGGGTGGTCGGCTCCGTCCACGGCGAGCCGTCCACCCGGTCAGCTGACCCGGACGAGCCCATCAGCCAGCCTGCAACGCCATCAGGCACTCGTCGAGATCGTCGGGCTTGACCAGCACCTCGCGGGGCTTCGAGCCCTCCGAAGGACCGACCACGCCGCGAGTCTCGAGGATGTCCATCAGGCGACCAGCCTTGGCGAACCCGACCCGCAGCTTGCGCTGCAGCATCGAGGTCGAGCCGAGCTGCAGGTTGACCACCAGGGTGGCCGCTTCCAGCACGAGGTCGAGGTCGTCGCCGATGTCCTCGGCCACCTTCGTCGAGCTCTCGGCCGCGGCGGTCACCTCGGGCTTGTACTGCGGCTGCAGCTGCCCGCTGACGTGCTTCACGACCTGCCGGATCTCATGCTCGGTGACCCAGGAACCCTGAACGCGAATCGGCTTGCCCGCACCCATCGGCAGGAACAGACCGTCGCCCTGACCGACCAGCTTCTCGGCGCCAGGCTGGTCGAGGATGACCCGGGAGTCGGTCATCGACGACGTCGCGAACGCGAGCCGCGACGGCACGTTGGCCTTGATCAGGCCGGTCACCACATCGGTCGACGGCCGCTGCGTCGCCAGCACCAAGTGGATGCCCGCGGCACGCGCGAGCTGGGTGATCCGCACGATCGAGTCCTCGACGTCGCGCGGCGCCACCATCATCAGGTCGGCGAGCTCGTCGACGATCACGAGCAGGTACGGGTACGGCGCCATCACGCGCTCTGACCCTGGCAGCGGCTTCACGGTGCCGGCCCTGACCGACTTGTTGAAGTCGTCGACGTGGCGGAAGCCGAAGGCGGCCAGGTCGTCGTAGCGCATGTCCATCTCGCGCACGACCCACTGCAGCGCCTCGGCAGCCTTCTTCGGGCTGGTGATGATCGGCGTGACCAGGTGCGGGATGCCCTCGTAGTGGTTCAGCTCGACGCGCTTCGGGTCGACGAGCAGCATGCGCACCTCGTCGGGGGTCGAGCGCATCATGATCGACGTGATCATCGAGTTCACGAAGCTCGACTTGCCTGATCCGGTCGCACCGGCAACGAGGAGGTGGGGCATCTTGGCGAGGTTCGTGACGACGAACCCACCTTCGACGTCCTTGCCCAGGCCCACGGTCATCGGGTGGTGGTCGTTGCGTGCGGCGTTGGAGCGCAGCACGTCGCCGAGCGAGACGACCTCCTTGTCCTTGTTCGGGATCTCGATGCCGATCGCCGACTTGCCCGGGATGGGCGACAGGATGCGAACATCAGGGCTGGCCACGGCGTACGCGATGTTCTTGCTCAGCGCGGTGACCTTCTCGACCTTGACCGCCTGGCCGAGCTCGACCTCGTACCGCGTCACTGTCGGGCCACGCGTGTAGCCGGTGACCGTGGCGTCGATCTCGAACTGTCGAAGCACCTCGCTGAGGCTTCCCACGATCAGATCGGACGCCTGTGACCGCGCCTTCGGTACGGAATCGGGCTTGAGCACAGCCGGGTCAGGCAGCACGTAGGCGATGTCTCCGCCGAGCGGCTCCTGAGCACCGCGCAACGGCCCGTCGGAGTGGATCGGCGCCGGCAGCGCGTCCTGCACCGGCTTGTCAGGTACGGCCAACGCCTCAGCACGGGGGGTCGTCACCTGAGCCTGGGCGACCGCGATCGGGTCATGCTCGGGCTGCGCGGAGGACGGCTCCGGCTCGTCATACGTCTCGTTCGGATCGGCGACCAGCGGGGTGTCGTACGCCTCATCGACACCGAGCTCAAGCTCGGGCTTGGGCTCAGGGAGCGGGATCCGCCCGATCAGGCCCTTGGCGCCGTCGACCAGGTCGGCGATCGGGCGACCAATCACGACGAGCAGGCCGAAGCAGGTGAGCAGCACCAGCAGCGGGACGGCGACCCAGGCGGTCAGCAGGTCAGCCAGGAATGACGAGGACAGGAACCCCACAATGCCGCCTGAGGCGCGCACCTTGACCATGTCGTTCGGCCGGGGCAGCCCGTTGGCGATCGACAAGATGCCGAGCACGCCGAGCAGGATCGACGACCAGCCCACCGCCTGCCGTCCCCACGGGCCGTTCTTGTCAGGGTGACGCAGCGTCCGCCAAGCCATCACGCCCAGCAGGACAGGAGTGGCGTACGACGCGTAGTACCCGACCACGGTCTGGATCAACTCGCGCAGCTGTTCCCCGACCGGGCCAGGCACCTGGAACCAGAAAACAGCGACGACGACGATCGCGAGGGCGACGAACAGCAGCCCTGCGCCGTCGCGACGCACCTTCGGGTCGATGTCGCGAGCACCGTGGCCGACACCGCGCACGAGGCCACCGAGACCCCTGGCCGCTCCGCGCCAGATCGCCGCGAGACCGCGCCCGAGCGTTGGGAACAGTCCCCGGTTCCTGGGCGCAGGCCTACGGGTGGTGGTCGTCTTTCGGGTCCCGGTCGTGCGCGAGGAGGCACCCTTCGCGGGGGCGCTGCTTCGCGGCCGTGCCGGGGAAGGTGCACGGGTCGCCATACCAGAACCGTACGGGACACGACCGACATGGTCACGGACCCACGCCGTTCGATTCCCTCAGCGAGGCGGAGCCGACGTCGACCAATCAGACGACGGCTGACATCCCGCCGTCGACGTGGATGATCTGGCCGTTGACGAAGTCCGACGCTCCGGATGCCAGGAATACGCAGGTGCCGACCAGGTCGTCGATCTGTCCCCAACGGCCCGCGGGTGTACGGCCGGCGACCCAGGTACTGAACGACTCGTCAGCGACCAGGGCTGAGGTGAGATCCGTGTCGAAGTACCCCGGCGCCAGCGCGTTGCACTGGATCCCTTTGGGCGCCAGGTCGGCGCACAGCCCCCGGGTGAGCATGACGATGCCGCCCTTGGTCGTCGAGTACGGGGTGATCGACGGGCGAGCCAGCCTGCTCTGGATCGAGCCGACGTTGATGATCTTGCCCGTGCCACGCTCGGACATCCCTGGCGCGACCGCCTGCGCGCAGAGGAACGCGCTGGTCAGGTTGGTCGCGATGAGCAGGTTCCACTGGTCGAGGGTGAAGTCGGCCAAGGGTGCCCGCAACTGCATGCCAGCGTTGTTGACCAGGATGTCCGGGCAGCCAGACTCCTCAGTGAGGGCCGCGATCCCCCTGGTCACCGCGGCTGCGTCGGTGAGGTCGAACGCAGCCGCCGAGGAGGAGCCGCCAGTCGCCGCGAGGCGGTCGCGTACCTCGGCGGCCCGGTCGTGGTCCCGGCCGTGGACGACCACATGCGCCCCGGCGGCCGCCAGTCCAGCTGCCAACCCCAGACCGATCCCTCGACTCGACCCGGTGACCAGCGCCACCTTCCCGGACAGGTCGAACATCGACAGCCCGCGCGGATGGCTTCGCGTCGTGCGTGGCAGATCGACCATGGACAGCCGATCCGAATGGGGCGCGGGTCGCTCCTGCGTCACGTCATCCTCCCTGAGGTCGTTTCGAGCGGAGCTGGCCGCATCGTCGCGGAGCGATCAGCGCGGAAAGTGGTCCCATCCCTTGTCGCCGCTCCACTCCTTGCCGTCGACCGTCACGCCGTCACCCTCACTGACCGTGCCCACCACCAGCCATTCGGGGGGCACCGTGCCGAACGGGAAGGCGGCGGCCAGGGCATGGTCCTCGCCGCCGGTCAGCACGTACGTGAGCGGGTCACCGCCCGTGGCCGCGGCGACGGCCTTGATCGGGTCGGGCAGCTCGAAGCGGCCCGAGTCGAGGTCGATCGCCACCTCGGAAGCCGCGGCGATGTGCCCCAGGTCGGCCAACAGACCGTCGGAGACGTCGATCATCGCCGTCGCGCCTGCCACCGCCGCGTCGGCGCCAGCCCCGTACGGCACCGTCGGGCACTGGTAGGCCTCCACCAGCGCACGCGGGGACCGGAAGCCGCGCTTGAGCACCTGGAGCCCACCGGCGGCCCAGCCCAGTCGGCCACGTACGGCAACCACGTCTCCTGGCTTCGCGCCCGACCTGAGGACGGGTGACCGGCCGCGCAGCTCACCCATCACGGTCATCGCGATCGTGATGTCACGGGACCGGGTGATGTCACCGCCGATCAGCGACGCGCCCGCAGCCTCACACTCAGCCCTGATCCCGGCCGCCAACTCGGCTACCCACCCAGCCTCACACTCAGCGGGTACGGAAAGGCCCACCAACACGGCCACCTGGTCGGCGCCCATGGCCTCCAGATCAGCGCATGAGACGGCGACGGCGCGACGGCCCAGCCGTTCAGCCGGGACCCAGTCGCGGCGGAAGTGGACACCCTCGACGAGCACGTCGACACTTGTGACGGCGGAGCCGTTGACCAGAAACACGGCCCCGTCATCGCCAGGGCCCACGCTCACGTTCGGTCCCTGGGTCAACCCGGCGGTGATCCGGCTGATCAGGCCGAACTCGCCCACAGACGCGACGGTCTCGTTGCTGGGTGGCATGGCCATCACGTTACCGGTTTCGGGTCAGTCAACTCCGGACGGTGGTTCGTACACACGTTGTCACCATCGGCAGGTCGATCATCGCGCGGCCCGCCGTCTGCGGATGGTTGGTGAGCAGGTCACGGACCTCCGCCACCAGCCGGTCCCGCTCGACTGGCGGCGCGGTCAGGATGTAGCTGCGGGTGGCCACCAGATCGACCAGGTCGTCAGGGGCGTACGGCACACTCCACTCGAACTCTGCTTCTTCCGGCTCCAGGAAGGCATCGCTGATGCCCAGCTCGCCGGTCAGCACCTCTCCGCCAGCTCCCTGTCCCGTCGACGCACCCCGGGCACCGTGCTTGAGAGCCTGCAGCTCCTCGACCCAGCCCACCCGGACGTCGTCAGCGTTCCACACGAGCCCGAAGGTGCCGCCCGGCCGGAGCACCCGCGCGATCTCAGCGCAGCCCGCCTCAGCGTCGACCCAGTGCCAGGCTTGGGCGCACAGCACGGCGTCGACCGACCCGGCCGGCAGCGGGATCGACTCCCCTGTCCCCACCTGCGTCGCGACACCAGGCACAGCGGCCGCGAGCACCTGGAGCATCTCGGCGGAGGGATCAACCGCGACAACCTCACGCTCACCCTCGAGCAGCGAACGGGTCAGCTTGCCTGTTCCGGCGCCCAGGTCGAGCACCCGTACGGCATCGTCTGGCAGCAGCCATTCGACCGCTTCGGCCGGATAGCCCGGGCGGAGCCGTTCGTACGCCTCAGCCGCCGCCGCGCCTGACCAGGCCGCTGCGCGCTGTTTGCGAAGGGAGCTCATCAGCGCAGCCCCACCGGCCGGGCCAATGCCAGCTCCACCAGCCTCGACACGAGCGTGGGATAGTCGAGTCCGCTCGCCTGCCACATCAGCGGGTAGCCGGAGGTGGGCGTGAAGCCAGGCATCGTGTTGACCTCGTTGACGACCACCTCGCCGTCTGGCAGAACGAACGTGTCGACGCGAGCCAGCCCCTCCAGTCCAAGGCCCAGGAACGCTTCCCGCGCCACGACCCGGACTCGCTCGGCCACAGCCTCGTCCAGCAGTGCGGGCGCGACCACCTCGACCGGCTGGTCGGGCAGGTATTTGAGGGAGAAGTCGTAGAACTTGTCGTCGGTGTGCACGACGATCTCACCGGGCAGCGACGTTGCAGGCTCACCGTGCGGAGCACCCAGCACCGCGCACTCGATTTCGCGCATCCCGACGAAACCCTGCTCGACGATCACCTTCGGGTCGTGCTCGCGAGCAACCTCGATGGCAGCCGACAGGCCGGTACGATCAACCACCCGGCTGATCCCGATCGACGATCCGCCCCGAGCAGGCTTCACGAAGACGGGGTAGACGAGCGTGTCGATGCGGTCGAGGCAGCCCTCGGGATCGCTACGCCAGTCGAGGTCGGAGACGGTGACGTACGGGCCGACGGGCAGTCCCGTCGCGACGAGCTGCTGCTTCATCGCGACCTTGTCCTGGCAGACCGCGCTGGCCAGCACGCCAGCGCCGACGTAGCGCAGCCCGTACATCTCGAACAGCCCCTGGATGGTGCCGTCCTCGCCGTAGGGACCGTGCAGCAG
>DAOOHL010000160.1:0-6624 GCA_035416185.1 Propionibacteriaceae bacterium | reverse complement strand
ACGGGGAGAGCGGTACGACGCCTTCATCGGTGCCTTCGTCCAGGCGGCGACCACCGTCTTCCCCAACGCGATGATCCACTGGGAGGACTTCGGCGCCGACAACGCCCATCGCATCCTGCGCACCTACCGTGACCAGATCTGCACCTTCAACGACGACGTCCAAGGCACGGCGGCGGTGGTCGGTGGCGCTGCGCTCTCAGCGGTGGCGGCGAAGGGTCAGCGGCTCAGTGACCAGCGCGTCGTGATCCACGGCGCCGGCACCGCGGGCATCGGCGTGGCTGACCTGCTGGTCGACTTGATGGTCGCCGAGGGGCTGACCCCTGCGGAGGCCCGTACCCGGTTCTGGACCCTGTCCTCCCGCGGCCTCGTGGTCGAGGGCGGCCGGGCGAGGGAGTTCCAGCGTCCGTACGCCCGCCCGGCCAACGAGGTGACCGACTGGGTGGTTGACCAGCCGGGCAAGGTGGGCCTCGCCGACGTTGTACGGAACGTGCGTCCCACCATCCTGATCGGCACCTCCGGTCAGCCCAGCTCGTTCACCGAGGACATCGTGCGCGACATGGCCTCGCACGTGGACCGGCCGATCATCATGCCGCTGTCCAACCCGACCACCCTGTGCGAGTCGACCCCTGCCCACCTGTTGGAGTGGACCGACGGCCAGGCCCTGATCGCGACCGGATCACCGTTCGCTCCCGTGTCGTACAACGGTGTCACGTACGTGATCGCCCAAGCCAACAACGCTTTCGTCTTTCCGGGCATCGGCTTGGGCGTCTCGGTCTGTCGCGCCACGCGAGTGACCGACTCGATGATCGGAGCGGCGGCCAAGGCGGTCGCGTCACTCGTACGGAACCCGCACGTGGGGCAGTCTGTCCTGCCGAGCGTGAAGGACCTTCGGCGGGTGTCTGCCACGGTCGCAATCGCGGTCGCCCAGGCCGCGGAGGCTGATGGTGTGGCTGCCCAGCCGCTGACCGAGCCCGTACGACAGGTCTTCGACGCCATGTGGCAGCCGGTCTACCCCGAGCTGATCATCTGATCCGCGAACCCCGTCCCGCCTAGGATCGTCCAAACGTTTCTGGGGAACGGGAGTGACATGTTTTCGATGACCGGTGTGACGCAACCGAACCTTGATGTGGGCTCCCTGCAGACCTTGTCGCAGCACTACTCAACGCTCGCGACCGGCGCAGCCGACGCACACCAGGACACGCTCGCGGCCGCTGCTGCGGTGATGGCCGACAACGATGGCCCGGGGGCGACCGCATTCGATACGGCAGCTCGCGGTGGCGGGTCCATCGGCGAACATCTGGGCTGGAGCTCAACAGCAAGCACTTGAGCAACCCGCACATGATCAACACGGTGATCCACGAGATGCAGCACCGGGCGCAGTACACCGGCATGGGCTTCCGGTTCCCGTGGGCCCCCCACGTCGGGGAACAGCGGAAGCCCGAGCCCTTGGACTGGGACCTGGTCGTGCGCGACATCAACCGACTGCGCCAGGGGTACTGATCACCTGGCGGGGACGGCGAGTGGCGCGTCCGGACAGATGACGCCCGGGCCGGGTACGAGATCAGTGACGGCGTCCTCTTCGTACTCGTCGTAGCCTTGGGCATCGGCGAGACATCTAGCGCGACCGCTGACCACCGACAGCGGGCGTCACCAGATGGTGACCCGCTCCTTCTCGTCGAGCCACAGGGCGTCGCCCTGCCGGACGTCGAACGCCGTGTAGAAGTCGTCGACGTTGCGCACGATCTGGTTGCAGCGAAACTCCGGCGGCGAGTGCGGGTCGGTGGCAAGCCGCTGCAGGGTCGCCTCGTCGCGCATCTTCGTACGCCAGATCGTGCCCCACGACATGAACAACCGCTGCAGACCCGTGTAGCCGTCGATCTCTGCCGCTGCCTCGCCACCGGCCAGGCGCCAGGCCTTGATCGCGATACCGAGCCCGCCGAGGTCACCGATGTTCTCCCCGATGGTGAGCTCACCGTTGACGTGGTGTCCTGGCGTCTGCGCGGGGGAGAGTGCGGCGTACTGGCCGATCAGCGCCTTCGTACGCTCCTCGAACGCGGCCCGGTCCTCGGCCGTCCACCAGTCGCGCAGCAGCCCGTCGCCGTCGCAGGTGGAGCCCTGGTCGTCGAACCCGTGACCGATCTCGTGGCCAATCACCGCACCGATACCGCCATAGTTGACTGCGTCGTCGGCATCGAAGTCGAAGAACGGCGGCTGCAGGATCGCGGCCGGGAAGACGATCTCGTTGCGCAGCGGGTGGTAGTACGCGTTCACCGTCTGCGGCGTCATCAGCCACTCGTCCGGGTTGATCTCGCCGGTCAGCTTGTCGAGGTTGAAGTCGAGCTCGAACGACGACGCCCGCTGCACGTTGCCGACCAGATCATCGGCGGCGACCTCCAGATCGGAGTAGTCACGCCAACGGTCGGGGTAGGCGATCTTCGGGGTGAACTTCGACAGCTTGTCGAGCGCCTGCGCCTTGGTCTGGTCGGTCATCCACTCGAGAGCGGCGATCGACTCGTGGTACGCCTCGACGAGCTTCGCGACCAGGGCGTCCATCCGCTCCTTCGCAGCGGGTGGGAAGTGCCGCTCCACGTACACCTTGCCGATCGCCTCACCGAGCACACCCTCGGCCAGTGCCACCCCGCGCTTCCACCGCTCGCGCAGCTGCGGGGTGCCTTGCAGGGTCTTCTCGTAGAAGTCGAACCGGGCGTCGACGAACCGCTGGGAGAGGTACGGCGACATCGACGACACCGCATGCCACCTTGCCCACGACTTCCACTCCTCGATCCGGTCATCGGCGAGCAGGGCGGCCACGTCGGTGAAGAACGATGGCTGGCAGTTGACCACCTCGGCGGCACGGTCATCGATCCGAGCGCCGTCGAGCACCTGCTCCCAGCCGAAGCCGGGCGCGCTCTCGATCAGGTCGCCCAGAGGCATCAGGTTGTACATCTGGCGAAGGTCGCGGCAGCGCACCCGGTCCCAGTGGCAGGCGGCGATCTCGGTCTCCAACGCCATCACCGTACGGGCCTGGTCGGCTGCGTCTTCGAACCCGGCCAGAGCCAGGCTCCGCTCGATGTGGGCGACGTAGGCCGTGCGGATGTCGGCGTGCTTGTCCTCCCGGTAGTAGGACTCGTCGGGCAGGCCGAGACCGTCTTGGGCGACGAACAGCACGTAGCGACGGGGGTTGCCCGGGTCGGACTCCGCCTCGGTGCCGAACAGCGACGAGACCCCGTACCTCACCGACCAGCCGAGGTGGTGCAGCAGCGCCGCCCGGTCGTCGATCGCCTCGATCCGATCGAGCAGGTCAGCCAGGGGAGCTGCGTCCAGCTGCTCGACGCGGTCAGCGTCCATGAACCCCGCGTAGAGCCGGGCGATCTTCGCCTTCTCCTCATCGAGGCTGGTCACGTCGGCGGCGAGCAGGTCGTCGAGGATCTCCCGTACAGCAGCCTCCGACCGGTCCCGCAGCTCGAAGAAGGCGCCCCAGCCCGCCTTGTCGGCGGGGATCTCCTCGGTGGCGAGCCACCGGCCGTTGACGTGGCGGAAGAGGTCGTCCTGGACGCGGACGGCCGGGTCGATCAGGGACAGGTCAAGAGCAGTCACTCGTCGATCCTAGACGGGCTGGGAACTGCCCCGTACGAGATCTGTCGCGTGCTACCGCCGGGCCTCCGACCACTTGATCTGGACGTCCTGGGCGCGGTTCTTCGTGATGTCGGCCGTGAGCCGCACCTCGCCCTCGTAGTTGTTGTTCGGCGACTTCTGACCGTCAGCGAACTCGACGTTGGCGTTCAGTGAGATCGTGAAGTTCGCCTCTGCGACCGCGGCGTCCTCCTTGGTCAGGGTGAACTGGATGCCGGTCCAGGGATCCTTCTTCTGGGTCCAGGTGATCTTCGTGACTGGCTTCGGCATCGCGTAGCCGAAGGGACAGTTGGGCGGGTTCAGCGAGCCGAGGTCGAGGCAGGCCTGCATCGACGCCTGGGCCTGGCTCAGGATCGCGGCCCGGCCCTCGTCGGTCAGCTCGAGGCTGAGCACCTGGATCGGCTCGTTGTAGTCGAGGCTGAGCACCTTGACGTCGGTCGTTGCGGCGTAGCGCAGGAAAGGCAGGCCCGTTTCGAAGTGGTACGTGCCGGGCACCAACTCCAGCACCGCGACGTTGTCGACGGTCTGCTTGTTGATGATCAGCGGCACCCGCGGGCTGCGCTTCGCCGACAGCTGGACGGTGGTGGTCGACTTCGCGAGCTGCCAGCCGCCGTCGTCGGTCTTGGAGACGTTGAACGTGCGCTCGACCGCCTCGGTGCCGATCGTGTAACGGGCCTTGATCGAGCTGGTCGCGCCGGTGACGGCGGGTACGACGATGTTGTCGATCGGTGCCTTGGCCTGCGACTCCTTGATGGACGCCGGGGTGAGCAGCACGCGCGAGCCGGGGCCGACGGGACCGTACGAGAGAGCCTTCTCGATCTCACCAGCCTTCAGCGCCTGCAGGTAGCCCAGCACGGCGTCCTCAGGCTTCTCGACCTTCGGCTTGTTCACGGGCGCCGACGAGGTCGGCACGGTGATGTTGATGTCGATCACGGTCGGACGGAAGAACCGCCACCAGATGCCGCCGCCGATCAGGGCCAGGACGAGGACCGCGACGATACCCATGACCCAGCCGGGGACCTTGCGTGACCGCGGTGCCTTGGCGGCGTCCTCGTCAACCGCGCCGGGCGTGGCGAACCGCCCGCCATGAGGCAGGTCAGTGGGACCGCCCGGGATGGGCCGGGGGGCAAACCGCTCATGCGGTGGCTGCACGTCCGAGGTGCCAGGCCGCTCCTCGGGCGGCGCGAAGCGTGACTCGGGAACGTTGCCGGCGCCGAACACAGCCTTGGGCACGTCGAGGTGGGGCGCGAAGATCGTGTGGTCGCCGGAGTCGGTGGCGTACGGGTTCTCCGGCGGCGTCCACCCACCAGCTGGCGGTGGCTTGAGCTGGGTCGCACCCCACGGGTCGAGGTCGGCGGGAGGCAGGGACGAGGGGCCACCCGGCTGGAGCACCGTACGGTCCTCGGGGGGTGGGCCTGCAGGCCGCAGGACTGTGCTGTCCACCGGGGACCCGCTGGGCCGCAGGACCGTGCCATCGCTCGGCGGGGGTCCGGACGGGCGGAGCACCGTACCGTCGTTGGGCGGAGGGCCGCTGGGCCGCAGGACGGTGCCGTCGAAGGGGCTCGACGACGGGTCCTGTCGAACGGGGGTGGCAGGCGACCGGGGGTGGTCAGTCACGAGAGTCTCCCTTCGGTCAGCCGACCGACCAGGTCTCCCGTCCGGTGACCAACCGTTGGAGCCCGTCAGCAGTCGTGCCTGCGCCGCGTGCCATCTCGACCTGCTGGCGTGCGAGGTCATCGTATGCCGGGCGGGGGACATCCCGGAACACGCCAACTGGCGCTCGGTGCAGCACGCCGCTGTCGGTCAGCCTGGTGAGCTCGAAGGCGACCGAGGGATCCTCGCGGTGGGCGTCGTGGACGACCACGTTCTCGAGGCCCACGTCAGCCACCTCGGCGACCGTCAGGTTCCCGGTTGCCGCGTCGCGCACCACCCCGTACCGGCCCCCTGCGAACACGATCGGCTCACCCTGCGTCAGCGGGATGATGCCCTCCTCGCCCGCCTTGCCCTTGACCGCGTCGAACGCGTTGTCGTTGAAGATCGGGCAGTTCTGCAGGATCTCGACCAGCGCCGTACCGCGGTAGTTGGCGGCCGCCTTCATCACCTCGGTGAGGCCGTTCCGGTCGGAGTCGATCGCCCGGGCCACGAAACCAGCCTCGGCGCCGATCGCCAGCGACAGCGGGTTTAACGGGGTGTCGAGCGAGCCGAGCGGGGTCGACTTGGTCACCTTGCCGACCTCGGAAGTCGGCGAGTACTGACCCTTGGTCAGACCGTAGATGCGGTTGTTGAACAGCAGGATCGTCATGTTGACGTTGCGCCGCATCGCGTGGATGAGGTGGTTGCCGCCGATCGACAGCGAGTCTCCGTCGCCGGTCACGACCCAGACCGCGAGGTCGGGCCGAGTGATGGCCACGCCGGTCGCGATGGCGGGCGCGCGGCCATGGATCGAGTGCAGCCCGTACGAGTCGACGTAGTACGGGAACCGCGACGAGCAGCCGATGCCCGAGACGATGACCGTGTTCTCGCGCTTCATGCCCAGCTCGGGCATCAGTCCGAGGAAGGTCGCGAGGATCGAGTAGTCACCGCAGCCGGGACACCACCTCACCTCGGAGTCGCTGGTGAAGTCCTTGCGGTTGAGCGGGGTCAGCGAGAGCGGGACGCCCTTCAGCCCTTCGTACGTCGTGGTCACGACTGCTCCTTCGTTGCTGCGGCGCCACCATCCGTGGCGGGCAGGTCGTCGATCAGGGTGATGATGTCGGCGGCCAGCTCCTCGTTGGAGATCGGCAGGCCGCGCACCCGCGAGTAGGACTGCACGTCGACCAGGAACTGTGACCGGAGGATCATCGCGAGCTGGCCGAGGTTCATCTCGGGCACCACGACCCGGTCGTACTGGCGCAGCACGTCGCCGAGGTTCGCAGGGAACGGGTTGAGGTGGCGCACGTGGGCGCGCGCGACGGCGTACCCCTGGCTGCGCAGGTTGGAGACGGCCGCGCG
>DAOOHL010000159.1:0-6797 GCA_035416185.1 Propionibacteriaceae bacterium | reverse complement strand
CCACGAGGGCGACGTCGGCGCGCCCAAGCCGCATCAGGTCGGAGGCCAGCGCGATTGCTTCGTTCGAGGAGGCACAGGCCGAGACGGGGGCGTGGACGCCAGCGCGAGCTCCAATCTTCAGGCCAACGTTGGCCGCGGGGGCGTTCGCGATCAGCAGGGGGATCGTGAAGGGGGAGACGCGGCGCGGGCCCTTGTCCTTCTGGGCGTCCCAGTTCTGGATCAGCGACTGAAGCCCACCGATTCCGGACGCGATGGAGACGAGCAGCCGGTCGCGGTCGACGGGGTTCTCCTCGCCGAGCCCGAAGCCAGCGTCCCGCCACGCCTCCATGGCAGCCACCAGGGCGAACTGTGTGGAGCGGTCCAGCCGGCGGGCCTCCACCCGGTCCATCGTGGTGGCCGGGTCGACCGCTGCCTGCGCGGCGATCTTGGTCTGCAGGTCATCGGCCCAGGCCTCCTCGATGCGGCGCACGCCGCTTCTGCCCGAGACGAGGGCGTCCCAGGTGGAGGGCAGGTCGCCGCCGAGCGGGGTAGTGGCGCCGAGACCAGTGATCACGATGGTGGGCATGGTGCGTTCCTCAGGTCGTCTGGATGCTCAGGCTGGGCATCCGGGATGGGGCAGAGGGTGGAGCAAGTGTGGGGGCCGCGAGGGGCGGCCCGGCTGTCCGTCCGGCGCACGACGGTGCCGTACGCCGGACGGACCGACCAGGAACGATCAGGCCTGGGCCTTCTCGATGTACGCGACGGCGTCGCCGACGGTACGGAGGTTCTTGGAGTCCTCGTCCGGGATCGAGATGCCGAACTTGTCCTCGCAGGCGTAGATGATCTCGACCATCGACAGCGAGTCGACGTCGAGATCCTCGGTGAACGACTTCTCGAGCTGGACATCCTCGACGGCGACACCCGCGACGTCGTTGACGATCGTGGCGAGCTCGGCGCGGATCTCCTCAGTGGTGGCCATGTGCATTTCTCCTTGTTGTAGGGGAACCAGGGGTTACTGCTCGGGCGGTACGGCGTGGGCTCAGGGGAGCGTCACGACCTGGCCGGCGTATGCCAGCCCGGCACCGAACCCGATGATCAGGGCGGTCTGGCCGCTGCGGGCCTGACCGGAGGTGAGCAGCTCGTCCATCGCCAGCGGTACGGAGGCTGCCGACGTGTTGCCGATGCGCTCGATCGCGCGCGCCACCACGACATGCTCGGGCAGCTTCAGGTGCCGCAGCATCGAGTCGGTGATGCGGTTGTTGGCCTGGTGCGGCACGAACACGTCGAGGTCGTGGGCGCTGACCCCGGACTTCTCCAGCACCCGGCGAGCCGCGCCAGCAATGAAGGTCGTCGCCCAGAGGAAGACCGCCTTGCCGTCCATCTCGAGCGTCGGCATGTAGCCCTTGGGTGATGCCACACGGAAATCCTCAGACTGCTTGAGCGCACCAGCCTGGGCACCGTCGGAGCCCCACACGACGGGACCGATGCCCGGCACGTCGGACGGTGAGACGACCGCCGCGCCGGCGCCGTCGGCGAAGAGGAAGGCCGTGCCGCGGTCGCTCTTGTCGGTGATGTCCGAGAGCCGCTCGACACCGATCACCAGAACGTTGGTCGCCGACCCGGTCCGGATCAGCGAGTCAGCCTGGGCGAGCGAGTAGCAGAAGCCGGCGCAGGCAGCGGACACGTCGTAGGCGGCCGCGTCGACGCAGCCCAGCTGAGCGGCGACAAGCGGGGCGAGCGCTGGCGTCTGCACCGTATAGGAGACCGTCGCAACGATCACGCAGTCGATGTCGGCAGCCGTCATGCCAGCCCGCGACAGCGCCTGAGTGGCGGCGCCGTACGCCATGTCCTGCACTTGCTCGTCGTCGCCGGCCCAGCGGCGCTCCTTGATGCCGGTGCGCTGCTGGATCCACTCGTCGGTCGAGTCGATCATCGTGCACATCTCGGCATTGGTGACGACCCGCCGTGGCAGGTACGACCCGATCGCGACGATGCGCGACCCAGCCCGGGTCTCGGCAACCTTGATCGCAGCGGTCATGCTCCGTGCACCTCGTCCTCATCGATGTCGGGGGAGGGATACAGCCGCAAGAGCGGTTGACCGGGAGAGACGGGGTCGCCGTCCTCGACGAGCCACTCCAGGACGGTACCGCCACGGGCTGCCTTGACCGCCAGCTCATCCCGCAGGTTCGAGACGGTGCCGATCAATGCGTTCTCGGGCAGCCGGGTCGACTCGGAGACGTCGTCGTTCCGGGCGAACCGACCCTTGCCAGGTGAGACAACGAGCCGCCATGTGGGCGTCGTTGAGAGGTCGAAGTGCTTGTCGTCGGCATGGTTCTCGCAGAAGGCGCGGGCGGCGTCCATCTCGTCGGGGGAGTTGAGGCTGAACAGCTCCACGCCCTTGAGGTTGCGCTTCGCGATGCCCGTGAGCGTCCCAGCCGGCGGGAGCTCGAGCAGGCCGGTGACGCCGAGCTCTGCCATGGTCTGCATGCAGAGGTCCCAGCGGACCGGGTTGGCGATCTGGGCCACGATCCTCTTGAGGTACTCCCGACCGCTCTGCACCACCTTGCCGTCGCGGTTCGACAGCAGCTTCGTGCGGGGGTCCTTCGTCGAGACGGCCCGGGAAAGCTGCTCCATGTGGGCCACGGCGGGCTGCATGTGGACGGTGTGGAAGGCGCCCGCGACCGACAGCGGGACCACGCGTGCTCGATGCGGCGGCTCGGCAGCCAGGGCAGCCAGCTGCTCGGTGGTGCCACCGGCGACCACCTGCCCAGCTCCGTTGTTATTGGCGGCCGTCAGCCCATGTTTCTCCAGAGCCGCAGCCACCTCGTCGGGGTCGCCGCCGACGACAGCAGCCATCGAGGTTGGCCGTGCTGCGCTGGCCTCGGCCATGGCGCGGCCGCGCTCCCGCACCAGCACCATCGCCGACTCTGCACTCAGCACGTTGCTGCCAGCTGCAGCCGTGATCTCGCCGACCGAGTGCCCGGCGACGACACCCACCTTGCGGAACGCGTGGGACGGTGAGGGGAAGATCTCCAGAGCGGTCACCAGGCCAGCGGCGACGAGCAGCGGCTGGGCCACGGCGGTGTCGCGAATAGTGGCCTCGTCGGCCTCGGTCCCGTAGTGGGCGAGGTCGAGACCGCTGACGGCTGACAGCCAGCCGAGTCGGGCTGCGAACGACGGGATCTCAAGCCAAGGGGTGAGGAAGCCTGGCTTCTGAGCCCCCTGACCGGGGGCGACAATGGCGAGCACGGGTTCACTCTTTCGTAAGAAGACAGCAAACGCGCAGACCAACATCACGAAGTTCCACGGGGGTGATTTGTGGGAATACAACAAACCAGACGGAGGCGTCTTGCTCAGGCCATCAGCCGTCCGACGGTGAGAGCGAGCCTGAGGACGTACGCGTCACGAGCGTCGACCGGGCTGTAGCCGCTGATCTCGTGGATGCGTTTGAGGCGGTACCGAACGGTGTTGGGGTGGATGTAGAGCGCTCGTGCTGCAGCCTCGATCGACGAGCCCGCATCGACGAAACCGACCAGCGTGGCCAGCAGGTCTGGGCTGGCGGCCAAGGGTCGGTACACCTCCTGGGCGAGTGCCCGCCGAGCGTGGCCGTCGCCTGCGAGCGCTCGCTCGGGGAGCAGGTCGGCCGCAGTCACCGGTCGGGGAGCCTGGGGCCAGGCGATCGCGGCGCGGATCCCGGAGAAGGCTGCGCGTGCTGACAGACCAGCATCGACCAGGTGGTCGACCACCGGGCCCACCACGACGGGACCCGGGCCAAAATGGGGGGCGAGCCCCCCGACGACGGCCGCCGCGGCGATGTCATCCACCAGGGCTTCGCCGCTCAGCACGACCACGAGCCGGTCGCCCTGGGTGGCGACCAGCGTGTCCAGGCCAGCCTTCACCGCAGCGCGGCGAAGCGCGTCCAGAGTGGTGTTGCTTGTGGGTGCGTCTCCCACGGCGACCACGACGGCATGGGACGACCGCCAACCGAGGGTGGAGGCCCGCGACACCAGCGACTCGTCCGCCTCACCGCGCACGACAGCGTCGACGACGAGTGACTCGAGTCGGGCATCCCAAGCGCCGCGGATCTCCGCAGCCTGGGCGTACAGTTCCGCTGCGCCGAACGCCACCTCGCGGCTGAAGTAGAGCAGGGCCTGAGTCAGCACCGACCGGTCACCTCGAGGCATGGTCTGGAGGTACTGCTCGACCACCTCCACCGTCGTCCGCACCAGCTCAACCGTCTGCTGCAGCGTGATGTGCCGCATCACCTCGCGCGGCGCCGCGTCGAACAGAGCGGTGGGGGAGACGGGCTCGTCCTTCTCGTCAGCCAGCCACTCAATGAAGTGGTCGACACCGGAGCGCGCCACGAGCGAGATCCAGGACCGGTGCTCCGCAGCCAGCTCGCGGAACCACTCGTGCCGGTCCATCTCGGCGAGCGTCGCCGTGGTCATGGCCGCTGAACCGGCCTTGAGCCGCTTCACCATCGCTGCCCGTGAACGCCCGGACGGCACGAGGGTGCGTCCGCTCGTCCGGGTCGGCGCCGCCGAAGCCTTGGCCATTCCCGCAGCGTAGTGTGTCGGCCGTGGCCGACCCCCGCTCAGACGACATCGCGCGACCCTCGGGTCAGCTTGGTCCGGTGACGGCGCTGCGTGAGATCGCCTTCTGGCTCGATCGCGCCCGAGCCGACTCCCGGAAGGCCCAGGCCTTCCGTCGCTCGGCCGACATCGTCGAGCAGATGGATGCCGCCGAGCGCCGACGGCGGCTCGAAAGCGGCTCGTGGGCGGATGTGGCGGGCCTCGGGCCGACCTCGGTGAGCGTGATCGTGGCCGCCGCAGCAGGAACAGTTCCGGACTACCTGGCCCGCGTTCGCAGGGAGGGCGCAGAGCCCCTCGCCCATGCCGGCCACGACCTGCTCAGCCAGTTGCGCGGCGACTGCCACACCCACACGGACGAGTCGGACGGCAGCGCCCCGCTGGAGGAGATGGCCGAGACGGCCCGCGCGCTCGGCCGGGAGTACCTGGTGGTCACCGACCACTCCCCCCGGCTCACGGTGGCCAGGGGCCTGACAGAAGAGCGGCTGCTCGACCAGGGTCGTCGGATCGAGGCGTTCAACGCGAGCAACCCGGGGATCAGGCTGCTGAAGGGGATCGAGGTCGACATCCTCGACGACGGCACCCTCGACCAGTCGGCAACCGCCCTCGCCACCCTCGACGTCGTCGTCGCAAGCGTCCACAGCAAGCTGCAGATGGATGCCGAGTCGATGACGCATCGGATGGTGATGGCTGTGGCGAAGCCCCGTACGAACATCCTCGGGCACTGCACAGGACGACTGGTGGCGGGTGGTCGGGGCAAGCGGGCCGAGTCGAGGTTCGATGCGGAGGTGGTCTTCGAGGCCTGTCGCGCGTTCAATGTGGCCGTCGAGATCAACTCCCGACCGGAGCGGCGCGATCCGCCGACCCGACTACTCGAACTGGCCCGCGACATGGGCTGCCTGTTCAGCATTGACACCGACGCCCACGCTCCCGGCCAGCTCGCCTTCCTCGAGTACGGTGCCGAGCGGGCCTACCAGGTAGGGATCGAGCCCGACCGCATCATCACGACGTGGCCTGTCGACCGGCTGCTGGAGTGGTGCGCTGGCTGACGGCGCCGTACGGGTTGTTCCCATGACAAGATGGGATGCGAAACCCGGGCGTGCTGACGCGCCAACTAACGAAAGGACGGTCGTGATCCCACGCGACGAGGTAGGCCCGATCCTCAACGGACTTCCCACGAACCTGCCGGACACGGACCCGGATGAGACCAACGAGTGGATCGAGTCCCTCGACGGGCTCGTCGACGCCGGCGGTCGCAACCGTGCCCGCTACGTCATGCTCCGCCTCCTGGAGCGCGCGCGTGAGAAGCAGGTCGGCGTCCCGTCTCTGACGTCCACTGACTACGTCAACACGATCCCCAAGTCGATCGAGCCCGAGTACCCCGGCGACGACGATCTCGAGCGTGACTTCCGCCGCCTGCTGCGCTGGAACGCCGCTGTGATGGTCCACCGCGCGCAGCGTCCCGGCGTCGGTGTCGGCGGCCACATCTCCACCTACGCGTCATCGGCCACGTTGTACGAGGTCGGCCTCAACCACTTCTTCCGCGGCAAGGACCACCCGGGCGGCGGGGACCAGATCTTCTTCCAGGGCCACGCCTCGCCCGGCATGTACGCCCGCGCCTTCCTCGAGGGTCGCCTGGAGGCGGCCGACCTCGACGGGTTCCGACAGGAGCACAGCCACTTCGTCGACGGTCAGCTGCGGTCGCTTCCCTCGTACCCCCACCCGCGCCAGATGCCGAAGTTCTGGGAGTTCCCGACCGTGTCAATGGGCATCGGCCCGATGAACGCGATCTACCAGGCCTCGATCAACCGCTACCTGTACAACCGCGGCATCAAGGACACCACCGACCAGAAGGTCTGGGCCTTCCTGGGTGACGGCGAGATGGACGAGCCGGAGTCGCGCGGCTTCCTGCAGTGGGCGGCGTACGAGGAGCTCGACAACCTCACCTTCGTCATCAACTGCAACCTGCAGCGCCTCGACGGCCCCGTGCGTGGCAACGGCAAGATCATGCAGGAGCTCGAGGCGTTCTTCCGTGGCGCCGGCTGGAACGTGATCAAGGTCGTCTGGGGTTCCGGCTGGGACCCGCTGCTCGCGGCAGACTCCGAGGGCGCTCTGGTCAACGTGATGAACACGACGACCGACGGTGACTACCAGACCTTCCGCGCCAACGATGGTGCCTATGTACGGAAGCACTTCTTCGGGCGCGATCCCCGTACGGCGAAGATGGTG
>DAOOHL010000158.1:0-6801 GCA_035416185.1 Propionibacteriaceae bacterium | reverse complement strand
ACGCTGATCGTGAGGGTGACCTCGGGTCCGGCGGCCTCGCGGGTCGCCAGCACCTGGGTCACCGGACCGATCTGGGCGACCGCCTGGACGGTCGATCCGGACGTCTCGACGCCGTACCAGTGGTTGCCGTCGAGCCGGACCAGCAGCCGGGAATCGCCTCGGGACGTGTCGATGGTGGCTGTGGCAGTCCAGTCGTGGTCCTGGACGCGGGTCACCACAGGCAGGCCTGAACCGTCGGTGGCCGTCAGCTGCAGACCCTCACTTGTGGTCTCGACCCCCGCGAGGGAGCCGCCAGGGACGACCCACCGGTGCGCGAGGTCACCGGTGAAGTCCTCGCTGAACGAGGTTACGGCCCGTACGTCCAGATCCGCTTCCACGACTGTCGGCCACCCATCCACCCACTCCACCGGCGCCACGAAGGTCTCGCGGCCGAGCAGGTGGAACTCCGGGAACTGGCCCTTGGGGCGGGTGCCGTGGAAGGCGATGTACCACTGTCCGCCGGGGCCTTCGACGAGATCGCCGTGGCCGGTCGACTGCACCGGATGGTCGGTCGAGCGGTGGGTGAGGATCGGGTTGTGCTCGTACGGCTCGTACGGCCCCTGCGGATCGCGGGACCGAGCGACCGAGACCGAATGGCCGTGGCCGGTGCCGCCTTCGGCAATGAGCAGATACCACCAGTCGCCGATGGGGTAGATGTGCGGCCCCTCGGGGTTCCGCATGCCCGTGCCGTTCCAGAGCTTGACCGGCTCGGACAGCACCTCGCCGGTCTCGGGATTGATCGTGACCTGCTGGATGCCGCCCGGGAACCCGCACCAGGTGACGTAGCAGGTGCCGCTGTCGTCCCAAGCGATGTCGGGGTCGATGCCGACGAGCCCCTTGACGAAGACCCCGTCCGACCACGGCCCCTCGGGCTTCTCTGCGTGGAACAGCAGCTGGCCTTGCAGCACCTGGGCGATGTTGGTCGTGATGAACCAGTACCGGCCGTCGTGGTACCGGATCGTCGAGCCGAAAATCCCCGACGATCCGACGCCGCTGGTGAGATCAGCCTGCTCAGGCCTGGTGATCACGTTGCCCACGTGGCGCCATTGCAGCATGTCGTCGCTCACGTGGACCGGCGCGCCGGGGAAGTACTCGAAACTCGAGTTGGCCAGCACGAACTGCCCTTCCGGCCCCCGGCAGACGGTCGGGTCAGACCAGAAGCCTGGGATGACCGGAACCGTGTTCACGTGCCCAGCACCGAACTCGGCCATGGCTCAGGCCTCCACGGTGAGCAGGGTCGACAGCTCGGCTGCTGACGAGCCACCCAGATAGACCTCGATCTCGGTCGCGTCCTGCACCCAGTCGCGCGGGATCGCCGACCAGTAGCGAAGCTGGTCCGGGCCAAGCGGCAGCGACACGGTCCGGGTCTCGCCGGCCTTGATCGTGACCCGCTCGAAGCCCTTGAGCTCCCGGATCGGGCGGCTCGAGGTGCCGTACCGCTGGTGGATGTAGAGCTGGACGACCTCGTCAGCGTCGCGGTCGGAGGTGTTGGTGACATCGACCGACACCGTCGCCGTCGCGCCGACCTTGATGGTGTCGGCGTCGAGGCGCAGGTTGTCGTACGAGAACGACGCGTACGACAGGCCGTGGCCGAAGACGTACAGCGGGGTCGAGGGCTCCTCCCAGTAGCGCTTGTCCTGCGCCTCCGGCTGGAACGTCCGGTAGTGGTTGTAGACCATCGGCACGTGGCCCACGTGGCGCGGCCAGCTGAACGGCAGCCGGCCAGCGGGGGAGACATCACCGAAGAGCACGTTCGCCACAGCCTCACCACCGCGGGTACCGGGGTACCAGACCTGCACGATCGCGGGCACGTTCTCATCGGCCCAGCGCAGGTCGAGCTGGCGACCCGACATCACGATCAGGACCACTGGCGTGCCGGTCGCGACGATCTGCTGCAGCTGCTCGAGCTGACGGCCGGGCAGGTCGAGGGTCGCCGACGAGGCGTTCTCGCCGATCTGGTTCTGCCGCTGGCCGACCACCACGATCGCGACGTCGGCGTCGCTCGCGAGGGCGACCGCCTCGGCGATGGCCGCGTCGTCGTCGTAGTCGTCGGGGGTGTTGATGACGGTCGGGTCCATCCGGTCGAACATCGAGGGGTAGAGCCGGTTGGGGATCGAGGCGCCCGGCGCGAAGTCGACCGCGATCCCTTCGTCCCAGGCGCGGATTCCCTCGAGCAGGCTGACCGACTCGGCGGTGTCCTGGTCGAAGACCCACGGCCCGAGCACGTCGCGCTGTGACTCGGCGAGCTGGCCGACGACGGCGATCTTCTTCAGGACTGCAGCGTTGAGGGGCAGCGCGCCACCCTCGTTCTTCAGCAGCACGATCGTCTTCTCGGCAGCCTCGCGGGCGACCTCGCGGTGATCGGTGCGGCCCAGCACGTCAGCGCTGGCGGACTCGTCCACGTACGGGTTCTCGAACAGACCCATGCGGAACTTGGCCTCCAGGATGCGCCGGACGGACTGGTCGATGGTCGCCTCGTCGACGAGGCCATCGGCAACCGCCTGCGGGAGCCGCGAGTAGGCGGCGTCCATCATGCACATCTCCATGTCGAGGCCCGCGTTCATGGCGCGCGCACCCGCGTCGGTGAGGTCCTTCGCGAAGTGCTGGGTCTCAAGCGACCGCACCGCGTTGGCGTCGGAGACCACGAAGCCCTCGAAGCCGAGCTCACCGCGCAGCACCTCGGTGAGCAGCCAACGGTTGCCCGACGCGGGGACGCCGTTGAGGTCCATGTAGGCGCTCATGATGTTGCCGGCGCCCGCATCGATGCCCCCCTTGAACGGCGGGAAGTAGAGGTTGTACAGCTCGGAGTCCGAGATGTCGGCGTCGTCGTAGTCCCGTCCGCCGAGCGCTGCCCCATACCCGGCGTAGTGCTTCGGACCGGAGATCACGTTCTCGCTCGTCCAAGCGCCCTGGAAGCCCCGTACCTGAGCAGCGCAGACCGCGGCGCCGAGCACCGGATCTTCGCCGGCGCCCTCGATGATCCGGCCCCAGCGAGCGTCGCGGGCGAGGTCGACCATGGGCGCGAACGTCCAGTGGATGCCCACTGCGCGCGCCTCGCGAGCCGCGACCGCCTGGCCACGCTCGATCGTCGCGGGATCCCAGGAGGCGGCCATCGCGATCGGGACCGGCAGGATCGTCCGGAAGCCATGGATCACGTCGAAGCCGAAGATCAGCGGGATGCCGAGCCGGTTGCCCTCCAGCGCCATCTTCTGGAGCCGGTTGGCGCTGGCCGCGTCGCGGACGAACAACAGTGAGCCGACCGCGCCCTTCTTCAGCTCCGCCTCCACCATGGACGGCTGCTGGATGAACATCAGTGCCTCGGGCGGCAGCTGGGAGAGATCCATCCCCTCGGGCACTTGGCCGAAGCTGCCGAAGTAGAAGTACTGGCTGACCTGGCCCGCCTTCTCCTCCAGCGTCATCCGGCCGAGCAGGTCGGCGGCACGCTCCTCAGCGGTCTTGGTGGGGTCCTGGTACGGCAGTGCGGTCATGGCGGTTTCCTTCGTTGGGAGGGGACGGGTTCAGGAGTCGGCGAGGCGGATCGTGTCGCCGGAGGTGACCAGAGGTCGGATCACGGCGCGCTCGTTCGGGGTGTCGTTGGGCTGGTGCAGGGTGATCGCGAGGGAGCCGTCGAGGAGGCGCACGATCATGCCGTGCCCTCCATCGGCTGCCCAGATGGGGGTGTCCTCCTGGGTCCACGGACCGGTCACGTGGCCAGTGGTGGAGTGGGCAACGCCCATCGCGTACCCCTGGTCACCGAAGCTCGACCAGAGCATCAGCAGATGCCCGTTCTCGAGCCGGTACAGGAAGGGGCCGTCGGTCACGTACGACGCCAGTCGGCCGCCGCGGCCTTCGGTGGCCTTGGCCCAGGCTGCGTCCGAGGCGTTGAAGAGGAAGACGGGTACTCCGACCGGGTGGGCCAGGTCGGCCGAGAGGCGCTGCGCCCAGATGGCGCCGTCGTGGATCTGGGTCCACTCCTGGCAGAACACCATCCACGGCTCGCCGTCCTCGACCCACAAGGTGGCGTCCAAGCACTGCCACTTGCGGGGTGTGACCGGCCCGTCACTCCACGGCTCGAACGGACCATCGGGCGAGTCAGCGACCAGGACCTGAGTGCCGCGATACCCATCCCGCTCGCCCTGCTTGGGCCCGGTGAAGGTGGCAAACATGTACCAACGGCCCTCGTACGGATGCACCTCCGGCGCCCAGAAGCTGCCCTCGCTCCAGAACCCTTCTGGTCGACGGAACGCCGGGTACGGCCCCTCCCACGTCTCCAGGTCGGAGCTCTTGTACGTGTCGAAGCCGACGCCCGGGCCGTACCAGATGTTCTTGTCGGTGCTGCCGTACAGGTAGTAGGTCTCAGCGTCGACGAGCACGTACGGGTCGCGGATCTGGATGTCGGCCAGCGTCCACCCGCCGCGGACCGGCACGTCGGCGACGGCTGCCGGGGCAGGGCTCTCGTCCACCAGGCCCTGCGCCGCAGCAGCCTCAACCAGACCGTCGAGGTCGGTTGCGGTGAACCTCCCGTTGCTCATGGCGACCATGTCCTGTAGCGGGAAGCCCTTGATCGGAGCGAGCTGGGCGGGATCGGTGCCTTGGGCGTCGAGCAGTGCGACCAGCAGCGAGCCGGCGACTGGATGGTCGAGCCAGGCGCCGACCGTGGACTGGGCGGTGAGGGGGGTCATGTCAGGCCTCTCGTGGGTCTGTTGCGGCACGGATCGCCGCGTTCAGGTCATGGAGCATCGCTGCGCTGATGCGGGCGGAGAACCCGGCCGCTTCGTACGGTGACCGGTCGGCCATGCCGTACGCCGCCAGGTGCCCCCACTGCGGCGCGACTACGGGTTCCGTACGGGGATCGGCCAGCAGGTCAGCAACGGGGGAGAGCACAGACGGTCCCGCCTGCTCGTACGACTCCCGGCCGGGCAACGGAGTCGACGAGGCGACCACCTGGTCCCACTGTCGTGCCACCAGGAGGTGGGTGCGGTCGGCGGGTCCAGTCTCGGGGAGGCCGAGCCGGACGAACTGGGACGGCGGCGCATCGTTGGCGCGCATCGCGTCGAGGAGCAGCCCGGCCATGCTGAGTTCGAGCTCGTCATCGAGCAGCGGCTGCTCCTGCTCCGGATCGGTCTCCAGGTCGTACAGCAGGGTTCCGAACGGCCACGGATCGGCCATGCTGACGCCCGGCGTCCGGAGCAGGGGGTAGCCCTTCGTGAAGGGGAGCGGGTCGACCAGCTCGGCCGCGCGCAGCTCCGATGACTGGAAGAAGCCACGCATGTGAGTCGGCATGAGCGTGTGCTCGAGCAGCGGCCCGTTGCTCGGGTCGGCTGGGCCCCGCATGTAGACGTACCGGCCGTCGGTGACGCACGCATGCCCGCCGAAGATGCCGAACAGGCCCGCGTCGCGGACCGGGTGGTCGCCTCGGATGACGCCCGTCAGCGGTCGTCCCTGCATGGACGCCGTGGGCTCGAGGCCGAAGAAGTCGAGCAGCGTTGGGCCGAGGTCGATGGTCTGGACGAGCGCGTCGCGGCGCTCGCCCCGTACGCCTGAACGCGGGTCCCAGATGAACAGGGGGGTGTGGATGGTCTCGTCCCACCACGGCTGGACGGTCTTCGCGAGCCAGCCGTGCTCGCCGAGCAGGAAGCCGTGGTCGGTGTTGACGATCAGCATCGTGTCGGCCCAGAGATCGTGGGCGTCCATGGCGTCGAGCACTCGACCGAGCGACTCGTCGCACATCGTGATCAGCGCCGCGTACTCGTTGCGCACGTGCGCCAGTTGCTCGTCGGTGACCACGCTCGACCGGCTGTACGAGGGCCAGTCGTAGTGAGGGCCGTCGTAGTCGCTGGGGTAGTGCGCCTTGTGGGTGTCGTATGAGAAGAACGGCTCGTGGGGGTCGAAGCCCTCGATCTGGACGAACCACCGATCCTGGTTGGCGTTCGTCTCGATGAAGTGGAGGCCCGCGTCGAAGACCCCGGTCTGCGGATGGTCGGCCTGGTCGGTGAGGTAGGTGCGGTTGACCCAGTCCTGCCGTTGGTGGGGGCTGTTGCCGTTGAGCGTGTCGGGAACCTCGGGGTCGGCGACGTGACCCTTCCACGCGTCGCCCTCCTGGCCGCGGAAGAACTCGTACGTGGAGTAGCGCCCGTGGTAGGTCGCCCCACCGTCCTCCCAGTAGTGCTGGTGGTCGGTGACGAGGTGGGTGTGGACGCCCGCCTTCTTGAGCAGTTCCGGTACGGAGTCGTCGTACGGCTCCATCGGCCCCCACGAGCGGTGCAGGAAGTTGTACCGACCGGTGTGGATCTCGCGGCGGGCCGGCATGCAGGGCATCGACCCGGCGTAGCAGGTGTCGAAGGTGACCGTGCGTTCGGCGAGCCGGGTGAAGTTCGGCGCGTGGATGCCTTCGGCCCCGTACGGAGGCAGGAACCGGCGACTCAACGTGTCGAACATGACCATGATGACCCGCACGGTCCCTCCCTCCTCCGGTCCCTCTTGCCTAGCGCAGGTGGAGCGTCGTTGTGGCCGATCCCAGGTTTCCGGCGTCGACGGTCACCGTGACGTCACCCGACTCGCGCCCTGCCCGGACGACTGCCTGGGCCGATCCGCGGTAGGTCTGGGTGCTGCTGCCGACGTACGGATGGGTCGGTGCCGCGGTTGCGCTGCCCAAGCCGGCCAGGGTGGCGAGGCCGCTGACGCTGACGGTGAGGTCGGTGGACGCGGTGGCCGAGACCATACCGGCGGCATCGACGACCTCGATGGTGAGGTAGGCGAGCG
>DAOOHL010000157.1:0-6807 GCA_035416185.1 Propionibacteriaceae bacterium | reverse complement strand
GGGGGCAGGGGCACTTGAGGCCGTTCGCGTCAGTGATCGTCTGGTGCTGGCCTGCGGTCAGGACGTGAGGTCGGTGGCGTCATCGCGCATGCTGCTCGCCACGGCGGCCGCGAGTGGGGTCACGGGCGCAGTCGTGCGGCAGCGGGCGGGTGCGTCAGTGTCGCCGGGTGCCGTCGCTGACTCCCTTGGCCTGCCGTTGTGGGGCGTGCTGCCTCATGATCCCGCTCTGGCGAGTGCTGCCGACCGGGGAGTTTCGCCGGGCTCCAAGCGATGGACCGCGGCGTGCGATGACGTGCTGGCCAAGCTGGCCCCGGGGCCGGGCGCTGTTCCCGGGCGTGCTCGCCGCGGCAAGCGCTGGTGGCGGCCATGACGTCCGAGCTGACCACGGCGGAACTCGATGTCGTACGGGCCCGGGTGGCGGGGCTGGGACGAGTACCGGATGCGACGGATGTCGCTGACGCACTGCGCTGGGCCGGCCACGTGGTGTCGGACGAGACGGTGCTGGTCACCCAGGAGGAGCTCCGTCGAGACAGTGTGGGGGCGGGGCTCCTGGACCCGTTGCTCCATGAGGCGGGCGTCACCGACGTGCTCGTCAACGGTCCCGACCGGGTGTTCGTCGACCGAGGTGAAGGCCTGGTGCCGGCAGGGGTGACGTTCCCGTCCGACGAGGCGGTTCGTCGACTTGCGACGAGGCTTGCTGCCCTCGTGGGGCGGCGACTGGATGAGGGCTCTCCGTTCGTCGATGCCCGGCTCCCTGACGGCACTCGCGTCCACGCCGTCCTGTCAACCTTGGCCTCCCCAGGCACCTGTCTGTCCCTGCGCGTGCCCGCTCGCCGGCGGTTGAGCCTCGATGACTGGGTGCGCCTCGGCTCGGTCAGCACCCGTGCCGCCGACCTGTTGCGATCGATGGTGGAACGACGTGTCGCGTTCATGGTCAGCGGCGGGACAGGTACGGGGAAGACCACCCTGCTGTCCTCCCTCCTGGGGTTGGTGCCTGGCTCGGAGCGGATCCTGATCGTGGAAGACTCCCGTGAGCTCCACCCGGACCATCCACATGTCGTACGACTGGAGGCCCGCCCTCCCAATGCTGAGAGGGCAGGCGCCATCACGCTGACCGACCTCGTTCGGCAGGCGCTTCGCATGCGCCCCGATCGGGTCGTTCTCGGTGAAGTGCGGGGAGCGGAGATCTGCGATCTCCTGCTGGCACTCAACACCGGCCACGAGGGCGGATGCGGCACGGTGCACGCCAATTCGGCCACCGATGTACCCGCGAGGCTCGAAGCGCTCGCGGCGTTGGGTGGCCTGCCTCGTGATGCCGCTCACGCCCAGTTGGCCGCAGCGTTGGAGGTCGTCGTCCATGTGGCCCGTTCGGCGTCGGGTCAGCGTCGGGTGGCCGAGATCGCCACTCTTGTCCGAGACCTCCATGGGCACGTGGCGTCGGTTCCAGGTTGGACCTGCGACGAAGCAGGTACGGAGGCTCGTGGAGAGTCATGGCCCGAGCTGGCTCGCCGTCTCGGAGCGACGTCGTGGTAGCGGTCGCAGCTCTGTCCGCCGCCCTCGCCGCCATGCTGTGGGTCGCGGCAGGGTCTAGTAGTCAGCTGCGCAGGCTGCGTCCGCTCGGAGCGGAGACACGATCGTCCGGCACGACGCATCGGCGCTGGCTGGCGGCAGGTGCAGTGCCGTGCGGCGCGGTGGCTGGCGCAACGCTGGTCGACGGCAGCCGTGGCTTGGCTGTGGCCCTGGTGGTCGCCTGCGTCATTGTCACGGCTGGCCTGGTGGTTCGGCGCCGCCTGGCCAGGCGCAGCGAGTTGCGGCGCATGAAGGAGGTGGCGCGCGCTGGTGAGGTGCTGTCGTCCTTGGTCGCCATTGGACACGTTCCGACCGCAGCGCTGGCCCACGCTGCGATGGACTGCAACGTGCTCGCTCATGCCGCGGCGATCCAGCAGATCGGTGGAGACCCCATGCAGGCACTTCGAGTGGCCGGTCAACAGCGGGGGAATGGTGGGTTGGTGACGGTGGCGCGCGCGTGGGAGGTCTCAGCCGTCACAGGAGCTCCGGTCGCGTCGGCGCTGTCAGCCGTCACTGACCAGCTCCGTGCCACGACGGATCTCGCCCATGTCGTCGACGCAGAGTTGGCCGCGCCGAGAGCGACGGGGCAGTTGCTCGCGCTCCTTCCCTGCGCTGGCCTGGGCATGGGTCTGGCGCTTGGCGGGGACCCGCTGGGCTTCTTGACCGGGTCGATCGGCGGACAGATCTGCCTCGTGCTGGGCTTCGGCCTGGCGGGCGCCGGGGTGCTGTGGTCGGAGGCGCTCGCCGATCGCGCCGCGGCCGTGGTGGGGCACTGAGGTGGAGGTCCGGCTGTGGGCGCTGACGTCAGCGCTCGCCTGGGGCAGCTGCGTGCTGCTGTGGTGGCGGCCCGCACCCCTCACGAGATTGAGGGTCGGTGGAGTGCCCGATGGGCTGAGCATGCCACGACTGCTGCGACCCCGCCCCGGAGCCCTATCGGGCCGGGTCCGGGGCATCGTCGGGATCGGCGTTGGCCTCGTCGCCTTCCTCTGGACGGAGCCAGCAGGCCTCGCACTGGCGGGGCTTGCTGCCGGCGTGGCCGGAGCCAGCAGCGCCATCGCACTGGGTCACCTTGAGCCCGCCTCCGCTGTGCGCACCCGAGAGCGACTCCTGGCAGATCTGCCTCAGGCACTGCATCTCCTGGCTGCATGTGTCGGCGCTGGCCTTCCATTGAGGGTCGGCCTGCGGTCAGTCTCCGCGGCGATGGGGGGACCAGTCGCTGCTGAGCTGGATCGTGTCTCAGCCCTCGTGGCAGTGGGGGTCGCGGAGCCCGACGCCTGGCTCACCCTGCGCGACCATCCCGTCCTGGGATCGGTCGCCCGCGACGTTGCGCGGGCCGTCGACTCGGGCACGGCGATCCAGGGCGCTCTGGTTCGCCGGGCTGCGGAGCTGCAGGCTGACCATCGCGCCGCGGTAGAGGCCAAGGCTCGGGCCGTGGGTGTGCGGACAGTGTTGCCGCTGAGCCTCTGCTTCCTGCCCGCGTTCTTCCTCCTGGGGATCGTGCCGGTCGTGGCAGGGATGCTGCTGCCCGTCCTGCAGCCCTGAGCAGTTGGATCTGCTCCATCTCTCTCGCGAGACGCGGCGCTGGTCCTGGCGACAACCACCGCACGGTCGTGCGGTGAACTGTGGGATCAAGTACGTGCCCCACCCAAGGCTGTCGATGGCAGCCATGCGTCGCCCCGCTGCGTCCCTCTCGCTGCGTGGAGCATCTATTGCTTTGTCCGGTGTGAGTCTTTCCACAAGCGCCGTTGTTGTCCGTCGATCCGTCCACAGTCTTGGTCTGGATGTCACGAACGATGTCCTGCGTCCCATACCCCCTTGTGACACCACTCCGGTGCCTCACCGGTCGCCCAGGCGGCCTCATGAAAGGGAACCCCCATGTCGCAGCTGTCGCTCCACCGTCAGTCGCTCCTCGCCCGCCTCGCCCGCCGCTCCGAGCGCGGCATGACCACCGCCGAGTACGCGGTCGGTACCGTCGCCGTCGTCCTCTTCGGCGGCGTGCTGGCCAAGGTCATGTCCGACGACGAGATCGCCCGCATCATCGGCCAGATCATCCTGGCCATCGTCCGCTTCATCCTGCAGCTCCTCGGCGTCTCGTTCTGACCCTGTCGTCGGTGGTGGGCCGTGACGAACTCCGGCCCACCACCGTCACATCCAGCCAACGCCACCCGGAGAGGAGCAGACATGAAGCGGAACGAACGAGGAATGGTCACCGTCGAGCTGGCCATCGCGTCGCTCATCCTGGTTGCGGTCGCGGCCGGCATGATTGGCGTGTTCGGTGTTGTCGTGGCGCAAGTGCGGTGCATCGACGCGGCAGCCGAGATCGCTCGCCAGACCTCGAGGGGTGACCAGTCCGCCGTCGAGCGGATCACCCGGAACACTCCACCCAACAGCCGCGTGACCACTGTCCGGACCACCACGGGCATGGTCGAGGTCACCGTCACGGCTCCCGTCAAGCTGCTGCCTGGCTGGGTGGTCACCGTCGACGTCATCGGTCGAGCGACGATCCCGCTTGAGCCAGGCGTGCGATGACTTCTCGCGAGCGGGGCGATGGCACCGTGATGGTGACCGGTGACGAGCGTGGTGCTGGCACGCTGATGGTCGGCGTCGTATCCCTGCTGGTTGTGGGACTCAGTGCCCTGGGGGTGGTGGTGGGTGCCTACCTGTCGGCTGCTCACCGGGCCCGCGCGTCGGCCGATCTCTCGGTGCTTGCAGCCGCCCACGCGTTTGGGTCCGGCGGTGACGGCTGTCGGGTCGCCGCCAAAGTGGCGAGGGCGAACTCCGCCGAGGTCGTGCAATGCCGCATCACGGGAACCCGATCTGCCTTCGCCGTCGTCGTGGTCAGCCAGGTGCTGGTTCCCGTCGCCATCCCGGGCGCGCCCACCACGGTTGCTGCAGAGGCTCGGGCGGGCACCCCCGCTAGGTGAGTGGCGCTAACGGCCAGCCAGGAGGAGCTTTGCGCCGCGAGAGTCGAGAGCTCGTTCCGGAACATCGCACTCACCCGAGAGGCAACAGCGGGGACAGCCCCACTCGCAGCCGCATTCGGAGAGGCGACCCGACGTGGCGGTGAGCCACTCCTCGGCCATGTCGAAACCGACGTTGGCGAAGCCGGCCCCGCCAGGTTGTCGGTCCCAGACGAGGATGGTGGGGGCCTGCGTGTCGGGATGCTGCAGCCAGGACCGTGCCGTGATGTCCCACCGGTCGCAGGGGGCGAACACGCCGAGCATGGCGACGAGCACGTGCTCAGCGGCATGCAGCGCCGCGTCGAGCCCGCCTGCAACGTCGCTCGCTGGGAAGGTGAACCAGACGGCCTGGGTCGCGAGGCTCCGTTCTGGCAGGTCCAGCGGATACTGCCCAAGCACCCGGCCGGTGTGGTCGTCGCGCTTGAGGTAGGCATGCACCCGGCTGCTCACCCTGACGCGGCCATGGTGAACCGTGATCCCAGCTCGCGGACCAACCGCGGCCCGGCGCTCTGTGCTGACCACGTGCACGGCGTGCTCGGTTCTCGGCTGCGTGTGGAACCCGGTGCGCTCAGCGTGCACCCAGGCTTGCCGCTCAGCCAGGTCCAGGCGGTCGACCAGCCATGGCTCACCCTGATGCAGGTAGACAGCGCCGACATGCAGCACCGCGTCGGCGGAGGCGGCGTCACTCGTGCCGAGCATCCTCCCCGTCGTGGCCTCAAGAACCTCGAAGGGGGCTCCTCCTCCAGATCTCAGGTCGATGGCGTCCACGGCGCGACTCTCCAGCGAGGCGAACCATCCCGTCGGCCTGGCCCGCAGCAGCCCGCGACTCACCGCCAGGTCCAGGGCCGCCGTCATTCCCACGCCGAACCATGGTTCGTCGGCCAGCGTCACTGGCGACTCCTGTGCGGCAGCGACCAGGTGGGGCCCCAGGATCTCGGGGTTGTCCGGATGCAGCACCACTGCTTCCACGGGGGCGGCCAGCAGCCTCGTGGGCGTCTCGGTCAGGTGCACGTCGAGTGGACTGAGCCGCGGCACCACCACCACGGTGGCTTCACCGCCGCGGCGACCAGCCCGCCCGGCCTGCTGCCACAGCGACGCCGTGGTGCCAGGCAGCCCGGCGATCACGACAGCGTCCATGCCTGACACGTCGACACCCAGCTCGAGCGCATTCGTTGTGGCCACCCCAGCGAGCGCACCCGACTGCAGGTCCCGCTCGAGGTCACGCCGGTCGCGGGCGAGGTATCCGCCACGGTACGCGGCGATGCTTCGATCCGTCGCGAGGCGTTGCTGAGCCCGCAGTGCCACCAGCTCAGCACCCTTCCGTGAGGCCACGAAGGCCAAGGTCTGCTGGCCGTCGTCGACCAGGTCGGCCAACAGCTGCGTCGCGTCGGTGTCAGGGGCGTCAGTGGGCTCCCGCACCACGAGTGTGCGAGGACCCCGTGGCGAGGTGTCGGTGACCACAGCGACAACGTCGCCCAGCGGGATCCCGGCTAACCGTGACGCGACCTCAACCGCGTTGGCCGCTGTCGCAGAGGTGAAACAGAACACCGGGTCGGCACCGTAGGCATGACAGAGGCGGCGGAGTCGTCGCAGCACAGCCGACACGTGGGCTCCGAATACGCCGCGGTAGCGGTGAGCTTCGTCGACGACCACGATCTGCAGGCTGGCCAGCAGCGATCGCCACCGCTGATGCTGGGGGAGGACGGAGCGGTGCAGCATGTCGGGGTTGGTAAGCACGTAGGTGGCGAACTCCCTGGCGTAGCGCCGCTCGTCTTCCGGGGAGTCTCCATCCAGCGTGGTCACGCGCCAGTCCTCCGGCCCCATCTCGCGGCAGACCCGAAGCTGGTCGTGGGCCAACGCCTTCGTCGGCGCCAGGTACAACGCACCGGGTCGCCGCGCGATCCGCGCCTCAACGAGGGCGGACAGCACCGCACTTGCTCGCTCCGAAGGCGCCGTCGCCTCAACCAGCGCTGGTTGCCGAGCCACGGGTGTCTCTGCCGCGGCCAGCACCGGCATCAGGTAGGCCAAGGACTTGCCCGACGCTGTGCCCGTCGCGAGTGCGACGTGGCGCCCTCCGTACAACGCCTCGGCGGCTTCGACCTGATGCCGCCACGGCATGCTGACGCCCGCAGCCTGGAACCTGGCTACCGCGGACGCTGACAACCAGTCGGGCCACTCGGTCGTCACGCCGGGGACGCCAGCCGTACGGTGCACCCACCGCACCAACGGGTCGTCGTCCCACCTGATCACACGAGCAGCCTAGGCACCTCCTCCGACA
>DAOOHL010000156.1:0-6854 GCA_035416185.1 Propionibacteriaceae bacterium | reverse complement strand
GGCATCTGGTTGCACGGCGGCGGTCATCGCCCAGTACGGAATGACGCCGAAGGTGTAGGCAGTGGCGAAGGCGAGGAACCCGACGCCGAGCCAGATCAGCTGCTGCGTCTCCGACAGCTCCGGCACCGAGAAGAGCATCACGGTCAGGAGCGCGACTGGGAGTGCGGTGCCAAGGATGTACGACCGATGGCGACCCCACCGGGTCCGGGTACGGTCAACAGTGATCCCGATCGCGAGGTCAACCACAGCGTCGTACACCTTCGCCTCGGTGAGGATCGCCGTGGCGGTCACGATGCCGGTTCGGGAGAGCCCGACCCCTCGACGAGGTGGACCAGCAGGTAGAGGCTGACGAAGTTGTAGACGAGGTTCTGCCCGAACCCCGCAATGGAGAAGCCCAGGCGCTCACGTCGTCGCACGGCCTGATCGTACTGGTCAGCCCACGGTTGGGGGTGAACCGCAAGGGGCTCGCCGAGCGCGGCGGTAACCTGGGCCAAAGGCCACGTCGGTGCGTGGCCAACCATGAGCACGGGCGCACCGCGCGGCTGCCCGGCAGGTTGGCGGTGAGTGCAGTGGACGGGGCAGCACCGGAAGCGACGACACCCGCGAGTGTTCCCGACCCTGCGCTGGTCGAGCCAGCGCTACTGGTGGCCGCCTTGAAGACCGACCTGGTCCAGGGGCTCACCACAGCGGAAGCCCAGCGCCGCTTGGAGACCGGCGGACCTAACGAGCTGCGGTCCCGGCCGCCAGAACCCCTGTGGCATCGGGTGCTCCGCCAGTTCCAGGACCCGCTCGTCTACCTGCTGCTGGTGGCCATGGCCATCTCACTGGTGGCCTGGATCTTGGAGGGGGCCACCGGCGCGCCCGTGGACGTCATCGTGATCGGTCTCATCGTCGTGGCCAACGCGGTGATCGGGCTGGTACAGGAGTCGAAGGCCGAGAGCGCGGTCGCCGCACTCTCGAAGCTGACGGCAGCCACCGCCAGTGTCGTACGGGACGGCTTGGTGACCACAGTCCCGGCCAGGGAGCTGGTTCGCGGTGACCTGCTGGTGCTCTCTGAAGGCGATGCCGTCGGGGCCGATGCACGTGTGGTTGAAGCCTCCGGGCTCCGCGTTCAGGAGGCTTCCCTGACCGGCGAGTCTGTAGCGACGACCAAGGACGCCCAGACCCTAGAGCGCAGGGCAGCGCTCGGTGATCGGCACAACATGGTGTTCAAGGGGACCGGAGTTGTCCAGGGGGTGGGCCGGGCCATCGTGACGGCGACCGGCCTGGACACCCAGCTGGGCGCCATCGCCGAGATGCTTGACGAGACGACCCAGGAGACCTCCCCGCTCCAGAAGGAGATCGCCCAGGTCTCCCGGCTGCTGGGGCTGCTGGTCATTGCCATCGCGATCGTGGTGATGGGGACCCTGTTCCTCACCAGCACCGTACGGGACCTTTCCGACGTGGTGACCATCCTGCTGCTCGGGGTTTCCCTCGCGGTGGCCGCGATCCCCGAGGGACTGCCGGCCATCTTGTCGTTGGTGCTGGCCATCGGAGTGCAGGCCATGGCACGGCGCAACGCCGTGATGAAGAACCTGCACTCAGTCGAGACCCTCGGCGCCGCCACCGTCATCTGCTCCGACAAGACAGGCACGCTGACCCGCAACGAGATGACCCTGGTTCGGATCGTGACCGCGTCGGGTTCGCTCCAGCTATCGGGTACGGGATATCGCCCCGACGGTGAGGTCGTCGGCGACCCCAGCGATGAGGTCCTCGCCGAGGCTGGCCTGCTCCTGGTTGCTGGCAGCGTGGCCAACCATGCACAGCTCCATGAGAACGCAACGACAGCGGAATGGGAGGTGCAGGGCGATCCGACTGAGGCATCATTCCTGGTCGCGCAGCTGAAGCTGCATGGCAGCACGGAGCGCGTGGATGCCCACGAACGGCGAGCCGAGGTGCCGTTCACGTCGGAGCGGAAGATGATGTCGGTGCTCGGCCGCGACGCCGAGGGAGACCATCGGCTCTTCACCAAGGGTGCTCCCGACATCCTGCTGCAGCACTGCTCCTTCGAGCGCAGGGGAGACCAGGTCGAAGCGCTCCACGACGGCAGGCGGGAGGCGATCTCCCGTACGATCGCTGAGCTGTCCCGGGACGGGTTCCGCACCTTGGGGGTCTCCTATCGGACGGTCGACTCCGATGGGCTGGTCACCGACGACCTCGACGGCTCGGCCGAGGAAGACCTGGTCTTGCTGGGCATCGTCGGCATCATCGACCCGCCTCGCGAGGAGGCCGCCGAAGCCATCGCCGAGGCACACCGGGCCGGGATCCGGACGGTCATGATCACTGGTGACCATCCGGCAACCGCCGTACGGATCGCTGCTGATCTCGGGCTCTCCACCGGCGATGAGATCGCCCTCACTGGTGATGACCTCGACGCCTTGGACGATGAGCAGCTCAGGATTCTGTCTCGCGACGTCCACGTCTATGCGCGGGTCTCGCCGCGGCACAAGCTCCGCATCATCGACGCCCTGCATGCTGACGGCGAGGTGGTGGCGATGACGGGGGACGGCGTCAACGATGCGCCAGCGCTCAAGGCAGCCGACATCGGGATCGCGATGGGGATCACGGGGACAGAGGTGACGAAGGATGCCTCACGGATGGTGCTGGCCGATGACAACTACGCCACGATCGTGGCTGCCGTCCGGCACGGCCGGGGCATCTACGACAACATCGCCAAGTTCCTGCGGTATCTGCTCTCGTCGAACTTCGGCGAGGTGGTGACGGTCTTCTTCGGCGTGGTGCTGGCCGGGGTAATCGGGCTGCAGACCGACAACGCGTCGGTGGTGCTTCCACTGTTGGCCACCCAGATCCTGTGGATCAACCTGGTCACCGACTCGGGACCGGCGCTCGCCATGGGCGTCGACCCCGAGGATGGCGACCTGATGACCCGTCAACCGCGGCCGCGAGATGCTCGGATCCTCGACCGTGCGATGTGGGGTCGGGTGGTCGTGATCGGGTTCGTGATGGGCGCCGTGACGCTGCTGGCGATCGACCTGCACCTGCCGGGCGGACTCATCGAGGGACACGACTCCATCGGACTGGCTCGCACCGCAGGGTTCACGACGCTGGTGCTGGCCCAGCTGTTCAACGCGCTCAACTCGCGCTCCCACGAGCGCTCCGCGTTCAGCCATCTCTTCGACAACCGGTGGCTGTGGGTGGCGATTGTCGTGGCGATACTGCTCCAGGTGGCGGTGGTTGAGATCCCCGTCCTGCAGGTCGCGTTCGGTACGGAGTCGCTGGGTGTCTTCCACTGGCTCGTCGCCGCAGCACTGGGGTCAACCGTGCTGTGGGTGGACGAACTGCTCAAGCTGGTGCTGCGCCGCCGGAGTGGTGGCGCCTGACCCGTTCAGTCCTGCACGACTGTTCGTGCACGCGGACAAACCCGCCTTGTGGTTGTCCGTGGTCGGCCGTCCAGACAAAGCACCAGGGCGCCTGCGAACAGGCGCCCTGGCAGATGGGGGTGGACGGGGTGGTCAGGCCTCGGGGGAGGCCTCCGGCGCTGCGGGCTCGGCGAGGATGCCGTACACGCTCCGCTGCAGTTCGGCGATCGCCTTGGCGGCAGCCTCGTGCTGAGCAGCCGTTCCGGAGCGAGTCAACGCCTTGAGCGCGTGGGCGAGGTCACCGTACGCGGCCCAGATCTGGCTGGCTCCCTGGGGGTGGCTCGGCTCGTGAGCCGCACGCATCGACTCCCACGGACGTGGGGTCTCCGGGCTGACCTCGGCGGTCTGGTTGCCCTGGCTGGTGAGGCGGTACGCCTTGGTGCCCTCGTTGTCGAAGGGTTCGATCAGCCCCTCGTCCTCGAGCTGGTTCAGGGATGGGTAGACCGCGCCTGGGCTGGGCTTCCAGGCGCCCTCGGTGCGCTCATCCAGCGCGGCGATGACCTGGTAGCCGTTCATCGGCTGCTCGGCGAGGAGCTGCAGGATCGCCGTCCGGACGTCGCCGCGACGGGCGCGACGAGGGCCGAACGGGCCGCCGGGGCCAAAAGGCCCGCGAGGACCGAAGCCTTCGGGCCCACGAGGGCCGAAGCCGCTCGGACCGAAGGGCATCGGCGGGCCGAAGGGGCCGCCGCCCATGGAGCCACGGCCGAAGCCACGTCCCTCGGGGCCGCGGCGCGGACCACGTCGGGGTCGGGAGTCTTGGGTGAAGAAGTCGTGCATGAGGGTTTCCTCTCGAATGGGGTGAAAGATGGGGGTGTCGGGGACCGAGGGTTCGGTTCCGGGGAGCTCCTCGTCAGGAGCCTCGCGTTCTCGACATACGTAACGATAGTACGTTAGCACTATCGATGCAAGTCGATCCTCAGGAGTGCCCATGCCCGAGACTCGTACCGCAGACCCGCGTCTGCATCTCGCCGACGCATTCACGTCGTTCCGGATCCCGGCGTCAGACCGGTCGGAGCGGGTCGCCCACGGCAAGAAGCTCAGGATCGCGACCCCGCACGACCTCCTCGGGGTCTGGAAGCCGACGAAGGATCGGCCCAAGGTCGTCGACATCATTCAGCAGTCCCATCACGGGCGGCTGCCCTGGCTCCTCGGGGTCCGGACCTCCCGGATGGCGGCCTCACCCTTCGGCTTGCTCCGCGGAACGGCCAACCTCATGGCGTGGGACGTGGCCCATCTCGCCTCAACCGGAATCCAGACCACCGCCTGCGGCGACGCCCATATCGGCAACATCGGGTTCTACCGCTCGCCGGAGGGCGCGCTGGTCATAGACCTGAACGACTTCGATGAGGCCCACACGGGAGCCTGGGAGTGGGACCTGCGCCGGCTCGTCGCGTCCATCTGGGTGCTTGGCCGCGACAACGGTACGAGCGAGGACAACTGCCAGGAAGCGGTCGTGGCCTGCGTCGCTGCCTACCGCGACGAGGTCAGCTTCCTCTCGAAGCAGCCGTTGCTGTGGCGCGCGTTCAACCATCTGGACGCCGACCGGCTGCACGAGACGGTGACCGAGGCGTCCCTCCGTGACGAGATCGCCCGCGCGGCGAAGGCGGCCCGTCGACGGACGAGCGACCGTGCGCTGCCCAAGCTGGCCGCGGGCGACAGCGAAGCCACCAAGATCGTTGATGATCCGCCGGTGGTCACCCATCCCTCTCGCGAGGAGTACGAAGCTCTCGCCGATGGGCTCGATGCCTACCTCGACACCCTCACCCCCCAGTGGCGACGGATCGTCGGTGGGTACACCTTGATGGACATCGCCCACAAGGTGGTGGGCGTCGGCTCGGTCGGGCTGCGGGCGTGGGTGGCCCTGCTGGTCGGATCGCGCCCCGATGACATCCTCTTCCTCCAGCTCAAGGAGGCACGTCGGTCGGTGCTGGCTCCGTACGTCCACGGCGAGGTCGCGTGGCACAGCCACCAGGGCCAGCGCGTCGTGGAGTACCAGCAGCAGCTCCAGACGGTGTCGGACCCGTTGTTGGGCTGGACGACCGTAGGGGAGCACCAGTACTACGTACGACAGTTCCGCAACATGAAGGGCTCCGTACCACTCGATGCGATGACGCCGGCGGCACTGGTGGACTACGCCGGCATCACGGGCCACCTGCTCGCGAAGGGCCATGCGCGCACGTCGGGTGCCTCGGTGATCTCGGGTTACCTGGGCAAGACGGACGCGCCCGCGCTGGCGTTCGCGGCCTTCGCCAAGGCGTACGCCGACCAGACGGAGGCCGACCACGCCACACTGGTCAAGGCGGTGACCGCCGGGAAACTCCCAACCGAGCCGGGCGTCTAGCCCAGCTTCAGTGGGTCAGGTCGAGGCCCTCGAAGATGTCAGTGGCCAGGCCGTTCGTGGGCCGACCGGCAGCCAGGAGGTAGGACTCGCCCAGCATCTCCGGGTGCGGGTCGGCGGTCATCATGGCCCAGAACGGGTCGCCGAGGTCGACCTGTGACTTGTGGGCCCGAAGCGCCGCGCGCTGCTGCTCGAGCCACGGTCCGGTGCTGACATGGGCAGCGAGGTCACGGCGCCGGGCAACCATGGGCGGTACGGGGCTTTCCTCGTCAGTCTCCTCGGGGATTGACCAGCCGAGGTCGAGGCCCGCTTCCTTGGCCAGCTTGGCCGCAAGCGCCCAGTCCTCGGCGCAGAACGTTCCCCACAGCACGCGCGGCACCGACCACGCCTCCCCGAGGTCCGGACGGTACGACGCCACCCCAGCGAGCTGCACGGCGTACATCGCGACCCGATGAGCCTGGATGTGGTCCGGGTGCCCGTAGCCGCCGTACGGGTTGTACGTGACCAGCACGTGTGGACGCCGATCCCGCAGGGTCGCCACGAGATGCAGCGCAGCTTCGTGCAGGTCGGCATCCCAGAACGCGTTCTCGGGACGGTCGGGAGCCGGGAAGATCTGCCAGGGCGTGCCTTCCTCGGTGTGGTGTCCAGAATCGTGATACGTGCCATCGCCACCCAGGCGGATGAAGTCCGTGACGCCCAACGCCGCCATTGCCTGGTTCAGCTCACCCAGCCGGTGGGCGCCGAGGAGCTCCGGGTTCTTCACGTGGGCGAGATCGGGGTGCACGACGTCGCCGTACTCACCCAGCGTGCACGTCACGAGCGTCACCTGGGCACCCTCGGCGACGTACCGGGCCATCGTTGCGGCGGACTGGGAGGACTCGTCATCAGGGTGTGCATGAACGAGAAGCAAGCGAGGCGCAGTGGTCACGAGGAGACAACCTACCGACGGCCAGGGACATTCCCGACCAAACCCACTCGGCGGCGGCTTCAGGAGCAGTGCGACGCACGGCTGTCGGTGGCCGAGACTAGGCTGACCGAGATGTCTGAGGACCTGTTCGGCAACGTCACCGGGGAGCGCGCTGCGCCGTCTCGCTCTG
>DAOOHL010000155.1:0-6867 GCA_035416185.1 Propionibacteriaceae bacterium | reverse complement strand
GAGGTCACGGGCGAGGTACTCGTCGTACGTCAGGTCTGTGAACCGCTGCGCGTCGGGGTTCGTACGGGGATCGCTGTCGTACACACCATCGGTCCCCTGCTTGGCCATCAGGATGACCTCGCAGCCGACCTCGAGAGCACGCTGGGCGGCGACGGTGTCGGTGGAGAAGAACGGCATGCCCGAGCCAGCACCAAAGATGACGACGCGGCCCTTCTCCATGTGCCGGATGGCGCGGCGAGGGATGTACGGTTCGGCGACCTGGCCCATCGTGATGGCGGTCTGCACCCGGGTGTCGAGGCCAGCCTTCTCGCAGTAGTCCTGCAGGGCAAGGCAGTTCATCACCGTACCAAGCATGCCCATGTAGTCGGCTCGCGCGCGGTCCATGCCACGCTGCTGAAGTTCAGCGCCGCGGAAGAAGTTGCCGCCACCGACCACGATGGCCACCTGAACGCCTCGGGCTGCCACGTCGGCGACCTGACGGGCGATCGATGACACCACGTCCGGATCGACGCCGAGCTGCCCGCCACCGAAAGCCTCACCTGAGAGCTTCAGCAGCACCCTTGAGTACGTCGTCGTCATGACCCTCCTCGTGCGCGTGCGCCGCGACCCTCGTCGGGTCGCGGCGCACGTCACTCTACCCCGCTCGCGCGGGCGCGGACTCAGGCTCCGGCGGAGAAGCGCACGAAACGCTTGACCGTGACGCCGCCATCCTTCAGCTGCGCACCCACGGTCTTCTTGTCGTCGGAGACCGACGGCTGGTCGACGAGGACGTTGTCCTTGAAGAAGCCACCGACACGACCCTCGACGATCTTGGGCAGTGCCCCCTCGGGCTTGCCCTCCTCGCGGGCGGTCGCCTCGGCGATGCGACGCTCGTTGGCAACGACATCAGCGGGAACATCGTCGCGGGTCACATAGACCGGCGACATGGCGGCAATCTGCAGCGCGACACCGTGCACGAGATCGGCGTTGTCGCCGTCGTACTCGACCAGCACGCCGACCTGCGGCGGCAGGTCCTGCGAGCGCCGGTGCAGGTAGGCGTGAGCGGAGTCACCGTAGCTGGCGACGTTGACGAGCTCGAGCTTCTCGCCGATGACGGCCGACAGACCGGCAACAGCCTCAGCCACGGTCTTGCCGTCGGCCAGCGCCACCTCGTGTGCTGCGGCGACCGAGTCCGCCTTGGCAGCGTCGACAGCCTCGACGATCTGCTGGGCAAGCGCGACGAAGTCAGCGTTCTTCGCGACGAAGTCGGTCTCGGCGCCCAGCTGGATCAGCGAGGAGCCGGCGGCCGCGACGATGCCGTTGGAGGCCTCGCGGTCGGCGCGCTTGGCGGCCTTGGCCGCGCCCGAGATGCGGAGCAGCTCGGCGGCCTTCTCGAAGTCGCCCTCAGCCTCGGTGAGTGCCTTCTTGGCGTCCATCATTCCGGCGCCCGTGAGGTCACGGAGCTTCTTGACGTCAGTGGCGGTGATCGCCATGGGTGGGTACCCCTTTTCGTTTCTTCGTTGGGTCAGGTCTGGGTCAGTGGGTGACGCGGCAGATCACTTGGTGTCGGCGTCGTCGGCAGCAGCCTCGGGAGCCTCAACGACCGCCTCAGCCTCGGCAGCGGCAGCGTCGTCAACCTCGGCCTCGAGCCCGGAAGCCTGCTCGTCGGTCGCCTCGACTGCGGCCGGGGCGTCCGTACGGGACTCCAGCAGCTCACGCTCCCAGTCGGGCATCGGCTCGGCGGTCTCCTCCTCGCCGGTGACCGACTGGCCCGAACGGGTCATCAGGCCATCAGCGACGGCGTCGGCGATCACGCGGGTCAGCAGCGCAACGGAACGGATGGCGTCGTCGTTGCCGGGGATCGCGTAGTCGACCTCGTCGGGGTCACAGTTGGTGTCGAGGATGCCGATCACCGGGATCCGCAGCTTGCGGGCCTCGTCGACGGCGAGGTGCTCCTTCTTCGTATCGATGATCCACACGGCCTGCGGCACGCGGGTCATCTCACGGATACCGCCAAGGGTCTTGGCGAGCTTCTCCTTCTCACGACGAAGGCCGAGGAGCTCCTTCTTGGTGAGGCCGGAGGCGGCGACGTCGTCGAAGTTCATGGCCTCAAGCTCCTTGAGGCGCTGGATCCGCTTCACCATGGTGTGGAAGTTGGTGAGCATGCCACCGAGCCAACGCTGGTTGACGTACGGCATCCCGACGCGGGTGGCCTGATCGGCGACGGCCTCCTGGGCCTGCTTCTTGGTGCCGACGAAGAGCACCTGACCGCCACGCGAGACCGTCTCCTTGACGAAGTGGTAGGCCTGGTCGATGTAGGTCAGCGACTGCTGGAGGTCGATGATGTAGATGCCGTTGCGCTCGGTGAAGATGAAGCGCTTCATCTTGGGGTTCCAGCGACGGGTCTGGTGCCCGAAGTGGACGCCGCTCTCGAGGAGTTGGCGGGCGGTGACGACGGCCATGGCCGGTCCTTTCTTTCGCGCGGACACGCTGGCGCCGCGCTCGGTTCATCAGCACCGATCCCTTCGGTGCCGCCTGACGCCGACGTCGTGACCCGCCCGGAGACCGGGACCTGGGGTGCGACCCGCTACAGCAGCGGTGAGTCGGCATGCGATGTCGCCGTGGGATGGCCCACGACGCAACGGTCAGTCTATGCTCCGGCGCCGCGGTCGACCAACTTGGACCCGCCCGCCTGGACGTTGTCCACAACCGACTCTGGTGAGATGGGTTCTCCACAGGGCTAGGGCCGTGTGTCACAGCTGCCCTGCCGCGTCCCATGTCAGTGGGTGTGAGGACTCTCCTGGTGGTACTGGCCGCGATCGGACTGGTGGTCGGGGGCGCGGTGAACGCGGCCGCGGAGATCGGCCTGCCGCGCGGCATCTCCCCCGTTCCAGGCCCCTTGACGGCTGACTTCAGACCTCCGGAGAACCGTTGGGACGCCGGGCACCGCGGTGTCGACATGGCAGCCCAGTCGGGTGAGGTGGTGATGGCGGCCGCGGGGGGCTCCGTGACGTTCGCTGGTGAACTGGCTGGGCGCGGCGTGGTGGTCGTCGACCACGGCACGGTCCGGACGACGTACGAACCGGTCGACGCGAGCGTCCGAATCGGTGACGAGGTGGCCACGGGGACGCCGATCGGACGGATCGGACGTGGCGGTCACTGCAGCGAGCATTGTCTGCACTGGGGGCTCCGCTCAGGCGACTCCTATCTTGACCCACGGCTGCTGCTGTCGATCCCGATCCGGCTCATGGCCGCCGACGAGCCGATCGGTCAACGCCAGGCCTTCGGCGGTCAGGCCACGGGGTTGGTGCGACCGGCGGACGGTCCGATCACGTCTGAGTACGGGTGGCGGATCCATCCCGTCGTCGGCACTCTTCGGTTCCATGACGGCACCGACTACGGAGCGCCGTGTGGCAGCCCGATTCGTGCGGCCACCGCTGGTGTGGTGATCTCACGCGTCAGCCACGCGGCGTACGGGGAGCGGCTGCTGGTCGACCACGGTGTCGTCGACGGTGTGGGCGGGAGCCTGGTCACGGCCTACAACCACGCCGAGTCCTTTCAGGTCCGGGTGGGCGAGGCCGTCTCAGCCGGTCAGCGGATCGGCACGGTGGGAACCACGGGGTGGTCGACCGGGTGCCACCTGCACTTCTCCGCGTGGGTCGATGGCGAGCTGGTCGATCCGCAGTCGGTGGGGTTCTGAACGTGTCAGGCCCTGGGATGGGCTTGGTTGAAGGCCGATCGAAGTCGCTCGCTCGTGACGTGGGTGTAGATCTGTGTCGTCGTGATCGACGAGTGGCCGAGCAGCTCCTGCACCGAACGGAGGTCAGCGCCGCCCTCCAGCAGGTGGGTGGCCATGGCGTGCCGCAGACCGTGGGGGCCAAGGTCGGGAGCCCCATCCACCAGCCTCAGCGATCGGTGGACCACTCGGCGCACTACCCGCGGGTCGATTCGCAGCCCTCGGGCTCCCACGAAGACGGCATCCCCTGCAGCAGGCTTCGCCAGAACTGAGCGGTGCGTCAGCCACGTGGCCAGAGCCGTGGCCGCAGGCCGCCCGATGGGCACCGTGCGTTCCTTGTCGCCCTTCCCCAGCACTCTGATCGTCTGGCGGGCATCGTCGATGCAGCGACGCTCAAGGCCACAGAGCTCCGAGACCCGGATCCCTGTCGCGTACAGCATCTCCAGCATCGCTACGTCGCGAGCCGCCACGGCGATGGCGGTCCCAGCATCGGGTGAGTCGTCGGCCGCCGCCTCGGCAGCAACCGCGATCGCGGCAGCGAACAGCTCGTTGGCCTCGACGGCCGTCAGGGTGGTCGGTAGCCGTCTCGGCACCTTGGGTGACTTGAGCGCTGCTGCCGGATCTCTCTCCAGCACCCCTTCCCGGACCAGGTGGGCGAAGAACCCGCGCACCGCCGATGCTCGACGCTGCAGGGTGGTCTTGGCTGAGTCGCGCTCCGCCATCTCCCCCAGCCAACCGCGCAGGTCCGCCAGCGACAGGCTGCCAAGGTCAGGCACGCCGGTCTGGACCAGGAACTCGTCGAGTGAACGGAGGTCTCCCTCGTACGCCCGCCTGGTGTGCTCGGACGCGAACTGTGCCGCAAGGTGAGCCCCGTAGGCAGCGAGGTGGGGCTCGAGCACGGACATGGAACCTACTGTGGCACCGATCACCCCTCCCACCCGGCGCCTTGCCGGTGGCACCGGTGCACTACTGTGGCGGGCGGTCAGACCACAGCACCCGAGGCACGAGGACGACGCCCATGACAACGCTTGACGAGCTTCGCACCGGAGGTGCGGTCCGCCCGATCACCCGGTGGGGCACCCCCGTCATGCATGCCCGGACTGAGCCTGTGTCGGAGTTCGGCGACGAGTTGCACACGTTGGTCCGAGACATGTTCGCCACGATGGCGGCCGCTCACGGTGTCGGGCTCGCCGCCACTCAGGTGGGCGTCGGTCTGGCTGTCTTCGTGTACGAGTGCCCCGACGCCGATGATGTTGTGACGTACGGGGTGATCTGCAACCCCGTGGTCGAGCTGCCGGACGGCAGGGACCGTCAGCTCGACTCGACCGATGAGGGCTGCCTGTCGCTGCCGGGCGCGTACGAGATGCTCGCCAGGCCGGACAGGGCGATCTGCCGCGGGCAGGACGCCTTCGGTCGAGATATCGAGGTGCGTGGCACGGGACTGCTGTCGCGCTGTCTTCAGCATGAGAGCGACCACCTGTACGGCACCGTCTTCGGCGACCGCCTGTCGTCACGTCGTCGCAAGTCGCTGTACAAGGCCCACGACCAGGTCGCGTACCGCTACCCCGCCGACTGGCCGGTCAGCCCGAAGCAGCCGTTCGACCCAGTGCTCGAGAAGCCCTGAGTCAGCTGCACGGCGGGCGGAGCTCGTAACAGGCGACGGCCGCCGCAGCTGCCACGTTCAGCGAGTCAATCCCAGCCGCCATCGGGATGGTCACGACATGGTCGGCCGCCTCCAGCCAGGCGGGCGAGAGTCCGTGCCCTTCGGTGCCGAGCAGCACTGAGACCTTCGCCCCTGGTGCGAGCGCCGCTTGCGACGTCGCAAACGACGCCAGCTCCACGGCGTCATCAGTGAGTGCCAAGGCCGCGATGACCCACCCGTCGAGCAGCTCGCCCAGGCGGACTTTCCCGTCGAGCCGTGCCCACGGCAGCGTGAAGACGGCCCCCATGGACGCCTTGATCGCTCGCCGGTACAGGGGGTCGGCGCTGCCATGGCTGACGAGAAGCCCGTCCCAGCCCAGACCAGCGGCCGTCCGCACGATCGCACCGAGGTTGGCGTGGTCGACGATGTCCTCGACGATGACCAGCCGCCGCGCCGACCCGACGATCCCAGCCGTGCTGTGCCGTTCATCCCGGCGTAGAGCCGCCAGGGCTCCTCTGTGGACGTGGAACCCGGTCAGCTCCTCGACGAGGCGCGACTCCCCTACATACGCCGGCACTCCGGCTGGCAGCACGTCGGCCAGCGCATCGGCGACCCGGGGCGACAGCAGGAACGAGTCGGCTTCGTACCCGGCCGCCAGAGCCCGGCGGATGACCAGCTCTCCCTCGGCGATGAAGAGGTTCCCGGCGGTCCGACGCAGCGACGAGTCTCGAAGCGCCACGTACGGAGCGACGCGCCCGTCATGCAGGTCAGTCAGTGGGACGCGCACGTCAGGCGGCAGGCGGAGCCGTACGGGCCTCGCGCTCCAGCAACGCAGGTCTCACCAGCAGCACCCCGACCAGGGATGCGATCACCCCGACGAGCAGGTGGGCGTACCAGGCTTGCGGTACGACGATGGCCAGGAGCGCGGCGACCGCCGGGCCCAGCGCCAGCAGCGCCATCGTGAGGTCGCGTCGCAGCCACTCGAGAGCGAGCAGCATCACACCTAGCGAGAGCCACAGCAGGCCGAGGTGAGTGCCCAGCCAGTCGGTCAGGTTGACGTCCACATCAGCCTCTTCGAGCGCGCGCGGTGTACCGGCCGTCCCTGGACTCGACGTCGAGGTCCAGCCCAAACGTACGGCTCAGATGCTCCGAGGTGAGCACGTCAGCGATCGGCCCCTGCTCGACGACCTGGCCACCCTTGAGCAGCATGGCGTGCGTCGTGGCGCGCGGGATCTCCTCCACGTGGTGGGTCACCATGACCGACGCCGGGGCGTACGGGTCCTCCGCCAGCTGCGAAAGGGTCTCCACCAGCGACTCGCGCCCGGCGAGGTCCAATCCCGCCGACGGCTCGTCAAGCAGGAGCAGCTCAGGGTCCGTCATAAGTGCGCGCGCGACCTGAACCCGCTTCCGCTCACCCTCGCTCAGGGTGCCGAAGGTGCGCTGGGCGAGGTTGTCCACGCGCAGTTGCGCCAACAACTGTGCTGCGCGCGCATGGTCCATGTCGTCGTAC
>DAOOHL010000154.1:0-6897 GCA_035416185.1 Propionibacteriaceae bacterium | reverse complement strand
CGGGTGCCCCCACCTGCGGCGAGGACGATGACAGTAGCGACAGCCTGGGGCGCGGCATCGGACAAGGGTGGTTCCTCTCGTACGCTCCCGGTGGGACGGACCAAACCCTATCTTGCCCAGACGCCCCGACCGCCTCGCGGTCGGCAATGACCCTGCCGCGTTCCGCGACTGCCTCCGCGGCCCTGGTCAGCCTGAAATAGTGGACATCATGCGTATTGGCGTGATTGGCACTGGACAGTTCTCCCGCAGCTTCGTTCACCTCTGGCAACGGCACCCGCTCGTCACGGCGGTGTACGCCACTGATCTCGACCCCGCCCGGGTAGCCGCGTACGACGCCCAGTACGAGCTGGCCGGGCGCTTCGACTCCGCAGACGACCTGATCGCCTCCCCCGACATCGATGCCGTCGCGGTGATGACCCAGCGCTGGACCCACGCTCCCCTGGTCCTGAAGGCGCTCAACGCGGGCAAGCACGTCTACTCCGCGGTGCCGATGGCGATCTCGGTCGAGGAGGTCACCGAGATCATCCGCACGGTCGAACGAACTGGGCTGATCTACATGATGGGCGAGACCAGCTACTACAACCCGGCGGTCGTCTGGGCCCGCGAGAAGATCGCCGCGGGTGAGCTCGGGCGGGTGTTCTACGCCGAGGGTGACTACGTCCACGACATGGACAACGGCTTCTACAACGCCTACCGCTACTCCGGCGGCGAGAACTGGCAGCAGACGGCGTCGTACCCGCCCATGCTCTACCCCACCCACGCCGTTGGCGGCGTGCTGGGCGCCCTGCCCACCTACGCGACGTCAGTCAGCTGCATCGGCATCCCGGACGACCGCGGCGACGGAGTGTTCGACGCCGACGTCTCGCTGTGGGGCAACACGTTCTCCAACATGACGGCCCTGTTCGAGCTTGCCGACGGCGGCACGATGCGCACCAACGAGTTCCGCCGGGTCGGCTACTGGAAGGGCCACGAGTCACGCTTTCGCTTCTTCGGTACCGAAGCGGTGATGGAGCAGAGCGGTGAGGGCGCCACGTACTACACGAAGTCTGAGGGCGCGGACTATGCCAAGGGCACCCGGACCGACATCTCCGACCTCTTCTACTCCAACGCCAAAGAACTGCCTGAAGGCTTCGCCGACGTCGACCCTGCGCTCATGCAGAGCTTCGTGTCCGGGCTCGCGAAGGTGCATCGTACGGATCGGCTGCAGAGGGAGTTCGAGGGCCAGCCCAACGGCCACAACGGGTCACACCACTACTTGGCCGATGACTTCGTCCGTGCCGTCACCACAAACACCCACCCGCCGGTGAACGCGTGGCGCGCCGCGCGGTTCAACCTGCCGGGCATCATCGCCATGGACTCCGCAAGGCAGAACGCCGTACGGCTGCCCGTCCCCGACTTCGGCGACGGCCCCGCCGACCCAGGCTGGGACGCCTGAACAGCGAAGTCGGTAGGTCAGCAGGTCAGAGTCGTCCGGGAACGGCAGCACCGCCAGGCGCCGCAGCCATCGAAGCCTCCGAAGCGGCCGTGGCAGCCGCCAACGAGGCGAGCAACCTCAGCCGCTCGGACGAGGCCGACCCCGGCTCTGCGGTGAAGATCGTCAGGCTCAGCCCTGGTTCCGAGCGCAGGTCCATGCTCTCGTAGGCCAACTCAAGCTCGCCGACCTCGTGATGGTGGTACTGCTTCAGCCCGCCCGCGTGGATCCGTACGTTGTGGGCCCCCCACCGCGTCCGGAACTCACCGCTGACCGTGGACAGCTCCCCGACCAGCTCCTGCAGCGCCTGGTCGTGCGGGTCGAGGCCAGCCGCCGTCCGGAGGTTCGACACCGTGATGTCGGCGGTGTGTTCCCAGTTCGGGTAGAACCGCCTGGCCGCCGCGTCGAGAAAGGCGAACCGGGCCAGGTTCGGCTGCCGAGTGGTGTCGGCGAGCACGTCGGCGTACAGCGCCCGTCCCAAGGCGTTGGTCGCGAGCAGGTCGGAGCGGTTGTTCCCCACGATGGCCGGCCCCGTCACGATGGCGTCGAGCGCCCACTGCAGGCTCGGCTTCGGCACCCACCGCGCCGTCACGCGGCGCCGGGGACGCATGGCTGCGGCCGTGCCGTCGGCGGCCAGGGCCAGGTTGAACAGGTGCCGCCGCTCAGCATCGTCGAGCTGGAGTGCCCGACTGATCGCATCGAGCACCCCCGACGAGACCCCACCCAGCGCGCCGCGCTCCAGCTTCGAGTAGTACTCGACGCTCATCCCAGCCAGGCTCGCCACCTCGCTGCGGCGGAGTCCCGGCACGCGCCGCTGGCCCGCGTTGGGCACCCCCGCCTGCTGCGGTGTGATCTTCGCCCGCCGCGTCGTGAGGAACTCCCGTACCTCTGCCTTGTTGTCCACACGACTACCGTACGGGCGCTCGCTCCGCGCTGGGATGCCCTGTCAGTACACCCATCGACAGTGACTTCTCCACCGCTTCGGCTGCTGGCGAGATGGATGACATGACTACCACGAAGAAGTTCCTGACCCTCGACCGCGTGCTGCAGACGATCGCGCTGGCGTTCCCGATCCTGTTCATGGTCGTCGTGACCATCTGGTCGCTGAACGTCACCGAACCGCCGACGCCCTCGTCGGTGGCCGCGCTCACGACCCTCATCACGCTGGGTTCGTGACGTACGTTCCCCGGAGTGGAGTCGAACCACTGTCGCTAGTCCTGATTCAAAGTCAGGCGGGCCCTGCCGGCAGACCAACCGGGGAACGGCCGGGAATGCTCCCGGACCGAACAGCAATGCTATCCGAAACAGCGACGACCGCGCCTCGTCAGAGCACCTTGGCGATCGACTCGCAGACGTGGGCGATGTTGCGGCTGTTGAGGGCCGCGACGCAGAGCCGGCCGGTGTCGGTGCCGTAGACGCCGAACTCCGAGCGCAGCCGCACCATCTGGTCCTTCGACAGGCCCGAGTAGCTGAACATGCCAACCTGGGAGGTGATGAAGCTCATGTCGTCGGTGATCCCGGCGGCCGCGAGGCCCTGGACCAACGCCGAGCGCATCGCCTTGATCCGGTCGCGCATCGCCCCGAGCTCAGCCTCCCACTGCACCCTCAGGTCGGCGTCGCCGAGCACATGCGCCACGACGGCGGCGCCATGGGTGGGCGGGTTGGAGTAGAGCGTACGGATGATCACCTTCACCTGCGACAGCACCCGGGCGGCCTCATCGGCATCGGCGCAGACGACCGACAGCCCGCCGACGCGCTCCCCGTACAGCGAGAACGACTTGGAGAAGCTCGTCGCGACAAGGAACGACAGGCCAGCGGCGAGGAACTTGCCGATGACGTAGGCGTCCTCGACGACCCCCTCGGCGAAGCCTTGGTAGGCCATGTCGAGGAACGGCGTCAGGCCACGCGAGGAGACGGCCTCGATCACCCGGTCCCAGTCGGCCGGGGCGAGCTCGTTGCCGGTGGGGTTGTGGCAGCGGGCGTGCAGCACGACGACGGTGCCGGGCGCGGCCGACTCCAGGTCAGCGACCATGCCGTCGACCGACCGAACGGGTGGCCGGGTCGTAGTACCGGTACGTGCCCACAGCGAAGCCCGCCCGCGAGAACAGCGCCTGGTGGTTCTCCCATGAGGGGTTCGAGACGAGAAGTCCAGCGTCAGGGTTGGCGAGTTTGAGGATGCCGGCCCCCACCCGCAGAGCGCCCGTACCACCCAGCGCCTGGATCGTCACGACCCGGCCGCTCTGCACCACATCGGAGTCCTCGCCGAAGACCAGGTCCTTGACGGCCGACACGTAGGCGGGCAAGCCGTCGATGGGGAGGTAGCCGCGCGGCTTGGGAGCGGCGGCGAGCGCCTGCTCGGCCGTCTTCACGCACTCAAGCAGAGGGATCTTGCCGGAGTCGTCGAGGTAGACCCCTACACCGAGGTTCACCTTCAGCGGGTTCTGGTCGGCGTTGAAAGCCTCGGTCAGACCGAGGATCGGGTCGCGGGGAGCCAGCTCGATGCCGGAGAACACTGCCATGGGTCTCAAAGCCTTTCGGTACGGCGGTCGCCCTCACCCTACCGGCGCAGTGCCACCCGGTTCGCGCGCGTTTCAGCGATCGGCGTGGACCAGCACGGCCCGTCCGCGCCGGCGCAGGTCGTACACCGCGAACGCCAACCCGCAGGCGACGATGGCCGCGATCACGCTCAGGGTGGCCACAGCGCCCGTACGGTAGCCCGATGCCGCTGTGACGGTGAAGAACACTGCCATCATCGATGCGTTGCCCATGGCGGTGGCGATCCGCTCGGCGGTGGCCTTGACCGCGCCCGCACTCCCTGCCCTGGCCTCGGGCACGTCGATCAGTGCCAGGGTCTGGTTGGGCGACCCGATCAGGCCGAAGCCGATGCCGCCGAGAACCAGGATGCCGAGCAGCCACCAGATGCTGACTCCCGTGGCGATCACGACGATGGTGCCCAGCGTGTGCAGGATGTGGCAGGCCAGCCCGACCACCACCAGCAGGCGACCGTGTCGCATGGCGTGGCGGCCGGACCACCATGCGGCGAAGGCCGACACGATCGCGTTGGGCAGGCCGATCACCCCCGTCGCGAACGCGGTCATCCCCAAGCCGCCCTGCATCAGCAGCGCAATGGTGACGAACACCGACGTGCCGCCGAGCAGGAGGAAGGAGTTGATCGCGGTCTGGAAGCTGAACGAGGGGAAGTTGAACAGCGCCAGATCCACCATCGGTTCGCCACCACGTGCGTGGTACGCGCGCTCCCAGGCCACCCAGGCCCACAGCAGCAGGCCGCCGACGGGCAGCAGCGCCCACCACCACACGCTGCCCCGGGTCAGGAAGGGCCACATCACAGCGAACGACGTGCCCGTCACCAGCAGCGCGCCAACCGGGTCCAGATCCAGCGGTGGCCTGACCCCCTCCATCCGTCGTCGGGCTCGCTCGGTCTCGAAAGGGAAGCACAGGAGGGCGAGAACCAGGGCCAGCACTCCGACGGGAACGTTGAGCAGGAACGACACTCGCCAGCCGAGCCGCTCACCCAGGGTCTGGATGATCACCCCGGTCAGGAACGGGCCGACCGCGACCGATGCCGAGATGGTCATGCCGAAGAACGCGTACGCCTTCGCCCGGCCGCCGCCGGAGAAGTACTGCTGGATCATGCCGTTGACCTGAGGCAGAAAGATGCCAGCCCCGAGTCCCTGGGAGAGCCGGGCGACGTTGAGCCAGGTCGGGTCCGGAGCGAACCCGCACGCGGTCGAACTGAGCGTGAACAGCGCTACCCCCACCACGAACCACGTGCCTCGACCGGTGACGTCGCCGAGCCGTCCAGCCGGGATCTGCACCACACCGAAGGCCAGCGCATAGCCCGACAACAGCCACTGCAGGTCGGTGCTGGAGGCGCCGAGGCCCGTCCCGATGGAGGGCAGCGCCACGTTGAGCGACGACACGGCAAGCATCGAGGCGAACATCGGCAGCAGCAGGATGGCCAGCACCAGGTCGCGGCGGAACGTACGGTCCACGCCAGGCACGCTGATGGTGTTGCGTGGGTTGGGGGTGAACCACTCAGCCATCAGCCAACCCCATCCACGTCGCCCTGCCCGGACATGACCCCGCCGCGAACCCTATCCCGTGGCACCAGTTCGCCTCCGGGCGGTCAAGGGGTGGAGACTGGTGCCGTGCACGCCCTGACCGAACCCGGACGCGCCCGTCGTGGCCGCGTGCGGATGACCAGCGCCGAGCGCCGCGACCAGCTGGTCGAGGTCGCCCGTACGGCGTTCGCGGAGAAGGGCTTCGACGGCACCAGCGTCGAGGACATCGCCGCCCGCGCCGAGGTGAGCAAGCCGGTGGTGTACGAGCACTTCGGCGGCAAGGAAGGCCTGTACGCGGTCGTCGTCGACCGGGAGGTGCAGCGGCTGCACTCGACCCTGCGGGTAGCGCTGACCACGCCGGGCGTTGGCTCACGGCGGCTGCTGGAGCTGTGTGCTCTGGCGCTGCTCGACTACGTAGAGGAGCATCCCGAGGGTTTCCGGATCCTGGTCCGCGACTCGTCGGAGACGGGTACGGGTGGCTCGTACGCGAGCATTCTGAACGACGTCGTGATGCGGGTCGAGGGACTGCTGGGCGCTGTCTTCGCCAACCGTGGACTCGACTCAAAGGCGGCACCGGTCTATGCGCAGGCGCTGTCGGGGATGGTGTCGATGACCGCCCAGTGGTGGCTCGACAACCCGGGCCTGTCCAAGGCCGAGGTGGCTGGGCATCTGGTGAACCTCGCGTGGAACGGGATGCACAACCTGCAGTCCGACTTTCGGCTGAGCACCGGCACGTGACCCGCCACGATCCAGCCATGGGCGCCTCTGCCCATGGCCGACGGCCCATGGTCGCCACCGTTCTGCTCTTCGCCGCCAACGGTCTGGCGATGGCCACGTACGCGGCATGCCTGCCCGCCATCCGCGCGAAGCTCGAGATCGACGAGATCGGCATCACCGGCATGCTGCTCGCTGGTGGCGTCGGTGCCATCACGGGCATGCAGCTCTCGGGTCGGTTGACGGAGCGGTACGGGGCTCGTCGGGTCTCCTTGGCCGCGCTGCCGCTGCTCGCGGCCGCCTCCACGCTGATGAGCCTGGCGACCGCGTTTCCCCTGGTGCTGCTGGGCAGCTTCCTGTTCGGGATGGGCAACGGTGTGCTCGACATCTCGATGAACGCCCTTGCCGTTCAGGTGGAGAAGGCGCGCGCACGCCCCGTGATGAGTGCGATCCACTCCACCTGGTCTCTGGGCCAGCTGATGGGGTCCGGCTGCGTGCTGTTGCTGGCCCGCACGCTGTCCGGTGGTCCAGCGTTGGTCACGGTGGCGCTGCTGGGCGCTGCCGGGGTGCTCCTGGTGGCGCTGGCGGTTGCCTTCGCCCGGCGTCTGGCCGAGCAGCTCGGCCGCTGGA
>DAOOHL010000153.1:0-7025 GCA_035416185.1 Propionibacteriaceae bacterium | reverse complement strand
AGAACGGCAAGCCGGTCTCGAAGGTGAAGATGTACCAGTTCCGCGACGGCCTGTTTGAGGCCATGGCGCACCGGTTCGCGATCGACCCGACGATGGCGGCCTGGGGCGAGGAGAACCGTGACTGGGGTGGCGCGTTCGCCGTCTATCGCGGTCTGACCGAGCTCCTCCCGTACCGGCGGCTGTTCAACTCGCCCATCTCCGAGGCGGCGATCGTCGGTGCTGGCGTCGGCTACGCGCTGTGCGGCGGTCGTGCGGTCGTCGAGCTGATGTACTGCGACTTCCTCGGCCGCGCGGGCGACGAGGTCTTCAACCAGATGGCCAAGTGGCAGTCGATGTCGGCTGGCCTGCTGAAGATGCCCCTGACGCTCCGGGTGTCGGTCGGCAACAAGTACGGCGCCCAACACTCGCAGGACTGGGCCGCGATCGTGGCCCACATCCCCGGCCTCAAGGTCTACTTCCCGGCCACCCCGACCGACGCCAAGGGCATGCTCAACCTCGCCCTGGCTGGTACCGATCCGGTCGTCTTCCTCGAGTCGCAGCTGCTGTACGACGTGGGCGAGCAGTTCGAGGAGAACGGCGTTCCGGAGGGCTACTACGAGACCCCTGAGGGCCAGTCGGTCGTACGGCGCGAGGGTACGGATGTGACCATCGCCACCCTGGGCGCGACGCTCTACCGGGCGCTCCAGGCGGCCGACATCCTGCAGGAGAAGTACGGCATCTCGGCCGAGGTCGTCGACCTGCGGTTCGTCGCGCCGCTGGACTACTCGGTGCTCATCGATTCGGTGAAGAAGACGGGACGCCTGGTGCTCTCGTCCGACGCCGTCGAGCGTGGCTCCTTCATGCAGACGGTGGCGACGACCGTGTCACAGGTGGCCTTCGACGCCCTCGACGCGCCGGTGGTCGTGGTCGGTTCGCGAAACCACATCACCCCCGCCCCGGAGCTGGAGTCGCTCTTCTTCCCGCAGCCGGAGTGGATCATCGACGCCATCCACGAGCGGATCCTGCCGCTCAAGGGCCACGTGCCAACAAGCAACCAGACGGAGTCGGAACTGCTGCGCCGCCAGCGTCTGGGCGTGTAGGCCTCGCGTACACAACTGCTGACCTGCGTGCAGAGGTCCCCTCGATCGGGCCACTCCTGCACGCAGGTCAGCGTTTGTGTACGCCGCGGCAAAATGCCACGTTCATGCTACGTCTTGTGGATCGCCTAGGTCGACTCTCGAGCTGGCGGATGCGTGAGCTGTGCGCCTCCCTCGCCGTCGCTGTTGACTGTCCTGCGTGAGGGCAGCCGGGCGGTCACGGCGCTGCGTCGGACGAGTCAGGCCCCGACTGACGCGGGCTCGGCATCCTTGACGGCAGGCGCCGTACGGATTGCCCGCCCCAGGATCAGGAACAGCAGCACGAACGCGGCGGTCAGGGTCATGTGGCCCAGTCCGGAGATGCCAGCCAGTGCCTTGCTGGTGGCCATGGGGGAGCCGAGCACCTGGAGGGTCCCCTTGGCGTTGAGCATGCCGAACGTGATCGCCAGCCCGATGTTGTAGACCCACAGGAACCAGCGCAGCCGGCGGTCGGCGTCCAGAGCGAACACCTTCACCAACGCCAGGAAGATCAGCATCATCGTGGTGCCCAGCGCCAGCGCATGGGTGTGCCCGACGGCGAGCTGGGTGTCACCGGTGTAGGCGAACTGCCGGGTGAGCTCCCGGTACCCGAGCCCGGAGGCAAGTCCGAGTGCGGTCCAGACGGCAGCGGAACGGTAGAGCGAGGCGAGCATCAGGTTGCCCTTTCATCGGTTCGGTGGGTCTCGTCCAGCCTCAGCCCCCCGTCGGACCAGACCGTCCACCGTTCGGTTGATTCTGGCTAGCGGCTTCCGTACGGCGCTCATCGCGGGCGCGGAATCTGTTCCCACAGCGGTCCTCACGTACGATTCCGGCGTGACCACCACGCCTCTCGCCACTGCCACGCCCGCTGGGACCCGTCCGTCGCTTCGTGACGCGCTCGGAACCCGTGTTCTCGTTGCCGACGGTGCGATGGGCACGATGCTCCAGGCGTACGACCTGTCGCTCGACGACTTCGAGGGCTACGAAGGCTGCAACGAGATCCTCAACGTCACCCGGCCCGACGTGGTCGCTGCGGTCCACCGCAAGTACTACGAGGCTGGCTCGGACCTGGTCGAGACCAACACGTTCGGCACGAACCTGGCCGCGTTGGGGGAGTACGACATCGCCGACCGGATCTGGGAGCTCAGCGAGGCTGGGGCTCGGATCGCCCGTGGGGTGGCCGACGAGATGAGCACGCCCGACCGGCCGCGCTGGGTGCTGGGCTCCGTTGGGCCAGGGACGAAGCTGCCGACCCTGGGCCATGCCCCGTTCGAGGCCCTCCGCGACGCGTACGCCACCCAGGTGGCCGCGATGATCGTGGGCGGCATCGACGCCGTGCAGATCGAGACCTGCCAGGACCTCCTCCAGGCCAAGGCAGCCATCCTGGGCGCCAAGCGGGCGATCGCAGAGTCAGGCAAGGACGTCCCGTTGTTCGTCTCGGTGACGGTCGAGCAGACCGGCACCATGCTGCTCGGGTCGGAAATCGGGGCGGCACTGACCAGCCTGGAGCCGCTCGGCATCGACGTGATCGGGCTGAACTGCGCGACTGGTCCGGCCGAGATGACCGAGCATCTCCGTCACCTCGCCAAGCACGCCACCATCGGCGTCTCCTGCATGCCCAACGCCAGTCTGCCCGAGCTGACCAAGGACGGCGCTCACTACCCGCTGACCCCCGATGGTCTGGCTACCGCCCTCGACCGATACCTGACCGACTATGGCCTTGGTGTCGTGGGCGGCTGCTGTGGCACGACCCCCGAGCACATCCGGGTGCTGGCTGAGACCGTTGCCCAGCGCCAGGTGACACCTCGCACGCCCGAGGTGGAGCCCTCAGTCGCATCGCTCTACAGCGAGGTTCCGCTGAGCCAGGACACCTCGTACCTCTCCATCGGTGAGCGCACCAACGCGAACGGCTCCAAGGCGTTCCGGGAGGCGATGCTGGCCGAGAACTGGGACGAGTGCCTCGAGATCGCCAAGGGGCAGGCGCGTGAGGGTGCTCACCTGCTGGACCTCTGCATTGACTACGTCGGACGCGACGGCGTGCGCGACATGCGCGAGCTGTCGTCACGCCTCGCGACGGCGACGACGCTGCCGATCGTGCTCGACTCGACCGAACCGGAGGTGCTCCGTGAAGGCCTCCAGCACCTCGCCGGCCGATGCGTGATCAACTCGGTCAACTTCGAGGACGGTGATGGCCCGACGTCCCGCTACCAGCGGGTGATGGAGCTGGTTCGCGAGCATGGCTCTGCCGTCGTGGCCCTGTGCATCGATGAGGAAGGGCAGGCCCGGACGACCGACCACAAGGTACGGGTGGCGACCCGCCTGATCGACGACCTGACCACGAACCATGGGCTGACGACGTCGGACATCATCGTCGACTGCCTGACCTTCCCGATTGCCACGGGCCAGGAGGAGACCCGGCGGGACGCGCTGGAGACGATCGGTGCGATCCGCGAGATCACCACGCGCTACCCGGGCATCCACACCACGTTGGGCGTCTCCAACGTCTCGTTCGGCCTCAACCCGGCGGCTCGCCAGGTGCTCAACTCGGTCTTCCTGCACGAGGCTGTCGAGGCGGGACTCGACTCGGCGATCGTGCACCCGTCGAAGATCATCCCGTTGGCGAAGATCCCTGACGAGCAGCGCGAGGTTGCCCTCGACCTGGTCTGGGACCGACGGCGTGAGGGGTACGACCCGCTCCAGCGTTTCCTGGAGCTGTTCGAGGGCGTCACAGCCACCTCGGCGCGCGCCACCCGAGCCGCGGAACTGGCGTCCCTGCCACTGTCGGAGCGTCTCGCTCGCCGGATCGTCGACGGGGAGTCCAAGGGTCTCGCCGCCGACCTCGACGAGGCGCTGAAGACCAAGAAGGCGCTCGAGATCGTCAACGACGACCTGCTGGCCGGCATGAAGACGGTGGGTGAGCTGTTCGGCTCGGGTCAGATGCAGTTGCCGTTCGTCCTCCAGTCGGCCGAGGTGATGAAGCAGGCCGTGGCGCACCTTGAGCCGCACATGGAGCGCACCGACTCGGCCGGCAAGGGCACCCTTGTGATCGCGACGGTCAAGGGTGACGTGCATGACATCGGCAAGAACCTCGTCGACATCATCGTCAGCAACAACGGCTACACGGTGGTCAACCTGGGCATCAAGCAACCAGTCACGACGATCATCGAAGCGGCCGAGGAGCACAACGCCGACGCGATCGGCATGTCCGGACTGCTGGTCAAGTCGACGGTCGTGATGCGCGACAACCTCGTCGAGCTGAACGACCGGGGGCTCGCCGACAAGTACCCCGTGCTGCTCGGCGGTGCTGCGCTCACCAGGGCGTACGTCGAGCATGACCTCAACGCGATCTTCGGCGGCGAGGTCCGCTACGCCCGCGACGCCTTCGAGGGGCTGCGGCTGATGGACGCCGTGATGGCGGTCAAGCGCGGCGATCCTGGCGCGGCTCTGCCGGCCATCAAGGAGCGTCGGATCAGGAAGCTGCCAGGGCAGGGCGAGGAGCAGGAAGGGCCGGACCCCCGGTTCGACGACTCTGTGCGGTCAGACGTTGCACGCGACATCGACGTCCCGACGCCGCCGTTCTGGGGCACCCGGGTCGTGAAGGGTCTTCCTCTGGTCGACGTGGCGCAGTGGCTCGACAAACGGGCCACGTTCCTCGGTCAGTGGGGACTGAAGCCGTCACGGGCGACCGATGCCGGTGGCGAGGCACGTTCGTACGAGCAGCTGGTCGAGACCGAGGGCGAGCCGCGGCTGCGGATGTGGCTGGACCGGATCCGTACGGAGAACCTTGGCGAGCTCGCGGTCGTGTACGGGTACTTCCCCTGCCACTCCGAGGGCAACACGTTGGTGATCCATGATCCGGAGGCCTACGCGAAGGACGGCACCCTGACCGAGACTGCCCGGTTCACCTGGCCGCGGCAGACCCGCGACCGTCGGCTCTCGCTGGCGGACTACTTCCGCGACGCCAGTGAGATGGCAGAACGTGGACCCGACGTGATCGCACTCCAGCTGGTCACGATGGGGTCAGCGATCGCGCGCAAGACTGCCGATCTGTTCGCTGCCAACGCCTACCGCGACTATCTCGAGCTGCACGGCCTGTCGGTGCAGATGACGGAGGCGCTGGCCGAGTACTGGCACGAGCGCGTACGGGACGAGCTCGGTCTGGCTCGACCGGCCGCTGACAACGAGGAGCAGATCCGCGACCAAACGTACCGCGGCTCGCGCTACTCGTTCGGCTACCCGGCCTGCCCGGACCTTGCCGACCGCACCACACTGGTCCGGCTGCTCGATCCCGCACGAATCGGCGTCGAGCTGTCGGAGGAGTTGCAGCTCCACCCGGAGCAGTCGACCGACGCGATCGTGGTGCACCACCCGGAGGCGAAGTACTTCTCGGCATAGCGACTCGCTGCGGCGCCGGTAGTCGGTGGAGCGAGCCGGATTCGAGCGAGCGGGGGTCTGGGGGTTCCACCCCCAGTAGGTACTGCTGGTTGAATGGGTCCACCATGCTGACCCCCCGCCGCGCCCTCGCCGTGTTGGTGGTGGCGTGTGCCCTGATGCTGTCGGGGTGTACCGGGGTGATCCAGCAGGTACCCGTACCGAGCGTCACTCCTTCGACGTCTCCTCGCGACTTCACCGTAGGCACGACCGAGAAGGTCGTCACGGTCGACCCGGTGGCTGTCACCGACCCGATGAGCACGGCGCTGACGATGGCGGTGTACCAACGGCTGATGACGGCGGATCCGGGCAAGGCGTCGCTGTTCCCTGACGCGGCGAAGGACTGTCTGTTCGTCCAGCCGACTGTGTACGAGTGCACCCTCAAGGAGAAGATGGCGTTCCACAACTGGGACAACCTGACGTCGTCAGACGTGAAGTTCTCGATCAACCGGGCGCTCCGGCTCGGCGTACCGGGCTCATCCGCGTCGCAGCTCAGCGCGCTTGACCACATCGAGACGCCGAATGACCTGACCGTACGGTTCGTGCTCAAGTGGCCGGACGCGCAGTTCGGGTTCGCCTTGGCGAGCCCAGCAGCCTCGATCGTCGACGAGGACGTGTATGACGCCGACCAGGTGATGCCACCGACCAGTTCTCCGGTCGGCTCTGGGCCATTCCGCTTCGTTGCGGGCACAGCGACGGCGCTCCACCTTCGGCAGTACTCGTACTACAAGGGCTACACCCCCGCGTCGGTGGCGACGATGCAGGTCGCCTACTTCGCCGACAGTGCCGCGCTGGAGGCGGCGATGCGCAACAAGGAGATCGACGTCGTCTACCGCGGGTTGAGCGACGCCGCCCTCAAGCGGTTCAGTGACCAGATCAACGCCAGCAAAGACAAGGTGACCGAGTCGGGTTTCCGTCGCGAGGTGCTGCCCGGTGTGAAGGTGCACTACCTGGTCTGGAACCCGACCTCGACCCAGCGGCTCGACGTTGCGCTCCGGCAGGCGGTCAGTCAGGCGCTGCAGGAGGACCGTACCCTCGGCTCGGTGATCCCTGGCGGCATTGGCGGCCACATCGAGGCGTTCCCGAAGGGTGGCGCGCCGTCATTGCCGCCGTCACAAGGGGCGCGTCCGGTGTTGACCCTCTCGTACACCTCGACGATCACGGGCGAACGTGAGCGCGCACGTGACATCCGTGACCGGATCGAGAGTGCCGGTTATGCCTCAGTTCAGGTGGTCCCCGACACGGCGACGTCTGATCTGCGGCTGGTTGACATGAAGGCGTGGACAGCGACCCCGTTCGCGTGGATGCAGCTGTACCGTGACGCGGCACCGCCAGGCAGCCTCGCCAAGGTGGCCGAACTCGAGCAGTACGCCCGATCGACCACCGATGTGACCGCACGCGATCGACTGCTGGCCGAGATCCAGCTCCAGGCGGCCGCTGACATGATCGTGCTGCCCATCTCCCAGGAGGATGACACCGTGTTCTACGCCTCACCTGTCA
>DAOOHL010000152.1:0-7047 GCA_035416185.1 Propionibacteriaceae bacterium | reverse complement strand
GTCGGGGGTGACGGCGGTGGGCTCGAGCAGCCGGACCAGCTCAGCGAACGACTCGGCCTTGCCGTTGTGGGGCGTCGCCGAGGCGAGGATCAGGGCGTCGGTGTTGGGGGCCAGGATGCGCGCGAGGCGGTTGTTCTGGGTGGTCGAGTTCGTGACGTTGTGGGACTCGTCGATGACCACCGCGTCCCACTGGTGCTTGCGCAGGTCCGAGGAGAACCGGTCCTGCTTGAGGGTGTCCATCGAGACGATCACGCGGTTGAAGTAGGTGAAGGGATTGCGGGTCGCGGGGAGCTTCTGCTTGACCCGCTGCACGCCGAGGGAGTCGAGCCGTACGAACGGGATCGCGAACCGGCTCCACATCTCGTTCTGCATCTGCTCGAGGACGTGCCGGGGGCAGACGATGAGGATGCGGTCGCCGCGGCCCCGCTTGATCAGCTCGCTGAGGATCATGCCGATCTCGAGCGTCTTGCCTAGTCCGACCGCGTCGGCGAGGAGGATTCTGGGCCTGAGGTTGCTCGGGTTGAGGGCTTGGGCGACAGCGGAGTGCTGATAGTCGAGCGGATCGGCGAGGGCATCGAGGGACGCAGTGAGGTGGTCGTCGGTGAGGGGCAGCGGGGTCTTCCGTACGGTGGCCTCGAGCCACAGCCTCGCGTCTCGGTAGCGAGGGGAGGCGTCGGCTCGGAGCGTCGCGGCGCGGGGGTCGAGCACCTCGATCTGGTCGAGGGACTCGTAGAAGCTGGCGGCCGTTCCCCGTACCAGATCAGACAGTCCCTGGACGGTGATCAGGGTGCCGTCATCGGTCGCCCGGACCTGGGTGACGAGCCACTCCTCGTCCCGTACGACGACCACCGACCCAGGGGCCATCGCGGCGGCATTCGACATCGGGCTCCTGAGGCTGGGCGTTTGGGCCAATGTATCGGGCTGGCCCCCTCGCCGACGCAGGGGCGCTCCCGGTTGGCCAGCTCTCTGCCAACCCCGGGGCCAGCAACAAGCGAGGGCCCCGACCGTGTGGCCGAGACCCTCGCTTCTGGCACCCCGCCCACGAATGCCGTCCTCACGTCGCCTTGGTACGAACACCGCTGTCACCGCGGCCGACATCCAGGCCAACGCCCCGAGAGCAAAGGTCCTCACCAGCTCCGGCGCTACAGGCGCCTTCAGCACGTAGGTGAGCATGACGCCCATCCCGACCGCGAAGTAGGACAGCACCCCGGCGGCAAGCACCACGTCCTCACTGATCGCCGCCCGAAGTTGGGCCCCGATTGCAGCTGACCTGATGCCACGGAAACTAGGCGGATCCGAGGTCGAAGCCTGCCCCGGCACGGTCACCTGAAGCCAGAGACCCGGGAGTGACCGCGCGCACTACACGGCTCTGGCGCCTGACCACCCCTCCGCCGCCGTGGACAGCCGCCGTACGCTGACGTCATGAGGACCATGAAGGCGGTCGTGGCGCACGCACCTGGGGACTACCGGTACGAGGATGTGCCCGTCCCCGAGGTCGGTCCCGGCGAGGCACTGATGAAGGTGGCCGCGTGCGGGGTGTGCGCTGGCGACATCAAGTCGTTCCATGGCGGGATCCGGATCTGGGGCACGTCGGAGGCGGATCGGTACATCGACGCCCCGGTCACGGGCGGGCACGAGATGTGCGGCACCATCGTCGAGGTCGGCGAGGGGTCTGACCTCGCGGTCGGGGACTTCGTCGTGACCGAGCAGATCCTGCCGTGCGGCGAGTGCCCGTACTGCCGTCGGGGGATGCACTGGCTGTGTACGAGGTCGGCGGTGTACGGGTTCAAGCACGTCTGCCAGGGCGGCTTCGCCGAGTACGTGCTCCTGCCAGCGACCGCGGTGAACCATCGGATTCCCGAGGGGATGACCATCGAGCAGGCCGCGTTGGTCGAGCCGATCGCCTGCGGGATGCACGCGGTGGAGCAGGCGGGGATCCGGCACGACGACGTGGTCGTCATCGCTGGTCTCGGCGGGATTGGGCTGGCAATGCTGTCGATCGCGGCCTCGCACATGCCTCAGCTCTTGATTGGTCTGGACGTAAGGGCCGACCGCCTGGCGCTGGGGGCAGAGTTCGGCGCCGACGTCGTCCTGAACCCCATGGAGTGCGACCTGCCGGCCGAGATCCGGCGCCTGACGGACGGGTTGGGCTGCGATGTCTACATCGAGGCGTCCGGGAGCGCGGCGTCGGTCACCCAGGGACTGGAGTCGTTGCGGCAGCGGGGCCGGTACGTGCAGATGGGGGTCTTCGCCGACCTCGTCACCGCCGACTGGAACATCATCGGCGATGGTAAGGAGCTCACGATCATCGGCTCTCATCTCTCGGGGCTGACCTATCCCGCCGTGATCAAGGGGATCGCGGAGGGACGGATCCGTACGGAGGGACTGGTCACCCACACATACCCGCTGGAGGACTGGCGCGAGGCCTTCGAGGCCGCAGAGAAGGCGCCGGGGGCGCGGAAGGTGCTGCTCGTCCCCTGACGAAACTGGCAGAAATTGGCTGTGGATAACCCGCCTCGGCCAACATTCCCATGGCCTTCGGGCTCCTAGCGTTGTTGCCATGACACCCCCGCTCCATCGTTCAGCCCGTCTTGCGATCGCCTGCGCGCTTGTGCTCTGCCTCACCTCCTGCGGCCTTGTCACGCTCCCTGACCTGCCGTTCCTGACCCCGACCCGTACGCCTGACCCCGTGGGCGCGATCGCGCAACGGTTCCCGCTCGATCCCGACCGTTCCACCGCCGCGTTGGCAGGTGCCGACGCGTTTCTGACGGCCGGGAAGCGTACGGTCGCCGCAGGGCGCGTCATGGGCGAGGTGCCGCGGCCGAGCTTCCGCTACTCCGATGACGCCGGCGCCACCTGGCTCGCTGGCGATCTCACCGCCGAAGCCGCCAACGCGACCCGGGTCGGCGAGTCTCCCACCGGGCTCGCCGCCGTCAAGCCCGGCAACAAGCCGGTATGGCTTCAGCTCGGCACGCTTGACGACGGCTTGGTGGCGTGGACCAGCACGGATGGTGCCGCGTGGAGCCGAGCCGACGCGAAGGGTCTCCGGCTCAAGGCCGTCACGTTCAACTCCCTGGCGGCGACGTCGGATGGGTTTGTGCTTGTCGGCGCCAAGCTCCCACCGGGCACGCAGCCGGTGGCCACCGCCTGGCGGAGTGCTGACGGGGTCACCTGGGTCGAGAGTCCGATGAACGCGCCAGGTACTCCCCGGGCGGTCGTCGCCAAGGGTGACCGACTGGTGGCGGTGGGCGACGAGGACCTCGAAGCACGCGATGACAAGGGGCGATCGTGCATCGCCTACTCGTACGCTTCAGCCGACGGAGGCACGACCTGGGCCTCGACGGCCCTGCCGACACCGGTCGGGTTGGGCGACTTCTGCTCGACTGCCCTGACCGTGGCAGCGACGGACAAGGGGTTCGTGGCGGGCGGGTCGGGCTACCACGGTGACGACGACGTCTACCGCCCAAGCTTCTTCACGAGCCCCGACGGTCGTACGTGGACGGCCGCGCCAGCCCCGTCCGCCGGGACGAAGCTGACCGACCTCGCCGCTTCGGGCGGATGGGTCCTGGGAGCAGTCACGGTCACGACCGCCGGCCAGACGACCGACGCTCTCGTCCGGTTCGACGGTTCCGGCTGGGTCAACGTCACCTCACCGGTGAAGGGGACGATGTCCCTGGCCCGGGTCGACGCGGCGCCGGGTGGCTTCCTCCTGTCGATCATCGACCGTACGGGCCCGACCGACACCTGCGCGATCTGGCGATCGGCCGACGGTCTGGCCTTCACCGCTGCGACCGAGCCATCGGCCACGGTGGCCGACACCCCAGCGGTGCGCACCCTGGTCGTCGGCGCTGACAAGGTGCGACGCGCGTTTGGTACGACGCAGAACACCGTCGCGATGTGGCAGGTCGACGAACGGGGCATGGGTTCGTTGCCAGCCACCCTCGTGGAGGGACGCCAATACTCCCTGTACGGCGCAGCCGTCGGGGCCCCCGGCACGGTCGTCTGGGGCAGCGAGCGGGTTGACGGGACGGCGCAGGTTTTGGTCTGGTTCAGCGCGACCGGTGCGTCGTACAAGCGCACACCCGACGCCAACCTCCGGATCCCCGGCGGCTTCGGCTACACCCAGATCAACGACGTGGAGTGGGTCGGCGACCGCTGGGTGGCGGTGGGTTCGGAGTCGACCAACGGCAGCGTACGGAGATCAGCACTGGTGTACACGAGCACCACGGGGACCGACTGGCGCAAGGGCGTGGCGGCAAAGACGTACGCGACGGGCGACTCGTACTCGAAGACGGACAAGCTGACCGACCTGGCGGGGCTGGAAGGACGGGGTCGCACGATGACCGCGGTCACCGCGGTGGGGAACGTGCTGCTCGCGGTGGGCTCCACCAGCGAGAGCGGCGCGTACAAGGGGGCGGTCTGGACATCACGCGACCAGCTCACCTGGACCCTCTCGTCCCTCCCCGCGCCGGAGGGTGCGGTGTCGTGGCAGGCAACAGACGTCGTGGCGACGGGAAAGACCGTCGTGGCCACTGGGTGGTCGCTGGCCCAAGGCTCCGACCAGGAGAGCTACCCGCTCTGGACCAGTACGGATGGCGGAGCCACGTGGGCGGTCACGAAGACCCTCGACTCGGCGACCGAGTGGGGCTTCGACCTGGTCGCCCTCGGAGGGCGAGTCGTCGCGATTCAGGCACACCGCGACGGATCCAAGGTGACCGCATGGGTATCGACCGACGGTCGGGCCTGGACGTCGGGCGGCGTGGAGATCCCCGACCTCAGGCCGGGCATGAAGGCGTCTGTGACGAGCGTGACCGTCGAGGACGATCACCTCTTGCTGCTGGTCGAGCTGACCGGCGCGACAGCTAAGCGGGCCGTGGTGGTCACCTACTCGCCGCCGTCCTGACCAACCTCGGCCCGCTTCCGTACACAACCGCTGACCTGCATGTCGAAGTCCCCGAATCCGGCGAACCTCTGCACCCAGGTCAGGGGTTGTGTACATCACCGCTACCGAAGAAGGCTCCCATGAGGTCGAGCATCATCCATCACTCCACCATCACGGAGTCGAGACGCACTCTCGAAACCGCGGTGAGAGCAGGAAGGCTCCTGCGGGTGGCTCGCGGGTGGTATGCGACCCCCGATGCCGATCCGGGGATGGTTCGCGCCCTGCAGCTCGGCGGTCGGCTCACGTGTCTCAGCGCCTCCCGCTACCTGGGTATCTGGACGCCGAGCGACTCCTCCCTGCACATTGCTGTGCGGTCAGGTGATCCCCTCCACCGCATGAGCGGTGTGCGTCCTCATCGACTCGAATCCGCTGGGTGGGGGACGACCGAGCCGATCATGCCGTTGACGACAGTGCTCGACCACGCACTCCGGTACCACCCGGTTGAAACTGGGCTGATGGTTGTCGAGTCCGCCATCGACAAGCGACTGGCCACCGTTGACGAGGTGCAGCGCATCATCCGAGCCCAGGAGTCGCGGAAGCTCATGACTGGTCTGCAGCACTTCGACCCGCGCGCGGGCTCGGGGTCGGAGACTCGAGTTCGCTTGTGGTTCCAACGCCGACAAGTGCCCGTACGGAGCCAGGTGCAGATTGGCTGGGTAGGGCGGGTTGACCTGCTTGTGGGCACGTCCCTCGTCGTTGAGGTCGACAGCGCGAGCCACCACGGAAGTCCCGAGCAACATGACGAGGACTGCCGAAGGGATCTGCTCCTCGCCTCCCTCGGCTTCTCGGTGATCCGGATCACCTACAGGCAGATCTTCTCGAGCTGGCCAGCCACGGTGTCGCAGCTGAAAGCCGCCCTCGCGTGGGGAATCCATCGGAGGCGTCCCTCTGGAGATGCCCAGGTGTGGCTCCCGGAACTGCCCTGGACCACCACGGACGTACACAACTGCTGACCTACATGCAGGGGTAGGGCGTGCGGCCGAACCTCTGCACGCCTGTCAGGAGTTGTGTACATCAACGCGGATGCGAACCTCGATAAGGCAGTTCCTAGGGTGGAAAGGACGCGCGTCAAGTGAGGCGAGGAGCCCCAGCCGCCACCCGTACGATCTCGTCGACCGCCGGGCGCCCGAACGCGGCGATGTGACCGCCCGGGAACGTGTGGAACCCCGCACCTGCGTCGCGCAGAGCCTCAGCGAAGGGGCGGAACGGGTCCTTCTCGCCCGTGAAGACCTCCATCGGTACGTCGAAGCGATCCCAGGCGAACCCCCACGGCTGCGCCCAGAACATCCGCGCCTCCTCGAGCCAGGCGCCCTTCTGCGTACGCCCCTCGGCCCCGCTCCGTTCGAACAGCGGCCCATGGGTCGGGTCGTCGATGACGGCCCGATCCTCGGCTGACAGCGACCGGATCGTCGCCCACCGGAGCAGCTTGTTCCCGCTCGACTGCAGCCGCCCGATCAGTCCGAACAGGAGCGGGTTCCTGGTCGCCATCCGGATCGACTTCGCTGTATCCGCGGGCATCGCCTCGAGAATGACATCCTCGGCTGGAACACCGGCATTCACCGGCACGGCAAGGCGGATCAGGTCTGGAGCCAACGCCGCTAGGGCGACCACATGGGAGCCGCCGCCGGACACACCGATCGCCGCGGGCTTCAGCTCCCCCACCAGCCCTGCCGCCTCGATCACTGCCCGGGCATCGGCCACGACGTCCGCGATCCGTCGCCCCTCCACCGCCGTGGAGTGGCCGTGCCGGGGCCGGTTCCAGGAGACGATCCGCAGCCCGTACCTCTCTGCCGCCTCGGCCAGCACCCCCGCCTCGAGACGCGACCCACCCGTACCGTGCAAGTACAGGGCCGTTCGCGGCGCATCCGCCGGACCGGCCTCGCACCAGGTCAGCACGCGGCCATTGTCGAGTCGAAGTGGCGGCCTCTCCCGTACGCTCATCCGCCCCACCCCCTTCACCGCCGAACCTACAGCGATGGGTAGCGGCGACCCATCAGCACCAGCCCGATCCCCCCGAACAGGCACATCAGCACCGGCGCGAAGAACGCCATCGGCAGCCCGACCACCGACGGCGACAGCGCGAAGAGCAGGTACGCGGTCATCCC
>DAOOHL010000151.1:0-7077 GCA_035416185.1 Propionibacteriaceae bacterium | reverse complement strand
TGGAGTAGTTGCCCTCGTAGGGGTGCAGCTGGCCGCGGTCGATCTCGCAGATCCAGCCGGCGACGTTGTCGAGGAAGTACCGGTCGTGGGTGACCGCCAGGACCGCGCCGGGGTAGTTCTTCAGGTGGTTCTCGAGCCAGCTGACGCTTTCGGCATCGAGGTGGTTGGTCGGCTCGTCGAGCAGCAGCAGGTCGGGCTTCTGCAGGAGGAGCTTGCACAGGGCCACGCGACGACGCTCTCCACCGGAGAGAACGTCGACGATCTGGTCGGGCTCGGGGCAGCGTAGGGCGTCCATGGCCTGGTCGAGCTGGCTCTCCAGGTCCCAGGCGTTGCGCACCTCGATCTCGTCCTGAAGCTTCTGCTGCTCCTCGCCCAGCTTCTCGTAGTCGGCATCGGGGTCCATGTAGGCCTCGCCGATCTCGTCGAGCCGCTTGAAGATGGCCAGCGTGTCAGCAACGGCCTCCTGCACGTTCTCGAGCACGGTCTTGCCCTCGGTCAGCGGCGGCTCCTGCAGCAGGATCCCGACGGTGGCGCCCTTCTGGAGCATCACGTCGCCGTTGTTGGGCTGCTCAAGCCCCGCCATGATCTTCAGCATCGTCGACTTGCCAGCCCCGTTCGGCCCGACCACGCCGATCTTCGCGTCTGGGAAGAACGACATCGTGACGTTGTCGAGGATCAGCTTGTCGCCCAGCTTCTTGCGGACGTTGTGCATGGTGAAGACGAACTCGGCCACAGGGAGGATTCCTCTCGACGCTTCGGCGGACGATCATCCGCTCGGACGGGGCCGCAAGGCCCGGACCATGCTATCGGGGTCAGCGGCATGACCCCGCATCCATTCCCGAGGCCTCCTCACCCTTCAGCGTGGGGTCGTCACGATCACCGCTGCGTACGCCGCAACCGCCAGCCCGAGACCAACCCACGCAAGTCGCCTTGAGTGAGGTCTTCGGGTGGGAGCGCCCCAGGAACGTCCTACGTCGACGGTGATCCAGAACACCGCGAAGGCAGCGAGACCCCACGTCCAGCCGGGGATGCGGTGCCACGGCCCGTCACGCAGGAGCAGGATCAAGCCCGTCTGAGCCAGGGCGCCTGCCGCTGCCAGGACCACAGGCTGGCGACCTCTCAGCCCCGCGAGCATCGCCCCTGCGACGAGGACCAGCCCGGTCACACCAAGGGCCGACTGGGTTGACGGTCGGACGAACCAGGGCACGGTGCTGCTGGCATCGAGCAGGTGGAATCCGATTGCCTCAACGCTCTCCTCGCTCCCGCCGAGGACGACCACCGCTCGACCGGCCGTCGGATCGACCACGAAGAAGGACGAGTAGCCCGGCACCCCGCCCGGGTGGAAGTGCACGTCGTGGCCTGCCACCGTTCTCGTCATCCACACGAGGCCGATCGACTCGTCCTCGTTGATCTCGTAACGGGGGGTCAGCGACCACAGCCCGATCGCACGTCCCGACAGCAGCGCGCTTGCGTACCGCGTCATGTCGGTGACGGTCGTGAAGGTGGTCGTCCCGGCTGGCAGGTAGCCCCCACCGGTGACTGGTTCCACCGGGCTGCCGTTGATGTGGTGGCCCTGAGCTGCCGAGGCAGGGATCTGGGCGTCCGTACGGGCAAAGGTCGTGGAGGTCATCCCGTACGGCTCCAGCACCCGGTGGCGAACCAGGCTCTCCCAGCTCGGCTCTCCGGTTGCTCGAGCGAGCGCGAACCCGAGCAGCGAGACGCCGAGGTTCGAGTACTGCCACTGCCCACGCCCCGACAGCCGGAGCCCGCGGGTCTGCTGCAGGATCACCGCCTCGTCCTCGGACTGTAGGTCAGCCGACCCGAAACCCTCGTACGTCGCACCTGCCACGAGGTCTGAGTACGCGGGCAGTCCCGACCGATGGGTGGCCAGCTCCTCGAGTGTCACTGACCCCGCCCGGGTGCCCTGCAGCTCAGGCAGGTATCGCCCCACCCGATCCGACAGGCGCACCTCTCCCCTGGTCACGGAGCATGAGCGCGGTGAACGTCTTGGTCACGGAGGCCAGCTCGAAGGTGCTGCTCGCGTCAGGAGGGCTGCCGTCGCCACGATCCCCGATGAAGGCGTACGAACTCGTCGGTCCATCAACGACGCCGACCGCCAGCGACCGGAACCCCTGGTCGCTCCCTGAGGCTCGCGCCTCAGGTCCAGCGACCAGCGCCCGGACCCGATTGACCAGAACGGCGTCACCAGCGGACCGGTAGCCCACCGGAGCAGGCGTCGGTGCCAGCAGCAGGGTGACCAGGATGGCCATCAGGGCTGGGACAACGGCGCCGAGCAGCCCCGTCTTGAATCGCACCGCACCTCCTCCGCTCGGTGCCGACGGTACCGGCTCAAGACACGGCGCAGCCCCAAACCAACCGCACTGAGCGGACTCGCAGCAACGGGGCGTCGAGGCGCCTCAGGACGCGCGTCGCTCCTCGTCGGGCAGCTGGCTCTCCTCTGGCTCGGCTGGATGCTCGCTATCGGACGGGGACACCCCGTGCGGGCGCACCGGCCGGTTCAACGTGGTGGTGCCCCGGCTGAGGTCGTGGCCGACAGCGTCGGCCACCAGCGAGGTCTTCGTGCGGGTGCCACCGTCTGCTCCGGTCCACGTGTCGATCTCGAGGCGGCCGGTTGCCACGACGCCGTCACCCTTACGGATGCTCGCGGCGACGTTGTCGGCGAGCCGACCGAAGCTCTTGACGTTGTACCAGGTGGTGTCGCCGTCCTGCCACAGGCCGTCCTTGAGGATGCGGCGCGTGTGAGCTAGGCCGAACTCGGCGATCTGGGTGCCGTTCGGCGTGACCCGGAAGACGGCATCGCCGCCGGCGTTGCCCGTGATGGTGGTGCGGGGATCCATGATGGCTTTCCTCTCGTCCGTTGGGTACTCACCCTTCGGTATGGGACGCCCACCGGGATCGTGACAGAGCACGGCACCAGCCTGTGGACAACACGGCGTCGCGCCGCGCTGTGGACAACGCTCAGCGGATCCGGCGCAGTGCTTCGCGGGCTCGCTCTCGCCGCGCCAGCTCCTCGTTCACAGGCTCCACGACGGAGGTCGTGGTGACCTTCCCGATCGCCTTCCGCAACGTCGCCCGGGCCAGCCGCGCCTTCGAACGCGCCCCCACCTCCACACCGATCCGGCTCAGGAGAGCCAGCAGGATCCCTCCGCCCAGCCCGCCCAGCGCCAGTACCGTGGGCAGCCCCAGTCGACCCACCATCGGAACCGGCAACGCAGGCAGCATCAGGTAGGCCGTGAGCACGAAGTTGATCCCGAGCCACCCGAGGCCGACCAGCATGGTCAGCAGCACCAGCCACTGCAGGGCGCGCACGACCGACCACCAGCCGTTGCCCTCGTCGAGGGCCAGGTCGGCCGTGGCGATCGCCCGGTCCAGATGGTCCGGCAGCACCGCCTCATCCGTGCGCGCAGCGCGCCGTACGGAGTCCTGCCAGACCCGCGGCAACGGAGCAGACGTCTCATCAGCCAACCCACGCACGGCTGAGTCGACCCGCGCCTTGGCCACACCCTGCGCGGTCGGCAGCGACGTCCGGTTCACCCGACCGGGCTCGATCGCCTTCTGCTTCTTGGTCGAGACCATGTCGAGGTGCAACATCCGCAACGGGTCCGGGCGGAACTTCTCCAGCCACGACACGATCGGCCAGCCGGTGGCGTACGCCCCGCGCTGCCGCCACGCCTTCGCGACAGCCTCGACCACCACCGGCACCCCTGCGGCCACCATCAGCGTCTCGTCCAGCTGCGCCACCCGCTTGCGTGGCACGTCGTCCACCTCGACATCGCCGATGTGGGGCCGCAGCCCCGCCGCAGCCACCTCCACGTCAGCCGCCAGCCTCAGCGCGGCTGCCTTCTTGGACTTGATCAGCTCGGCGAGGGCGTCCTGCAGCTCCTTGATCCCGTACCCGGTCAGCGCCGACGCGGCCAGCACCTTGGTGCCCTTCAGCCCATCCAGCTCCAGGAGCCGCCTAAGGTCGGCCAGCATCCTGGTCCGTTCGTCGTCCCCGAGCTTGTCAGCCTGGTTGAGCACGACGAGCATCACGTCCGCGTGCTTGGCGAACGGCTTCAGGTACCGGTCGTGGAGCGCGGCGTCGGCGTACTTCTGGGGGTCGACCACCCAGACGAACTGGTCGACCAGCTGGACCAGCCGGTCGACCTCCAGCCGGTGGGAGGTCTCCGTCGAGTCGTGGTCGGGCAGGTCCAGCAGCACCAGGTTGTTGAAGCGTTCGTGGCCTGTCACCAGATGGCGTCGGGGCACGTCGAGCCAGTCCAGCAGCTCATCCTGGGAGTCACCGAACGAGGCCGCCATCGCCTTCGACGTCGTCGGGCGGCGCACCCCTGGCTCGGCGAGCTTCGTGCCGCTGATCGCGTTGAACAGGCTCGACTTGCCTGACCCGGTCGCGCCAGCGAGTGCCACCACGGTGACGTCGCCGGAGAACGCCAGCCGTGCGCCCACGCGCGAGACGACAGCCTCGGCTGGCGCCAACGCCTCAGGCTCGACCCTCCCCTGCGACGCCTCGACAGCCTCCTTCAACGCCGCGACCCGCTCGGGCAAGGGGTTCTTCTCACCGAGCCCGAACATCAGCGGTTCCCCCGCGCCGCCGGTCCGCTGCCAGGTCCATCGAGCACCTCTGCCTCGACCAGCTCAGCGTCCGGCGCATCGACTCGTTGGAGGTCGACGGCAGCTGGCTGGGTGACGGGTTCGATGGCTGTCTGCTCGGCCGTCGGCTGTGCCGCTTGGAGACCCAGCGCCGCCATCTCCGCCACGCGCGACCGCTCCACGTCTGACACGGCTTCGCGGATCCGACCTGCGGTCTCAGGAGTGACGTCGGCAGCATCGAGCACCCGATGGAACCGTTCCAGCTCACCAGCCAGCAACCGCTGAACGCGCCCGTCGAGCTCCTCCTTGGCCTTCTGAGCAAGCTTCCGTACGGCCCCGTCGCCGAACACCGACTCCAGTACGCGCTGCGCCAGGACCGCCGTACCGCCGGCGACGCCGACCTCTGCCCCGACGAGCCCACCGGTCTGCGAGAACACGAGCAGGATCAGCGCCACCCCGACTCCGTTGACGCCGAACGCCGCGATCCGCGCCTTCGTCCGACGGTCGGCCCCCTCGTCAGCGACCAGCTCCATCACGTCGCCCTGCCAGTCGCGGATGGTCCGGGCAGCGAGGGTCGGGAAGTCCGCCGAAGGGTGACGTAGGTCGACCGCCGACGACTCCAGCAGCGACCGGCCAGCCGGGTTGGCCCGCCACGCCGCCTCAGCCCGCTCGGCCGCTTTCTCGCCCTCTTCGCGCAGCAACGCCTCGAGACCCGACTCCACGGCGACCTGCACCTTCTTCGCCTCCGGCGGCTCGCCCTTGATCGCGCCCCAGATCCTGTCCCGGAACCAGCCGATCTTCTGGTCGAGCTTGCGGAAGACGTCAGCCGTACCCACGAAGTCGTGCCACCGCCCCAGCACCTCACCGCGCAGGAGGGTTCCGTCGGCGGTCTGCACACCGACCGTACGAACGGCTTCTGCGTACGACGCATCGGCATCCTCACGCAGCCGTGCCAGCGCCTCGACCTGGTCGTCGACCGCCTGCGCCACGTCAGGTGCGCGGCGAGACATCGCCCCCACCGCGCCGTCCAGGGTCTGCATGACCACCCGGGCGCGCGTCTTCTGGTCGGCGGCCAGTGCCGCCAGCCAGCCCCTGATCGGCGCCACCGCCTTATCGGGCAGCAGTCCGTCGGCGTCGACGGACGTCTCGGGTACGGCGAACAGCGGCGAGTCGGCCAGCCCCCGTTCGCTCATCATCTGCCCCAGGTGTGGCGGCACCTCGGCCATCGCCGCCGGGGGCACCCGGTCCACCACGACGGCGACCGCGGCGCTGCGCTCGACGGCGTTGCGCAGGTACTCCCACGGCACCGCGTCGGCGTACCGGGCTGCCGAGGTGACGAACAGCCACAGGTCGGCGGCCGCGAGAAGCTGGGCCGCCAGCCGGCGGTTCTCGGTGACGACAGAGTCGATGTCTGGGGCGTCGAGGATCGCCAACCCTCGGGGAATCGACGCCTCAGCGACCAGCTGCAGCGACCGGGTGTCGCTGCTGGAGACCGTTGACCGAATCAGACCCGGCAGGATCCGGTCGTCGGTGAACCAGCGGCCGTCATCGGGATGGTGCACGAGGACCGGCGACTTCGTCGTGGGCCTGATCACACCCGGACGGGTGACGACCCGCCCGATCAGGGAGTTCACCAACGTGGACTTGCCCGCTCCCGTGGACCCGCCGACGACAGCCAACAGTGGCGCTTCGATGGTGGCGAGCCTGGGCAGCACGTAGTCGTTGAGCTGCTTGGCGATGTCGCGCGCGGTGGCCGTACGGTCAGCAGCTCCCGGCAGCGGCAGTGGCAGGCGGGTGTCGGTGAGTGAGTCACGCAGCTCGCTGAGCGCGCTCGCGAGGGGACTGGGACCGTGGGAAGAGCGCCCGTCGGGATCACTGGCTCGGCTGACACCTGCTGCCATCGTGCCTCCTCTACGTCGGGGGGCCCCACCTCGGGTCGACCGCCGAGTACTGGGTGCCCGCCGATCCTAACGGGGTCGCCCCCGGGCCGCTGCCCACCATGGCGTGAGGCTGCGGCGCAGGCCAGCTGCCACCGATACCCGCCGGGCCAGGGAACGCAGGCGGCGGGTAGTTCGGTACGGCGACCGCGCGAGGCCGGCGAAGGTACGGGCGCAGGCCAGTCGTGTTGTCGAGGGCGCCTTGCGCGCGCAGCTCGCGGATCCGGAAGAACAGCTCCCGCTCACGCCACAAACCGGCCTGGTCAACGACACCACGCACGATGCTGTCGCGCAGGTAAGCGAGCTCAGTGACCGTACGGACCAGGCGGTACGTGGCGATGGGACTCCCCCACCAGGGCGACAGGACGAGCATCCGCGCCCGCTGCCACAGCCGGGAGAACTGGCGAGGGTACTCGGCGGGCAGCCAGCCCATCCGTACATAGTCAGTGAGCCGCTCGCCGATCAGCTTCCGTTCGCGGAACACCTGCATCACCGCGAAACCGACCAGCGAGAGCACCATCGGAACGGC
>DAOOHL010000150.1:0-7160 GCA_035416185.1 Propionibacteriaceae bacterium | reverse complement strand
CTGCGGGGTCTGTTTGCGCACCGAGACGACATGGCGCACGCCGGCGCTGATCCGCCCCTCAGCGCTCTCCCGGTCATCACCGGCAACGGCCACCCTGGCCCAGTCCATCCGCGGCCGGTGGGCCCAGCGGTTGTCCGGCGAGTGCTCCGGGTCGTCGGCGTACGAGTAGTCGTTGGTCATCCCAACCTCGTCACCCATGTAGATCAGAGGTACTCCCCCGTACCCCATCGCGACGGTCATCAGCAGCAGGATCCGGCTCACGGCGTCCGCGATTCGCCACGGATCGTTGGTGTGGAGCGCCAGCTCCAAGCCCGCCAGGGATGCAAGAGACCCGGAGATCCGCCGGTCGTTCGTCGCCGGGTTGTGCTGGAAGACGAGCCCGCGGGCGAACGTGCCCGGGTAGCCGCCCGAGTAGAAGTCGGAGAGGAACGAGCGGTGCTGCCAGGGGTCGAGCCCCGCAGCGAAGGCATCAGCGTCCGAGACGGCCCAGCCGATGTCGTCGTGGCACCGCACGTACGTGGCCCAGGTGGTCGTGGTGGGCTTGGGCGGGAACGCGCCCAGCGCCACCTCCAGCAAGCGGGTGGACCGGGTGGCCAGGGCGCTCCACAGCTGGACCATCAAGCTGTTGTGGTAGGCCACGTCGGAGACCTTGCCGTGCTGTTCGCCGACGCCCAGGTAGCGGATCAGGTCACTCGGCCCGACGATCGCCTCAGCCTTGAACGCTACTGCTGGCGCGACGATCCTCAGCACCGAGCGGAGGATCCGGGTGAGGTGGTGCACCTCGGGTTGGTTCTGGCAGTCGGTGCCGAGCCGCTTCCAGATGAACGCGATCGCATCGAGCCGCAGCACCTCGACCCCAGCGTTGGCCAGGAAGCAGATCACGTCGGCGTACTCGACGAGCACGTCAGGGTTGGCCCAGTTCACGTCCCACTGGTAGGCGTTGAACGTCGTCCAGACCCACGCGGCCGCCTCGTCATCCCAGGTGAAACTGCCGGGCGCGAAGTCCGGGAAGATCTCAGGCAGGGTCCGCTCGTACGCGTCGGGTTCGCTGCGGTCGTCGAACATCAGGAAGTAGTCGCGGTAGCGCTGATCGCCAGCCCGCGCCCGTACGGCCCAGTCATGTTCCCGTGCCACGTGGTTCAGCACGAGGTCGAGCTCAAGACTGATCCCGCGCTCCCGCAGCCGAGCCGCCAACGCTGACAGGTCAGCCATCGTGCCGAGGTCGTCACGGACAGCGCGGTAGTCCATCACCGCGTAGCCACCGTCGGACTCCCCCGGTCGCGGCTTGAGGAGGGGCATCAGATGGAGGTAGGTGACACCGAGCCCCGTCAGGTAGTCCAGCTTCTCGGCGACACCGCTCAACGTCTTGTTGAACCTGTCCGTGTAGGCGACGTAGCCGATCATCTCGGGCCGTTGCAGCCAGTCGGGGCTCAGCAGCCGAGCCTCATCCAGCCGCCTCAGATCGCCAGGCCGGGCAGCGTGAGCAGCCACGATCAGACGAAGGAGCCGCTCGTACGTGGCGGCTGCCGCATCCCCGTACACGGCCTGCAGGCTCGACCTCAGGTCCGGGGCGTAGCGCTCGATCCGGAGCCGGAGCGTCTCCCGCTCGGCCTCGTCTCCCACAACTGCCAGCGCCGCCTCAGCGGCGGGATCGGGTACGGCCACCATCTCAGAAGCCCAGCCGGTTGAGGTGCTTCGGGTCACGCTGCCAGTCCTTGAGCACCTTGATCCGGAGGTCAAGGTGGACCGGCGTGCCGAGCAGCTTGGAGATCTGCAGCCGCGCTGCGGTGCCGACCTCCTTGAGCCGACTGCCACGATGACCGATCATGATCGCCTTCTGCGAGTCCCGTTCCACGACCATGGAGGCGAAGATGTCGAGCAGCGGGCGATCCTCCGGACGGCCCTCACGCAGCCGCATCTCCTCGATCACGACCGTGATGGAGTGCGGGAGCTCGTCCCGTACGCCCTCGAGGGCGGCCTCCCGGATGAGCTCGGCGATCAGCGTCTCCTCCGGCTCGTCGGTCACCTCGCCCTCGGGGTAGAAGGCCGGACCGGTCGGCAGCAAGGAGCACAGCACGTCGGCCACATCGTCGACCTGGGATCCCGTGGTGGCCGAGACTGGCACGATGTGCTGCCACTCGATCTCGTGCTCTGCGCCCAGCTTCTGGATGGCCAGCAGGTGCTCCCGCTGCCGCGCGGCGCTCACCAGGTCGGTCTTGGTGGCCAGCGCGACGAGCTTGGGGCGGTTCGCCAGCTTGGCGATCTCGCCCACGATGTAGGAGTCGCCAGGGCCTGGCCACTGGTTGCAGGGCAGGCAGACGCCGACGATGTCGACGGTGTCCCAGGTGTCGCGGACAAGGGTGTTGAGCCGCTCGCCGAGCAGCGTACGGGGCTTGTGCAGCCCGGGTGTGTCGATCAGCACCAGCTGGGCTTCCGGCCGGGTGACGATGCCTCGGATCGCGTGGCGCGTTGTCTGCGGCTTCGACGACGCGATGGCGACCTTCTGGCCAACCAGCGCGTTGGTCAGGGTGGACTTGCCAGCGTTGGGGCGCCCGACGAAGCAGGCGAACCCGGACCGGAACCCTTCGGCTGCACCAGGTGCTGACGTCACGACACTGCCTCCATTGGCGTGGCTGGGGAGTGGGCGTCGGCCACCAGGTCGGCGGCCGCGTTGGTGAGCTCAGGGTCCTCGTCGTCGCGCAGGCGTCGGACGAGCACCGTGCCGATCTGGTGCCGGCGGCCGGATGGTCGGTCGGCCACCAGCTCCAGGCCCTCCCACCGAACGGTCGCACCGGGGATCGGGACACGGTTGAGCTGTTTCTGGAGAATGCCACCGACGGAGTCGACGTCCTCGTCGTCGAGCTCGAGTCCGTACAGCTCGCCGAGGTCGCCCAGCGGCAGTCGCGAGGACACCCGGTAGTGGTCGTCGCCCAGCGCGGTGACCGGTTCGGGCTCGTCGTCGTACTCGTCGACGATCTCGCCCACGATCTCCTCGAGGATGTCCTCGATGGTGGCGATGCCTGCAGTGCCGCCGAACTCGTCCACCACGACCACTAGGTGCGAATGCGTGGCCTGCATCTGCTTGAGCAGGTCATCGACCGGCTTGCTGTCCGGGCACCACGTCACCGGCCTCGCCAGTCCCTCGACGGTCTCGCTGCTCTGGGCCTGCGGGTTGTCGTACACCCGCTTCATGACGTCCTTCAGGTACAGGATGCCGAGGATGTCGTCGAGACCACCCGCGCCGATCACGGGGATCCGCGAGAAGCCCGACCGCAGGGCGAGCGAGGTGGCCTGTCGCAGCGTCTTGTTGGCCTCGATGAACACCACCTCGGTGCGCGGCACCATGACCTCCTTGACCAGCTTGTCCCCGAGTTTGAGGGAGGCGTGGATCATCTTGCGCTCGTCAGCCTCGATCTGGTTGGACCGCTCGGCCATGTCGATGTACTCCCGCAGTTCCCCTTCGGAGGCGAACGGCCCATCCGGGAAGCCGCGGCCCGGCGTGATCCAGTTGCCGATCACGATCATCACCTGCGGGATGAAGAACAGCACCGTGGTCAGCACGTTCATCAGCGCAGCGAACCGGAGCGTGATCGGTACGGCGTGCTGGCGGCCGACCGTACGAGCACCGACACCCACGATCACGAACATGATCACGATGGCCCCGGCCCCGACGACGGCCAACCGCATGGGAAGTGCCTCGAAGGAGTCGTAGAGCAGGTCCGCGGCGATCAGGATCGCGCAGACTTCGCTGACCATGCGCAGAAACAACGCTGTTGTGACAGTCGGCGCGCTGTCCTTGGCGATCTCGAGGACGCGCTCACCGCCGGGGACTCCATCCTCCACCAGCTTCTGGGCGCGGCCCTTGGTCAGCGACTGGAAGGCGGCGTCGATGGTGGAGAACATCGTGGCGACGATGACGAGCACCACGATGAGACCGATCTCGATCCATTGGTTCGAGGTCAGGGAGATCAACTCACTTCAGCAGGGGACACGACTGGGCTCATCCTACGCGTGGCAAGCCGGTCCTTGGGCCCCAACAGCTCGGCGGAAGCCTGTCTCGCGCGCTGGCTCAGGGCCGAAGCCGCTTCTCCCCCGCCCAGGCGTTGCAGATCGAGTCGTTCAGCTCGAACATGACCCGCTTCTCCTCTGGCTCGGCATGGTCGTAGCCGAGCAGGTGGAGCAGTCCGTGGACGAGAAGGTACTCGGCCTCCTCGTCAGCCGTACGGCCGTTGTCGGCAGCCTGGCGCGCGGTCACCGCTGGGCACAGCACGATGTCGCCGAGCAGACCCTGCGGTGGCTCCTCATCGTCGCGCGGTGGACGCAGCTCGTCCATCGGGAAGCTGAGCACGTCGGTCGGGCCGGGCTCATCCATGAACCGCACGTGGTAGTCGGTCATGGTCTGCTCGTCCACAAGCAGGATCGAGACGTCGGCGAGCGGGTGGATCCGCATTCTGTCGAGAGCGAACCTGGTCAGCGCGACCAGGCCAAGCTCATCAGCAGGCAGACCAGACTCGTTGTTGATGTCGATCATCGCGGCCTCCGGTCGGGAGCATGGTCGTCGTCGCGGCGCTCTCGCCTGCCCCGCTCACGGTCAGGGCGTACGGCGGACTCGTACTGGTCGTACGCTGCCACGATCCTGCCGACCAGGCGATGTCGGACGACATCATGGTTGGTGAGCTGGCAGAACGCGACGTCCTCAACCCCGTCGAGAATCTCCTGCACCTCGCGCAGGCCCGACTTCTGCCCACCGGGCAGGTCGACCTGGGTAATGTCGCCGGTGACCACCATCTTGGAGCCGAAGCCGAGCCGGGTGAGGAACATCTTCATCTGCTCCATCGAGGTGTTCTGCGCCTCGTCGAGGATGATGAACGCGTCGTTGAGCGTACGGCCACGCATGTAGGCCAGGGGTGCGACCTCGATGGTGCCTGCGGTGAGCAACCGGGGTACGGAGTCGGCGTCGACCATGTCGTGCAGGGCGTCGTAGAGCGGCCGGACGTACGGGTCGATCTTGTCGTTCAGCGTGCCGGGCAGGAAGCCCAGCTTCTCCCCCGCCTCGATCGCGGGGCGGGTGAGGATGATCCGGTTCACCCGCTTGTCCTGCAGCGCCTGGACAGCCTTCGCCATCGCCAGGTACGTCTTCCCCGTACCGGCCGGCCCGATGCCGAACACCACGGTGTGGGCGTCAATGGCGTCGACGTAGCGCTTCTGGTTGAGCGTCTTCGGCCGGATCGTCTTGCCACGGCTGGAGAGGATGTTCTGCGTCAGCACCTCGGCTGGCCGCGTCTCGGCCCCCATCATCTGGACCACTCGCTCGACGTCGGCTGCGGTGAGCCCCTGCCCGGTACGGATGATCGTGACCAGCTCGATCAGCACATCAGCGGCCTTCGCCACGTCAACCGGGCTGCCCACGAGGCGCACCTCGTTGCCCCGGACGTGGATGTCGGCCTCCAGCTCGCGCTCCAACACGGCCAGGAACTCGTCACGTGGCCCGAGGATGCTGACCATTCCGATCGACGCAGGGATGGTGATGTGGCGTTCCGACTGTGGCTCGGCCTGGCGCCAGGGCTCGGACGGGTTCAGGGCGGGCTCCTTCCTGGAGGGCTGGTGGTCGTACGGGACCCGCCCATGCTAGTTGGCGCGACCGAAACACGCTCGCCGGTTTGTCGCGGAGCAGGCCTCAGGCGGAGGCGAACCGATCGGTCGCGGCCACCAAAGCCGACGCGATGTAGGGCTCGTACGACGCATGCCCGGCCGGCACGATCTGCAGCTCGGCCTCGGGCCACGCAGCCGCGAGATCGTACGCGTTCCTCGCCGGGCAGCAGATGTCATAGCGGCCATGCACGATGACTGCAGGGAGGTGGCGGATCCGGTCGACCTCGGCGATCAGCTGCCCCTCTCGGAACCAGCCGGCGTTGACGAAGTAGTGGTTCTCGATCCGAGCGAAGGCGATCGCCTTCTTCTCGTCGGCCATCTCGTCGATGAACTCCTGGTTGGGCTCCAAGGTGACCGTCGCCGCCTCCCAGGTGCTCCACGCCACTCCCGCGGGGCCGTGCACGGCTGGGTCGGGGTCGAACAGCAGCTCGTGGTAGCGGGCAATGTTGTCCGGACCGTCAACCAGCAGTCCCGACGCCTCCCCGTACCGCTCCAGCAGGGGCGCCTCGAACTCGGCCCAGCGCTCCGGCTGGATGATGCCCGCCGGACCGTTGTAGAACCAGTCGAGCTCCCAGCGGCGCAGCGTGAAGATGCCGCGCAGGACCAGCTCGCTGACCCGGTCGGGGTGAGCCTCGGCGTAGGCAAGCGCGAGGGCGCTACCCCACGAGCCCCCGAACACCTGCCAGGTCTCGACGCCACGGTCGAGCCGGAGCTTCTCAATGTCGTCGACCAGGTGCCAGGTGGTGTTGGTCGACAGGTCGGCACCCGGGGCTGACGCGTGGGGGGTGGAGCGACCGCAGCCACGCTGGTCGAACAAGATGATCCGGTAGCGCTCCGGGTCATGGAAGCGCCGCATGGCGGGTGAACAGCCACCGCCCGGCCCGCCGTGGAGGATGACAACCGGCTTGCCGTCTGGGTTGCCGACCTCCTCCCACACGAGGGCCTGGCCATCGCCGACGTCGAGCGTGCCGCTCGCGTAGGGCTCGACCGCTGGGTACAAGACCCGTTCAGGGTGTGCGACCAGAGCGGGGCCGTCGTCGTCAGTCATCCAGGTCGTCATCCTCGTCGAAGTCGTCGATCACGTGCATCGCGGCCTCTTCAGCCGAGGCAGCGCCACCGTCGATGCCGACGTCCTCCCCGTACACCTCAGCGTCGACATCGAGGGCGTCGTAGCCGTGGTTGGCATCCACGAGCCGTCCGGCACGCTTGCGGCCGACCTCGCGGCGCTCGTACGGGTCGTCGCGCCACGACGGAACCTCCACTGGTGCGATGTCGGGGACCTCCTGCTTCATGCGCATCTCGAGGGTCTCGCCCTGCCGCATCTCGTCGGCAGTGTTCCCGAAACCCTCGGCTGGCGACCAGTCATCCGGCGCGATGTAGCCCTCCTCGAGCACATCACTGACGCCACGGTCGAGCAGCGTGTCGTCGGGCTGCAGCTGGTCGAGCTGCACTGACTCCTCCGGCATGAGATCGAGCTCGCTGTCCATGAACCGATCCTGCCACGATCG
>DAOOHL010000149.1:0-7168 GCA_035416185.1 Propionibacteriaceae bacterium | reverse complement strand
GCCGCCCGTCGGGGCTGATCAGCGAGACGCCGATGAGGTTCTCAGTGTGGTGGTCTGTCCGGAGGATGCCTACGTCGACGCGCGGCTTTCCCTGCCGCAGCAGGCACTGGTAGCGACCGATCGCGTCATTCCAGAGCGGGTAGAACTCGGCGGCAGGCTGGCGGGTGTCGAAGCGCTCGGAGAACATCGACCACATGCCCTCGTGGCCTGGCCACTGCGTGACACCCTCGGCGCCAGCGGTGCTCGCCCAGCCGTGCAGCACCGTCTTCGTGATGCCAGCGGCGAGCTGGGTGAAGATCATCTGGTCGTAGAACCTGTGCGGCAGCACATGGTTGCGCGTGGTGGCGCCGGTCTCCGACGAGTACTGCTTGCCGAACAGATGGGCCGGGCCCGCCATCAGTCGGTACGCGTCGATCTGGCCGCCGAACTCGAGCGACTCAGTCTCGATCCCGTCGACCTCAGGGCCGGGTCGGGTCAGTTCGAAGGGCAGCCCGTACGAGATCTCCGAGCGCAGCCCGATCCCAACCGAGTGGAGGTACGTGGCGAACGGGCGGAGCATGTTCTCGATGTAGCAGTCGGTCAGCGTCTCGACGTAGTCATGCCGCACCTTCGCAACCGTGACTGCATGCTCGGGCGTTGGCTCGTAGTGGTAGGTCGTGGAGACCGCCATGAACGGCATCGAGCACTGCAGGAACGGCAGCCAGGGCGCGATGTCGTAGCCGCGGCGACGCCTGAACTCGTCGGCAAACGTGAAGCCCCAGAACATGCCGGCGGCGCCGTACGTGTTGAGTTCGAGCGAGTCCATGTACATCTGCGTACGGGGGTTGTTGGCGATGAAGCCGCGCAGCTCGGGCGTCAGCACGACGGAGTCCCAGTAGTCGACCACTGCGTCGACGCCGTCGCGGTCGATGTAGTTGACGGTGTAGTTCACCGACGCCGAGGGGTTGGCGGTCTGGCCCGTACCGTGCTGCCAGTACGAGAAGAGCTTCCAGTCGCCGTCGTCGGGAGCGGTCCACTCGAGCTCCTCGTCGGCCACGGCTGAGGTGAGGTCGACGACGGAGTCGAGATCGAGGACGGGTGTCTCCCCTGCCGCCAGCACCCTCGCTGCGACGACCGCGACCAGATGCTGCTCGGACACGACGCCACGGTGCCCGCCCAACCGCGGCGCACCGGGCGCTGCCAGGTCGATCCGGGTGAGAGCGCCGGAACGGGACTGGCCAGCCGCCAGCTCCTCGACGACCACATCCAGCTCTTGGGCCGCTGCTCGATCCTCGGGGGTGATGGTCGGCAGGTTGGCGTTCGACCAGTTGGTGCCGGAGGTGAAGCTGACGGCCATGCCGCGCTTCGTGGTCTCCTCGACGACCACGTGGGAGTCGTGGGTCCACTCTTCGGCGCCCCAGCCGTACCGGCTGTGGTCGATCGCCTCCTCGTCCATGGCCAGGAACTCCATGCCCCCGAAGCCGAGCTTGTGGGCCGTGTCGATCTCGTACCGCAGCGTCTCATCGGTGTGCAGCCCCTCGGCCAGCCACCAACGCACTTCCGGGCGGTACTCGATCGAAGGCTTGGCGAGCAGGCCAGTGATGCGGTCAAGGGCACTCATGGAACGTTCTCCTTTGAACGATGCTGGAGGCCAGCACGAGTTGAAGCGTTTCAGTGAGACTAGCTCCCGAAGCCTCGCGAGGGAAGAACCTGACCGCTTTTCCTCGGCCGAAGGTCAGTCACGGTCAGCTTCCGGGCAGTCATCGGCCATCGGCTCCGGCGGGCCAGACGCCTCGCATAGGCTGGCCTGCATGCCGACGGTCCTTCTGCTGCGTCATGGACGCTCCACCGCGAACGCGGCCGGGATCCTTGCTGGACGGGCCGACGGGGTGGACCTGGATGACAAGGGTCGCGAACAGGCCGCCGAGGTAGGTCGTCGCCTCGACGGGGTGAGCCTGGCCAGGGTCGTGTGCTCGCCGATCGCTCGTTGTCAGCAAACAGCCGAGGCGACCCTTGCGGCCGCCGGGATCACGGCCGAGATGGTGGTCGACGAACGCCTCAGCGAGTGCGACTACGGCGACTGGACGAACCGCAAGCTCTCCGAACTGGCCCAGGAGGGCATCTGGCGTACGGTGCAGGACTCCCCCTCGCTGGTGGAGTTTCCAGGTGGAGAGACCATGGCCGCGATGCGTGACCGGGTCATCTCCGCTGTCCGGGAACACGACGATCAGGTCAGGACGGAGCACGGCGACCATGCCGTCATCCTTGTGGTCAGCCATGGTGACCCGATCAAGGCCGTCATCTCCGATGCGTTGGGACAGTCATTCGACCTTTTCCAGCGCATCATGGTCGATCCTGCCTCCGTGTCGGTGCTGCACTATGGGCCAGAGCGGCCCTTCATCTGCGCCGTCAACACCCACAGCGGTCCCCTGGCCGATCACATTCCGACCGCTCCGGTCACCGAAGCCGCTGTTGGTGGTGGAGCCGGGCACGACGCCAACCGTACAGCCGCCGAGGAGGCATCCCGATGACCTACCGTCACACCTTCGACGATCCGGACCGGTTCGTCACCGGCACGCTCGGTGAGCCGGGCGCGCGGGTCTTCTACCTGCAGGCTCGCCAGGATGGCCGCATCGTGTCGGTGGTGGTCGAGAAGGAGCAGGTACGGGCGATGGCCGACCATTTCGACACCACCCTGGAGCAGGTGGCCAGACTCGATGACGAGGTCGAGATCCCACCCGCCCGCGACACCGCGCGCGACCTGGCCCCGCTGGAGCTGCCGCTGGTCGAGGAGTTCCGGGTTGGCACGATCGGGATCGGCTGGGACACCAGTTCACGCCGCTTCTTCCTTGAGCTGAGCTCCGTGGTCGAGGTGGAAAGCACCAACGACCCAGTCGACCTGCTCGCCGCTGTCACCGAGCCTCCGGAACCGGACGAGAGCCTGACGATCCTGCTCACCCCTGAGCAGGCGCGTGACTTCGTGCCGCGTGCCCGGTACTTCGTACAGGCCGGCCGGCCGCCCTGCCCGTTCTGTCAGCAGCCGATCGGTCCGGGTGGTCATATCTGCCCCCGCGCGGACGGTTACCGACGCTTGGGCGCCTGACATGGGCGCTGATCCTGGTGCCTTTCCGCCGCCGGGTGAGCTTCGGCCGATCGGACGGCTCGTCGAAGCGTCGAACGCCACCTTCCTGTGTGCCTACGACACTGACGAGGGCGAGATCCACGTGGTCTACAAGCCAACGGCAGGCGAGGCCCCCTTGTGGGACTTCCCCCGCTACACGCTCGCCCAGCGTGAGGTGGCAGCGTACGAGCTGTCCCTGGCTGCTGGGTTCGACGTCGTGCCACCCACGGCCTTGTTGGTAGACGGCCCTGCCGGAGCCGGGTCGGTGCAGCTGTGGCTCGACGCGGACGAGGTGGATGACCTGGTCACCCTGGTCCCCCACACTGACGTGCCCGCGGGCTGGTTCCCGATCGTCTCCGGCGTGGACCAGGACGAGCAACCGGTCGCCCTGATCCACGCCGACGACTCCCGGCTGCGTCGACTGGCCCTGTTCGACGTGGTCGCCAACAACGCCGATCGCAAAGGCGCCCACGTGCTGCTTCACGAGGGGAGGGTGTTCGGCTGTGACCATGGGGTCTGCTTCAACGAGGAGTCGAAGCTCCGTACGGTGCTGTGGGGCTGGGCAGGTGAGCCGCTCACGGAGGAAGAGGCCGAGCTCGTCCAGCGGGCTCGGACGGTCGGGGCCGCTGCCATCGCCGAACTGTTGGGCCCAGACGAGGTGGCTGCGCTGGTGACCCGATGCCAGGAACTGCTGGACGCGGGCCGTTTCCCTGAGCCAGGCGACCGGTGGCCGGTCATCCCGTGGCCCCCGCTCTGACTCTTCTCGGGCGCGCCCACGGATCGGGCACGCGGCCGATGAGACTAAGGCGTGAAGCGTCGCAGGCGCATCGAGTTGGTCACGACGAAGATGCTCGACAGTGACATGGCGAACCCGGCGATCAAGGGGTTGAGCAAGCCCGCCGCGGCGAGCGGGATGGCTGCCACGTTGTAGGCGAAGGCCCAGACCAGGTTGGTCCGGATCGTCCGCAGCGTACGACGCGCCAGCCCGATCGCCGCCGGTACGACTGCCAGATCGCGACGGACCAGGATGATGTCGGCCGACTTCATGGCGATGTCAGTACCGGAGACGACAGCCATGCCAAGGTTCGAGGTCGCCAGAGCGGCTGCGTCGTTGATGCCGTCGCCGACCATCGCGACGCGGCGTCCCTCGGCCTGGAGCTGCTCGATCACCTGGACCTTCGCCACCGGAAGCACTTCGGCGATCACCTGGTCCACGCCCACGGTCTGACCGACCGAATGGGCCACCTCGGCGCGGTCACCTGTGAGCAGCACGGTACGGAGCCCCAGGCGACGCAATGCGGCGACAGCCCCCGCTGCCGAGTCCTTGATCGCGTCGGCCAGTTCGACCGAGCCGAGGTACCGCCCATCCACGGCGGCGTGCACCACTGTGCCGAGGTTCTCGACGGTGGAACCGGAGCCGGACTCGCCAGTGGCGGAGACGGAGCCTGAAGTGGGCTCGATGCCGACAGGGATGGTGATGCCCCGCCCGGCGAGGAGCGCGCGGGTTCCGACCAGCACCGCATGCTCGACCCCGGCTCGGCTGACGACGCCGGCCGCTCCCTGGCCGGGCAGGGTCTCCAACGACGTGACATCGAGCGGGGCAGCGCCCACGTGCGTGACGATCGCACTCGCCACCGGGTGCTCGAAGTGGCGCTCGAGCGCGGCGACCAGGTCCCAGTCGCCGCCAACGTCGACAGGCGAGGCTGCCACGACTGCCACGACTGACATGGCTCCCGTGGTGAGCGTGCCGGTCTTGTCGAGCACGACGGTGTCGATCGTTCCGGATGCTTCCAGGGCCTCCGGGCCCTTGATCAGGATGCCGAGCTGGCCTCCTCTGCCGACGCCGACCATCAAGGCCGTGGGGGTGGCCAGGCCGAGGGCGCAGGGACAGGCGATGATCAACACCGACAGCGCCGCGCTGAACGCGGTTCGAGGGCCCGCTCCAGCGACCAACCAGCCAGCCAGGGTGAATGCGGAGATGACCAGGACAACAGGAACGAAGACCGACACCACCCGGTCGACCAAGGTCTGTACCGACGCCTTGCGGGCCTGAGCCTGTTCGGCGAGCACCGCCATCTGGGCCAGCTGCGTGTGGGCGCCCACCTTGGTGGCCTCGACGATCAGCGCTCCGGACGTGCTGATCGTGCCGCCCAGAACACCGTCGCCCTCCCCCACCTCGCGCGGGAGAGGCTCGCCGGTCATCATCGAGGTGTCGACCGCCGACGAACCCACCATCACGGTGCCGTCCGTGGCGATGCTCTCCCCCGGCTTGGTCAGGAACCGATCCCCGACCCGAAGCTCTCCGATCGGAACCATCACCTCCTGACCGTCGCGGATCAGCCGTACGGTCGTGGGCGCGAGCCTGCCCAGCGCCTGCAGGATGCCGCGGGCCGAGCGTTTGGACCTGGCCTCCACATAGCGCCCGGCCAGCAGGAAGGTAGTGACGGCGGCGGCCACCTCAAGGTAGAGGGTGTCCGCACCAGCGGGCGCGACTCCGTACCCAAGCCAGAAGCCGTCGCGATCCTCCGCGCCGATCGCCGTCGAGACGACTGACCAGCCGAACGCCGCCAGCACTCCGAGCGAGACGAGGGTGTCCATCGAGGTCGCGCCGTGGCGAAGGTTCCGCCAAGCGGCTCGGTGGAACGGCCACGCGCACCAGAACACGACAGGAAGGGCGGCAACGATGAGCACCCACTGCCAGCCGGGAAAACGAAGGTGTGGCGACAGCGCCAGCACGATCGCGGCGTCGCCAAGCGGAACAGTGAGGAGAGCAGCGACCAGCAGTCGGTTGCGCAGCATGCTGACCCGGTCGGAGTAGCCGTCGGGTTCACGTCCCTCGACGACTGGCCGAGCGCCGTACCCAGCCGCCTCGACCGCCTTGACTGCCTCTGGTGCTCGCGTTGGTTCGAGACCGAGGACCACCGCCCGCTCGGTCGCGTAGTTCACCGTCGCCCGCACGTTGGGCAGCTTGTTGAGCTTCTTCTCGATCCGCGCGGCGCAGGCGGCGCACGTCATCCCTGAGATGTCCAGCTCAACCCGCTGGTCAAGCGTGGCGTGGGTCGGCTCTGTCGCGACGATCTGGTCGGTCACGACCGACTCCGCTTCTCATCGCGGGCCGCCAGCTCGGCCAGCATGTCGTTGTACGCGTCGTACGAGTCCTCGACCCCGAGGTCGATGTCACGGTCGGTGTCGGCGGCCTCTCGGCGGTCCTGGAGGAACCACTGGGCCGACAGAGCCACCATCACGATCAGGAGCGGCACCTCACCCAGTAGCCACGTGGCCTGGCCGGCGACGTTCTGCTCGGCTAGCAGGTCCCTTACCCACGGCAGGGCGATCGCCTTGTAGAACTCCTCCCCGATCAAGGTCTGGGCGCTCATGATGCTGACGGCGAAGATGGCGTGGAACGGCATGATGCTGATCACCAGGGCTAGGCGAACGATGTACGGCAGGTTCCACGACTGCTTGTCGACTCCCACGATCAGGGCGAAGAAGAAGTAGCCGGTCAGCAGGAAGTAGACGAGCATCAGCTGGTGGGCCCAGTGGTAGCGCATCAGCCAGCTGAACAGGGGCGTGAAGTACACCAGGAAGAGTGAGCCCACGTAGTTCGCCCACAGCACCGGCGGGCTCATCAGTCGCTGCAGAAGGCGATTCTCATGAAGGTCCCGTACAACGCCGTCCACGGCAGCCGGCAACCCCGAGCGCGCGGCCGCACTGAGCAGCGTCAGTGGTCCACCGAGCACGAGGAGGACCGGGATCAGCATGTTCACGGTCATGTGCACGACCATGTGCCAGCTGTAGAGCACGGTCGAGTACTCCCACAGGCCGCTGACGGCGATGTAGCCAACGAGAGCCCAGCCACCCAGCCAACAGAGCAACCGGTTGACCGGCCACGTCTCACCGCGTCGCCGCAGTGTCGCGACGCCGGTGGCGTACGAACCGACGGCTGCGACCACCACCACCAGCCATAGCAGGTTCGGCCGCCCCAACCCCACCAGCCGCAGCAAGGTGGGGGCTTCCACGAGCTCGTAGCCGAGGTAGTTGATCTGGATGGTCTGCGGTACGAAGAAC
>DAOOHL010000148.1:0-7174 GCA_035416185.1 Propionibacteriaceae bacterium | reverse complement strand
GAGGTTGTGCTCGGCGACGGCCTGGCCGTACGCCTCCGGCAGCACCTCGTTGATGGCCTCCTGCAGGATCGACTCCCGGCCGAAGCGCTGGTTGATGACGGCCGGCGGCACCTTGCCCTTGCGGAAGCCGGGGATCGTCACCTGGGAGGCAAGCTGCTTGTACGCCTTGTCGAGGGCGGGCTTCAGGTCAGCGAACGGGATCTCGACAGTGAGCTTCGCCCGAGTGGTGCTGATCTTCTCGACGGTGCTTGGCACAGGGAACTCCTGGTTGGTTCTGAGGTCATGGGTCTGCGACCGTGCCACGAGCGGCGGTCGCGCCCCGCCATGCTATCTGGTCCCACTCAGCGCGGCGAACCGGCGTCAGGGCGCCACGCACGGCAGGACGATGTGCGCGCCGGGCGCGAGCCGCTGCTGGCTGGGGGTCACCTGCTCGTCGTCAATCGCCGTCGTGCCGGTCTGCCGAGCGAACCAGGGGTGTGCCCCGCATGAAGTCCCGTCAAGAGGTTCATGTAAAGCACCTTTATGGCAACTGGATCACAGTCGGGCGAGCCGTCAGAGGGGCCAGGCTGTGATCGTGTTCGTACGGGCGGGGAGACTCCCCTACACTCTGTCTGGTCAACCGGGGCGTAGCGTAGTGGCTAGCGCGCCTGCTTTGGGAGCAGGAGACCGCAGGTTCGAGTCCTGTCGCCCCGACCATGGATCCACAAGGCTGAATGCACCGTCACCGCTAGCGGGACCGGGAATCGACACAGGTCGAGACGGGTCGACACAGGTAGTCAGAGGTAAGTGCAAGTATTCTGTCCTAGCGTCAGCATTCTGCCGTTCCCGCTCAACTAGCATCCCCGGGGGTCTGGTCCCCTGTCGCCTTGGCCTCCAGCTCGTTCAAGTAGTTGTAGATCGTGAACCGGGTGACTCCGAGTGCCGCCGCAGCCGACTCGACACTCCCCTTCAGCAGGAAGAACCCGCGCTTCTTGAGGTCGTCGGTGACGACCAGCTTGTGGCGCTTGTGCATCAGCGCGACCGGCACCTGGACGGCGGCGAGGGCTTCGGCCAGGAGCTGGTCAGCAAGTCCGTCAATGTCGCTGGCGAAGTGCTCGTCGGCCTCTTCCGGCAGCGGACGCCGGGCGTCGGCGGGCAGCATCGACGCCGCCAGCGCGTGCACCGCTCGCCACATGGTCACGTCGATGATCACCGACAGGGCGCAGACCGGGGCGCCCTTGGAGTCATGGAAGACGACGTTGGTCGACCGGAGCTCGCGGCCGCCAGGCAACCGTACGTCGTAGGTCTCGGTCGACTCGATGTGACCGCTCTCGGCGATCCTCAGGAGCGACTCAGTGGCGGGAGAACCGACCGTACGCCCCGTCACCGTTCCCTCGATCTCGACGATCGAGTTCGGCAACCGCGAGAAGTCGTGCAGAACCACCTCGGCATTGCCCGGGATCGCACGCTGCAGCGGAAGCACCAGCGGCCGCATCCGAGCGATGATCTGCGCCGCCTCCACCGGGTCAGGAGAGGGCAGGTTCGACCGCCGACGGCGCGGAGACGAGGCAGGCGCGGGCTTCAGGTTGCTCACTCAATCACAGTACATCAACTTTTTGTTGAAGGAATCACGTTCCGCGTAGACCTTGTCGAGTTTGTGGAAGTCGCCCACTACACGGCGTAGTTTGACGACTGAAGAGCTGTCCCAGAGTGGGGCCGGCCGAACGGAGAAGGAAGTCCGATGAAGTACATCCCAGAGCCCTTCAAGATCAAGATGGTCGAGCCCATCAAGATCACCACCGAGGAAGAGCGGCTGCAGAAGATCGCCGCGGCCCACTACAACGGGTTCGCGCTCCGCGCCGAGGACGTCTACATCGACCTGCAGACCGACAGCGGTACGGGCGCGATGAGCGACTCCCAGTGGGCGGCCATGCTGCGCGGCGACGAGTCCTACTCCGGTGGCCGCAGCTACTACGACCTGATCGACGTGGCGCGCGACATCTTCGGCTACGAGTACATCCAGCCGGTCCACCAGGGCCGCGCCGCCGAGAAGGTCCTGTTCCCCGTGCTGATCGAGAAGCCCGGCCAGGTCGTCATCTCGAACACGTTCTTCGACACCACGCGTGCCCACGTTGGCCTCGCGCATGGCGTGCCGGTCGACTGCGTCTGCCCTGAGGGTCTGGACTCGGCTCATGAGGCTCCGTTCAAAGGCAACATGGACCTCGTCGGCCTGCAGCGCCACATCGACGAGTACGGCGTCGAGAACGTCGCCGGCGTCGTGATGACCATCACCAACAACTCCGTCGGCGGCCAGCCGGTCTCGATGGCCAATATGAAGGCCACCGCCGAGATCGCCCACAAGTACGGCATCCCCGTCGTCATCGACGCGGCCCGCTACGCCGAGAACGCCTACTTCATCCAGCAGCGCGAAGAGGGCTACGCCGACAAGACCCCCCGTGAGATCACCCGCGAGTTCTTCTCGTACGCCGACATCTTCACGATGAGCGCCAAGAAGGACGCCATCGCCAACATGGGCGGCCTGCTGGGCGTCAAGGAGGAGGGCGAGCACGTCCCCGACGTGAAGTCGCTGGTCATCTCCGGTGAGGGCTATGTCTCGTACGGCGGCCTCGCCGGTCGTGACCTCGCCGCGCTCGCCGTGGGCCTCAACGAGGGCCTCGACGAGTCCTACCTCGCTTACCGCGTCGGCCAGGCGGCCTACCTCGCCGGCCAGCTCGACGCGTACGGGATCCCGTACCAGCGCCCCGCCGGTGGCCACGCCGTCTTCATCGACGCCGGCAAGCTGCTCCCCCACCTGCCGTGGAACAAGTACCCGGGCCACGCCCTTGCCGTCGAGCTGTACATCGAGGCTGGCATTCGGTCGTGCGACATCGGTTCGTACCTGATGGACCGTCACCCGGTGACCGGCGCCGAGCAGCAGGCCCCGCTGGAGTTCACCCGGCTTGCGATCCCGCGCCGTACGTACACCCAGTCGCACCTCGACGTGATCGCTGAGGCCCTCGGCCACATCCGCGACCGCGCCGACCAGGTGAAGGGCTACCGGATCACCTGGGAGCCCAAGGTGCTGCGTCACTTCACGTCCCACCTCGTGCCCGTCAACAACTAACTCCACCACCAACAAAGGAACTCGGCCATGTCAACGGTGACAAAGGTCCCAGCCGAGCCGCCGGCGACCGGTACCTCCGGTCTTCGGCGCAACCTCAAGAACCGCCACATCCAGATGATCGCTCTGGGCGGAGCGATCGGTACGGGCCTGTTCTACGGCGCGGCCGGCTCCGCCCAGATCGCGGGACCGTCGGTGCTGCTCGCCTACGCGATCGGCGGCCTGGCGATCTTCATGATCATGCGGGCCCTCGGCGAGATGTCGTGGCACACGCCGGTCTCCGGTGCGTTCAGCTACTACGCGACGAAGAACTGGGGCCGGTTCCCCGGCTTCTTCTCGGGCTGGAACTACTGGTTCAACTACATCTTCGTGTCGATGGCCGAGCTGTCGGTCGTCGGCATCTACGTGAACTACTGGTTCCCGCAGATCCACCCCGGCATCACCGCCGTGGCCTTCCTGGTGGTCATCACGCTGATCAACCTGATCGACGTGAAGGCGTACGGGGAGTTCGAGTTCTGGTTCGCCATCATCAAGGTGGTCGCGATCATCGCCATGATCATCCTCGGCCTGGCTCTGATCGTCGGCCTCGTGGGCAACCCGACCGGCATCAGCAACATCTGGTCGAACGGCGGCTTCATGCCGAACGGCCTGTGGGGCATGCTCAGCTCGCTGGTCATCGTGATGTTCGCCTTCGGCGGTGTCGAGCTGATCGGCATCACCGCTGGCGAGGCCGATGAGCCCCGGAAGACCATCCCCAAGGCGATCAACCAGGTCGTCTACCGGATCCTGATCTTCTACATCGGCGCCCTTTTCGTGATCTTCGCCCTGGTGCCGTGGAACCAGCTCGACTCCAAGACGAGCCCGTTCGTACTGATCTTCGACAAGATGGGCATCCCCGCAGCAGCTGGCATCCTCAACCTGGTCGTCCTGACCGCGGCCGTCTCGGCCTACAACAGCGGCCTGTACAGCAACGGCCGGATGCTCTACAGCCTCGCCCTGCGTGGCGACGCCCCGAAGGTGCTCGGCAAGCTCAACAAGTCCGGCTCGCCCGCCGTGGGCGTGCTGGTCTCATCGCTGGTCACCGGCCTGGCCGTGGTGCTCGTCTTCATGATGCCGGACAAGGTCTTCTCGGTCCTCGTCCCCGTCGCCCTGATGGCTGGCATCTTCAACTGGTCGATGATCCTGATCACGCAGATCCTCTTCCGTCGCCGGATCGGCGCCGCCGAGGTCTCCAAGATCGGCTTCAAGATGCCGTTCTTCCCGTACGCGAACTATCTCGTCCTGGCGTTCCTCGCCTTCGTGGTCGTGGTCATGTTCACCCAGGAGAGCAGCCGGTTCACCCCGCTGTACGGGCTGATCTGGATCGGCGTCGTCGGTCTCGGCTACCTGCTCAAGACCCGCTTCGGCGGCAACCAGGAACTTCCCGGGGAGCATGTCGAGGGCGAGCACGCCACCGACGGAGCCCCAGAAGAGGTCAAGGTCGGCTGAACGAGCTGTACGGAGCCGCGTTCACCGGAATCGGTGGGCGCGGCTTTGTGCTGGGTTCATGGACACGTCGAACTGTCGCTTCTCAAGCAACCGATTCGCTGGTCACGCGACTAGCCCGGTAGGCTGGTACGGCGTCCTTCGGGACTCACGCGGGTGTAGCTCAATGGTAGAGCCCCAGCCTTCCAAGCTGGTCATGCGGGTTCGATTCCCGTCGCCCGCTCCACTTTCCCCCGCAGGCCAGAGTCCGTGGCTTGTGAGCGTGGCTCGATGGACGACCTGGCTGACGCACTCGCTGCCCTTGCCCAGCTCAACTACTCCGGAGCACTGTTCCTCGGGTCGTACGGAGTCACGTGTTGATCTGCGCGCTGCCCTGGTTCGGCACAACGAGTCGCTGTACGCCACGAAGGCCGCCGAGCCCTGGAAATTCTCGGGCGCCTGAGCTAGCGCCCGGTTCCAGGCTCTCCTCGCAACGCCACCGCAGGCGGCCGGTCACCGCGGATCGACGCGACCATGTCGACCACGCGTCGGGTCGCCTTCACGTCGTGGGCGCGGAAGACGACCGTACCGAGCCAGCAGGCGACCGCCGTCGCGGCGAGGGTGCCTTCCAGTCGGTCGTCGATCTCGAGGTCGAGGGTTTCGCCGACGAAGTCCTTGCGAGACAGGGCCTGGAGCACAGGGAAGCCGAGCGAGGTCACCTGTGCGGTCGCCCGCAGCACCCTTAACGAGTGCCGGGTGGTCTTGCCGAAGTCGAGCGTGGGGTCGATCAGAACAGCCGCGGGGTCGACTCCCGCCGACACGGCCCTGGCCGCATCGGTAGCGAGCACGCGAAGCACATCCCGTACAACGTCGTCGGGGTCGTCCCCGTACGTCACGCCCTTCGGGTCCGTCCGGGGCGCCGAACCGCCCGTGTGGGAGACGACGTAGCCAGCGCCCAGTTCAGCCGCGACGCCGACGAGCTCGGGGTCAGCCCCCTGCCAGGTGTCGTTGACCAGATCCACGTACGCCCCGCAGGCTCGCGCGACCTCCGCCCGCCACGTGTCGAGGCTCAGCAGCAGGTCGGGATAGCGGTCCTTGGCAGCCGCGAGGAAGGGTCCGACCCGGTCGATCTCCTCGGCCGCCTCGACCCAGTCGCCCTCCTGCCCGGCCCTGACACCGCCGATGTCGACGATGTCGACCCCCTCTGCCACGAGCCGGTCGAGATGCCGAAAGGCCCCCTCCAGGTCACCGAAGCGGGCCGACGGGTAGAAGGAGTCGGGCGTGCGGTTGACGATGCCCATCACGGCCGGGTGCGCGGCGTCGAACGTACGGCCCCGCAGCACGAACGGTGACGGCGTGGCGGGCTCAACGGGCTGGATCTCCGGTGCGTTCACCGGTCCAGCCTCCCACCTGTTCGAGCTTCGGTCCCTGAGCTCGTCGAATGGGTCCGTGGTGCGGTGACTGGGTCACGGCGGCACCCGGCCTGCGGGCTGGTTCAACCAGGGTGATCGGAAGCGTCGCCGCGACGATCCCGCGCCGCTGCCAGGTGTAGACGACGAGCAGCTGGTCACCCACCTCACGGATCGACGGGTACGAGTACTCCCCCGCACCGGAGGTGACCACACCCGTCGCGGCAGCGGTCACCGGTCGCCCGTCACTGGCAGCGCCCCCTGCACCCCCCACACGGTCCTCGGGCACGCCCTCGAAGGACGACCCGTCCTCGACCGTCACGACGCCGACATCCCACGTCAGACCCTCGTCGTCGCTGGTTGACAGCACCAGCGGGCACCGCGCACCCCAGTCCTCCACCCCAGGGTTGTGGGCACAGACCAGCCGACCGGACGGCAGCGCGACCACGCTGAGTCCCGAGTTGTTGTTCGGCAACCCGATCGGCAGGAGCGCGGGCCAGAAGTCCGGGTCGCGCGTCACCGATCTGTACGCCGATCCCGCCGTACTACGACACAGCATCGCGAGCTCCCCGTCGCGGGTGACCCAGAGCGAAGGCTGGATGCAGCCTGCCCCTCGCATCGAGTGGTCGAGAGGGACGTCGGCCCGATCCCACTGGCCATCACGCCATACGTCGACGAAGCAGTCCCACCGCGCCGGGTCACCCCAGCGCTCGACGCTGCCCGGCGCGACCCAGCTGTCCCTGTACGACAAGGGCGGATGCCGGACGGGACCACGCCCACCCGACCCGTCGCCCGGCACCAGCTCGACGGGATCGGACCAGGTCGCGCCACGGTCGTGAGAGCGGGTGACCCACGTGACCCAGGTCTCGATCGACGGTCCCCGCTTGAAGAACAACCACACGGCATCATCGGGGCCGGCAGCCAGCACCGGGTTCCAATGGCAGACGCCGGACTCCTCGAAGAGCACCTCGGACTCGTACGCCGCGTCTACCGAGCCACGAGCCAGCACCACCCGTACGTTCCCTGCCCCCTCGTGATCCCCGGCGAACCAGGCGACGAGCACGGTCCCATCGGCCAGGACCAGTGGTGAGGAGCAGTGCGACTGCGGACGGCCCGGCACATCGAGAGCGACGAACCGCCTCGATACGCCGGGCGTCACGGTCACTCGACGAGCCCGTCGACCGCCATCGTCCGTCGCTTG
>DAOOHL010000147.1:0-7221 GCA_035416185.1 Propionibacteriaceae bacterium | reverse complement strand
CCGTGTCGCCAGCGCGCACCGTACGAGCGGACATGTGGGCGTACAGCGTGGCGCCACCGCCGGGATGGGCGATCGACACGTTGATGCCTGCCCAGCCGCCGCCGTCCTTCGCCAGGACGACCCCGTCACACACGGCGCGGATCGGGGTGCCGTAGGAGGCGCTGAGGTCGATGCCGGTGTGGTAGCGCGACCAGCTGCCGTACGCACCCCAGCCTGCACCCCGGATGTAGGAGCTCATGGGGGCGACGCAGCCGCCGCTGCTGGGCACGCCTGAGAGGTCGATCTGGGAGGTGCTGGCCGCGTTGTTCGCGGTCGACTTGGTCGAGGTCTTCAGGGTGCCAGCGGCCAGTGCAGCCTGCTGGCGGGCGAGCTTCTCGGCGGCCGCCTTGGCTGCTGCAGCGGCGGCAGCTTCAGCCTTCAGCCGGGCCTGCTCGCCGGTGATCGCGCCACTCTGGCCGGTCAGGGCGGCGGCGCGAGCATCGGTGGCGGAGTTCTGAGCGCCAGCGGCAACCTGCTCCTGCACCTGCGCCAGCGAGTCGGACCGCTGCTGCTCCATCTCCTCCGACACGGCCTTGTTGAGCTCGGCGCGCAGCGAGTTGCGGCTCAGATCCTCGTTGCGCGAGGGATCGTTCAGGTCTGCGGTGGTGTCCTGGGTCGACGAGGCGCCAAGGTCGGCGTCAGTCTCGGCGAGCACGGGCTCGGCGCGGGTCACGTCGACGGCACCAGCGATGGTGGTGGAGGAGGACGCGGCGGCGGTGGAGTACGGGGCGGAGAAGGTGCTGACCCCAGCCAGCGCGACAACGCCCAAGAGGCCGACCAGCACTGCGGAGACGCCCTGCTTGACCAGAGAACTCATCGAGATCCGGGACTCGTCTTGGCCGATGATGTCGTCAACCTCGTCGTCAAGGCCGAACGCCTTGCGCGCGGGAGAGACTGGTGCCACGACTTCATTCCTCCTGGACTGACTGATGACAGGTCTGGAGGGTCCAAGCACCCGTACCGGATCTGTGAAAGAAACCTAACACTTCTCAGGAATGTGGGCCAAATCCTCAGGAAGTTCGTCTCAGTCGGCGGGCAGGTTCATGGATGGCCGCAGTGTTCGCGGCGGTGGGACCGGGGGCACTACTGTCATCCGGGAGGACCAATCCCCTGACCCAGTGAGGAACGGAGTCAACGTGGACTTGTACGAGTACCAGGCGCGAGACCTCTTCGAGCAGTACGGCGTTCCCGTCCTGCGAGCCAGGACCGCGACGGGGCCGTACGCCGCCGGTGCGGCGGCCGAGGAGCTTGCCTCGCCGGTCGTGGTGGTGAAGGCGCAGGTCAAGACGGGCGGCCGCGGCAAGGCTGGCGGCGTGAAGCTGGCCCGCGACCCTCAGGAGGCCATTGACCGGGCCCGCGACATCCTCGGGATGGACATCAAGGGCCACACGGTCCGGCGGGTGATGGTGGCCGAGGGGGCCGACATCGCTGAGGAGTACTACTTCTCCCTGCTCCTCGACCGGCCGGAGCGTCGCTGGCTCGCGCTGTGCTCCAAGGAGGGCGGCATGGAGATCGAGGTGCTGGCCGAGGAGCGGCCCGAGGCACTCGTCCGGATGCCGGTCGACCCCCTGGTCGGGCTCGATGAGGCCACCGCGGGTCAGATCGTGCAGCAGGCTGGCTTCCCGGAGGCCGACCACCAGGCGCTCGTCGAGGTGATGGTGCTGCTGGGCACGTTGTTCCACGACGAGGACGCCACTCTGGTCGAGGTCAACCCGCTGGTGAAGACGAAGGACGGCACCATCCTCGCCCTCGACGGCAAGGTCACCCTCGACGAGAACGCACGCTTCCGGCACCCCGAGCACGCCGACCTCGAGGATGAGGCTGCGCTCGACCCGCTGGAGGCCCGCGCCCACTCGAAGCACCTCAACTACGTGAAGCTCGACGGCAGCGTCGGTGTGATCGGCAACGGGGCGGGCCTGGTGATGAGCACCCTGGACGTGGTCGCGCTCGCCGGCCAGGATCTGCCGGGCTCCCCGAAGCCGGCCAACTTCCTCGACATCGGTGGCGGCGCCTCGGCGCAGGTGATGGCCGACGGACTCGACATCATCCTCTCCGACGAGCAGGTGAAGGTCGTCTTCGTGAACGTCTTCGGTGGCATCACCGCCTGCAGCGAGGTCGCCCGCGGCATCGTCCACGCCCTCGACATGCTGGGCGACCGGGCGACGAAGCCGATCGTCGTCCGGCTCGACGGCAATGCTGTCGAGCAGGGCCGCCTCATCCTCAACGACTACAACCACCCGCTCGTCACGGTCGAGGCCACCATGGACGGTGCCGCCCGCAAGGCCGCTGAGCTCGCCGCCGCGTAAGGAGAACCACGACTCATGGCCATCTACCTGGACTACACGTCCAAGATCATCGTCCAGGGCATGACTGGTTCGGAGGGGCGCAAGCACACCCACCGCATGATCATGTCCGGCAGCCGCGTCGTCGGTGGGGTCACCCCCGGCAAGGGCGGCATGGAGGTCCGGTTCGAGGAGGACCCCGTACCCGTCTTCGACTCCGTCGGCAAGGCGCGTGAGGCGACCGACGCCAACGTGTCGGTGATTTTCGTCCCGGCTCCGTACGCGAAGGCGGCGGTCATGGAGGCCATCGAAGCTGAGATGCCGCTGGTGGTCTGCATCACAGAAGGCATTGCCGTCCGGGACACCGCGGAGTTCTTCACCGCCGCGCAGCGCTCGGGCAAGACCCGGATCATCGGCCCGAACTGCCCCGGCATCATCTCGCCCGGACGCTCCAACGCAGGGATCATCCCGGCCAACATCGCTGGCCGTGGCCGCATCGGGCTGGTCTCGAAGTCGGGCACGCTGACTTACCAGATGATGTACGAGCTCCGCGAGTTCGGGTTCTCGACCGCGGTGGGCATCGGCGGTGATCCGATCATCGGCACGACCCACATCGACTGCCTCCGCGAGTTCGAGGCCGACGAGGAGACCCAGGCGATCGTCATGATCGGCGAGATCGGCGGCGACGCCGAGGAGCGCGCGGCCGAGTTCATCAAGAGCAACGTCACCAAGCCGGTCGTCGGCTACGTGGCTGGTTTCACCGCTCCTGAGGGCAAGACGATGGGCCACGCCGGCGCGATCGTGTCGGGCTCGTCGGGCACCGCAGCGGCCAAGAAGAAGGCCCTCGAGGCGGCCGGTGTCCAGGTCGGTACGACCCCGTCAGAGACTGCGGCGCTGATGGTCGAGATCATGCGGGGAATGCCGCAGGACTGACTCAGTCCTGCGGCGTCAGGCCTGCTGGGTGGCGCGCTGGGCAGCCCGAAGTCCGAGGGTTGCCCACGCCTCGTCGGAGAAGTCGTACGTGCCGCTCGGGGTCAGCAGCAGGTAGACGACACGCTTGCCGACAGCGGCCACGGTGATCCTGAACGTTGCGCTCGTGGATGCCGACGTGGGCTGCGAAACGGTACGCCAGTAGCCGCTGATCACCTCACCAGAGGTGCCGGTCCCGGCGAAGGTTGCCCCGGCGCCCAGCTTCGCCGTCGGAACGCGAGTCGTACAGGTCTCCACGTTGTCGATCACCGACTTCGCGAAGGCCCCCGCTGCTTCGGGTGTGTCGAAGTCGAGCATCACCTCGTCGAGACCGAAGCCCTTCGGCACGTTGTCCTCGGTCAGCAGGAAGGTGCGCTGCCGCTTCTGCGTCGCCGGAGTCGTCGCGAACGTCACGTTCTCGCACTGGCTGCTGATCACCCGGATGGTCGAGGTCGGTTCGCTGGCCGTCCAGCGCCCGATGCCTGGGGTGAGCCGGGGCAGGTCAGACACGGTGAGCCAGCCCGCGATGCCGCCTGAGGGCGGAGGCCCGAGGGTCACCTCGGGGGAGGTGACGCAGGCGCCGCCCGTACGCGCACACTGCCTGCCCACCACAGCGGCCGCCGTCGCGATGGCGTTGTTGATGTCGATGGCGGTGGACGGCTGCCACACGTCGATCGTGTCGATGACCGTTCCGGTGCGCACGAGCACGACCGTGTGGTGGACGGGCGTCGGGTCCTGGACCACGGCCGTCACGGCGACCGCCTGGTCGCCGAGCCCCTTGATCGCCGCGCCCGAGCTCAGGTAGACGGGAACATTGGCGCAGCGGCCGACCTGGCTGGTGCGTACCGCCATCACCGAGCTGGCGTCGCCGATGGTCTCGTACGCCTCGGCGCGGTGCACCAGGGCGGCCGGGGTGCCGACGAGCTTGCGCTGGAAGGACGCGGCCGCTGCGGGGGCGTTCGGTACGGGGCTCAGGCACAGCGGTGCCGGCACGGACTCGGTGACCGGCGACGTCGTGGACTCCACGGTCCAACCGACGGGAACCGCCAAGCCGGCGTCAGCGACGCCAGCCAGGTCAGCCTGGGTCAGCACTGCGACGGCTGACGCCCTCTGGGTCGGCGTCGACGAAGCCTGCGGTCCTGGGGTTGCGCGGCCGAACCACCAGACGGCACCGCCGATGACGAGCACGAGCGCCAGGATTCCCGCGACAGGGAGCAGCCAGGTGGGGTTCGTTGGCCGGGTCAGGTTGATCGCCGGCGCCGGGTCGGCCTTCGCGGTGGGTGGCGTCGCGTCACTGCCGCGCATGGCGGCCAGCCGTTCCGTGGCCGTGATGGTGGGGGAGGGGGCCGCCGGAGACTCCGTGCCGCTGGGATTCGGAGTCGGTCGGGTGGGCGAAACGGGCCGCCACGTCGGGGTGGCCGAGCTGGCCGCCAGCGTGGTCACCGGGCTCGACGCTGAGGCTGGCGTGGAGGTGCCCATGGCGGCGAGTGCTGCGGCCAGGTCACCGCGCTTGATCACGACCGTATCGGCGTCATCGGCGGGGGGCCGGAAGGCGTCGTGGTCACCGGCCGGGGGCGGCGGGACGGCAGTCACGGGCAGCGGCGACGCAAGCTCCTCGGCGTCGTCCGCGTCATCGATGTCGTCCAGGTCGTCGTCATCGTCGTCCCAGTCGGGCGTCACCGAGCGGCGCGCGCCGCGGCTGCCGACCACCGGAAGGATCATCGTGGGGGCGTCCTCGTCTGCGGCGCGCCTGGCCGGCCGGCCCGGCGTGGCCTCGTCAGCCATCGAACAACCCCCCTCGCGTGCGTGGTCACCGACCACTCTGGTGCGGCCGATCGGAGCAACTTTATCCGCCCTTGGGCGTGTCCCCCTCCTTCTCGCTTGATGCGTGGGTCAGCATGGACCGTGATGGCCCGCAACCGACCCCGCTCCAACGAGCGTGTGAACCTCGCCGTGGAAGGCCTTGACACCGAAGAGACCGAGGTCATCGAGGTACGGGTTCCAGCCATGCCGTGGCTGGCTGCTGGCCTGGCTGGCGGTGCCCTGTGCGCGGTCGCGGGTTGGCTGCTGGTGGTCGCTCCGGTTGGCCTCGCTTGGCTGACCGCGCCCGTCGGCAGCCTGACGAGTGCGCTCCGGCTCGGGACCCAGCTGTGGCTGTTGGGTCACGGGGCTGGCGCCACGGTCGACAAGCTGACGGTCACCCTGGTCCCGCTGGGCCTCACGCTGATCCTCGCGATCATGATCCTGGGTGTGGCCGGGTGGGCGGCCAGGCAGGCCCAGCTGCTGCATCCTGACGATGACCTGCCTGAGGAGGTCAGGCGCCGGATCACCGGTCGAGTCACGCTGGCGGTCAGCGCTGCGTACGCCGGATCGGTCGCTCTGGTCTCCTTCCTGACCAGCAGCCCGCAGCAGACAGCGCGCGCCCTGGCCGGTGCGGCGCTGTTGTCTGCGGCAGCGGCCTGTGTCGGCGCAGCTCGCACGGTCCACTGGGCCCCCGGCGCCGGGCTGCCCCGATGGGTACGGCTCGTCCCCCGATCGGTCGGCGCCGCCCTGCTCACCTTGATCGTGGCGTCATCGGCGGTGCTGGGCTACGCCCTGGTTCGCTCCGCCGCTCGGATCACGTCCTTGACTGACGCACTCGGAGCCGACGTCCTCGGCCAGGTCGCCCTGTTGCTCGCCCAGCTGGCCTATCTGCCCAACGTGCTGCTCTGGTGCGGGTCGTGGTTGCTGGGCGCCGGGTTCACCCTCGGCGACTCGTCGGTCATCTCGCCGCTGTGGACGCAGGTGGGCGTGATGCCGGCGATTCCTCTGACAGGGGCAGTGCCGGAGGCGTCGTACGGCCGGTGGGTCAACCTCACCTGGATGCTGGGCGGCGTGCTCGCTGGCGGGATGGCGGCGTGGGTCGCAGGTCGGGGCCACCGGGTCAGGTTCGATGAGCAGGCGGTCGTCGGCGCAGTGGCGGGCGCCGTGGCGGGCCTGGGGTTCACGGTGGTCGCCCTCCTGTCGCGCGGGGATCTCGGTGTGGGTCGACTGACGGGACTAGGGCCGCGCCCCGTCGAGCTCGCCGTGATGGCGCCCACGACCCTGGGTCTGGCTGGTCTGGTCTTCGGTCTGGTCCTGGGGCTGATCCGGCGGCCGCAATCCACCGATACTGACGAGCCGGCCTTGGATCTGACGCAGCCGCTGCCCGGCCCTGACGCTGACGACGAGGGTGAGGCGACACAGCCGGTAGATTGATCGGGTGCTCCCCAACCCGCGTCCACGCGTTGTCGTGCTGGTCTCAGGGTCGGGCACCCTGCTGCAGTCGCTGATCGACGAGGTCGAGGCCGGGTCGCTCACGGTGGAGATCGTCGCCGTGGGTGCTGATCGACGTTCGGCATACGGGCTCACTCGCGCCATCAGGGCCGGGGTGCCGACCTTCGTCGTACCGCTGGCCAAGGGCGGCGACCGAGCCGCATGGGACGAAGCGCTGGCCGCGCAGGTCGCGTCGTACGAGCCCGATCTGGTCGTGTTGGCAGGGTTCATGAAGCTCGTCGGGCCAGCGTTCCTGGCTCAGCACGGTGGTCGGACGATCAACAGCCACCCGGCGCTGCTGCCGTCGTTTCCCGGCGCCCACGGCGTACGGGACGCGCTCGCCTATGGCGTGAAGGTCACCGGCTGCACGGTCATCCTGGTCGACGAGGGCGTCGACACGGGACGGATCGTCGCCCAGGAAGCCGTCGTTGTCGCCGACGACGACACCGAGGAGTCGCTCCACGAGCGCATCAAGACTGTCGAGCGGCGGCTGCTGGTCGACGTGGTTCGTACCCTGACGGAGGAAACCCCATGACCGAGTCCCGCATCCCGATCCGGCGCGCGCTGGTGTCGGTGTACGACAAGAGCGGCCTGGCCAACCTGGGCCGTGCGTTCGCCGAGGCCGGGGTGGCGGTTG
>DAOOHL010000146.1:0-7324 GCA_035416185.1 Propionibacteriaceae bacterium | reverse complement strand
CGGGCCCGACAACCATCGGGCCGCGGCCCTCTACCGCGGCGTGGGGTTCGTCGAGGGGCGAGCAGGTGGACGGCGCGCTCGTCGCGCGCCTGGGTCGGTGAGCCTGGCCGGGGTAGGTGTCGTCGCAGGCGTCCCCGCTGTGGGTGCGCCACACTGTGACCATGGCACTGTCGAAGAAGCTCCTCGGTGAGGGCGAGCGGATCGTCGTCGAGACCCGGACGCACTGGAAAGAGGTGCTGTGGCCCGGGATCCTCTTCGTGCTGCTCTGCTTCGCGACCGGGGCGGGGATCGCGCTGGGCAGGCCAGCGATCCCGCCGGAGTACCGCACCGCTGGCACGATCGCCATCGTCGTCATCGCAGTGCTGGTCTTCCTCATCTGGTGCCTGGCCCCGTTCGCGCGATGGCTGACCACGACGTACACGATCACGAACCGGCGCCTGATCACCCGGCGGGGCATCCTGACCACACGCGGTCATGACCTGCCGCTGGTGCGGATCAACAACGTGACGTACGAACGGTCGTTCCTCGACCGGATGCTCGGCTGCGGCACCTTGACCATGACCACAGCGGCCGACGAGCCGCTCAGCCTGGTCGACATCCCCGATGTGGAGCAGGTGCATCTTCGGATGACGGAGCTGTTGTTCTCTGAGAATGAGGGCCGTGACCGACGCGCCGACAACTGACGGCTCGACGCCTGCATCCCGCCCGCTGCCGCTCCGTACCCAGTTGCTGCGGTTCATCCTTACCGGCGGCCTGTCAGCGCTCGTCGACTTCGGACTCCTCGTCGTCGGCATGGCGCTCGGCCTCAGCCACGCCCCGGCCAAGGCGATCTCGTTCGTGGCTGGCACCACCACGGCCTACCTGATCAACCGCCGCTGGACCTTCCAGGCGGAGGGGTCACGCCGCGCCTTCGTGGCCGTCGTCGGCCTGTACGCGACCACTTTCGTGCTGCAAGTGGGCCTGTTCGCCGTGCTCTACCCGCCGTTGGCGCAGGCGTACGGGCTCCGCGTGGCGCAGGTGGTGGGCTTCGTGATCGCCCAAGGGGTCGCCACGACGGTCAACTTCGCGGTGCAGCGCACGCTGATCTTCAAGCAGCGCTGAGCGACCCCGGGGTCGGGGCTACAGGGCTGTCATCAGCTGCGGCTCGACCAGGATCCCCGAGGAGCTGGGCTCGACCGACTGGTTGACCTTGAACACCTGAGCCCCACGCCGTTCGGTGATGAAGGCGTACGGCTTCCCGTCGGTGTAGTGGATCGCCGCGCCATCGTCGGCCGCGTACCCGCCAGGCACCAGCCCGGAAGCGACCGCCTCGATGTAGACCGGAGCCCGTTCGGCCTCTCCGTCGTAGTGCGGGCAGAACGAGCCCGGCACCAGACCCACGCCGCCGCGCCACGCGTCCGTCCCGCCGAAGGAGTCAGTGATGCACGCCTCATGCCACGCGCAAGCGCCAGCGGAGATGCCGAACAGCACCTTGTCGTCGGTCGTCGCGAGACGGCGGATCACCTCGTCGACCCCGTGGGCCTGCCACAGCGCAACCAGGTTGACCGTCGAGCCGCCGCCGACGACGACGATGTCGGCTTCGGCCAGGAGCTGCACCGAGCGCTTCGCGCCCTCCCACAGGGTCAGCACCTGCGGTCGGACGCCGAGGGTGCCGTACGCCACCAGGAACCGGTTGATGTAGCCAGGGTCGTCGGCGGACGCCGTCGGGATGAAGCAGACCCGCGGCGAACCCACACCTGAGAGCTCCAGCAGGTAGCGGTCCAAGGCGGTCGGCTGGCCCATCGGTGACATCGAGAATCCGCCACCACCGGCCGCGATGATGTGTGCGGTCATGGTGCTCATCATGGCAGCCGGCTTTTCGCCGTTAGGCTCGGGGTCGTGACGACTGTGGGCATCGTGGGTGGTGGGCAGCTGGCCCGGATGATGCATGCTGCCTCGATCGGGCTCGGGCTACGGGTGTCGCTGCTCGCTGAGGGCCCTGACGTGTCGGCGGCTCAGGTGGTGCGTGACGTGGTCGTCGGCGACTACACCGACGCCGCCACCCTGTTGGCCTTCGCGCAGGGGGTCGATGTGGTCACCTTCGACCACGAGCACGTGCCGACCCCGATCCTGGAGTCGCTGGTGGCGTCGGGGATCCCCGTACGGCCCGGGCCTACCGCTCTGGTCCATGCCCAGGACAAGGCTGTGATGCGGGAGCGGCTGGCCAGCCACGGTGCCCACGCTCCCCGGCACCGGGTGGTGGCGACCCCGGCTGACCTGGCGGCTTTCGGTGACGAGGTCGGCTGGCCCGTGATCGCCAAGACCAGCCGGGGTGGCTACGACGGCAAGGGAGTGTGGAAGGTCGATGACCACGACGGGTGCCACGAGCCGTTCGAGGCCCTGACCCGTGCGCAGGGCCCGACCGAGCGTCAAGCGGCGGGTCCGGACGCCACGCAGCCGGTCGTCCAGATCCTCGCCGAGGAGTACGTCCCGTTCGTTCGGGAGCTGTCGGCGATCGTCGCGCGGTCACCCCATGGCCAGGCGGTCGCGTACCCGATCTCCGAGTCGGTGCAGGTGGCCGGGATCTGTGTCGAGACCACCACGCCCGCCCCAGGGTTGACCGAGGCACAAGCCGTCGAGTGCCAGCGCCTCGCCCTCGAGATCGCGGCTGAGCTGGACGTCACGGGCATCCTGGCCGTCGAGCTGATGGAGCATCCGGATGGTCGGATCGTGGTCAACGAGTTGGCGATGCGGCCGCACAACACGGGGCACTGGACCATCGACGGCGCCCACACATCCCAGTTCGAGAACCATCTGCGCGCTGTCTGCGACATGCCGCTGGGTCTGCCGACCACCCGCGCGGCCTGGACGGTGATGCGCAACGTGCTGGGCGGGGCCCGTACGGACCTCGTGGCTGGACTCGATGAAGTGCTCGCGCGTGACCCATCGCTCAAGGTGCAGCTGTACGGGAAGTCGGTCGTCCCTGGTCGCAAGGTGGGTCACGTGACGGCGTACGGGGATGATCTCGACGACGTTCGCAGGCGTGCCCGGGACGGGGCCGAGTATCTGAGAGGTGGCGACGCATGACCACGGTGAACCCGCTGGTGGGGATCGTGATGGGGTCGGACTCCGACTGGCCAACGATGCAGGCCGCAGCTCAGGCATGTGACGAGTTCGGGGTCCCGTACGAGGCAGACGTCGTCTCGGCCCACCGGATGCCTGACGAGATGCTGGCGTACGGCAGGGAGGCTCACACCCGCGGCCTCAGGGTGATCATCGCTGGGGCGGGCGGAGCGGCGCACCTGCCGGGGATGCTGGCTGCCCTGACGCCGCTGCCGGTGATCGGCGTCCCGGTCGCCCTGAAATACCTCGACGGGATGGACTCGCTGCTGTCGATCGTGCAGATGCCGGCCGGGGTGCCGGTGGCGACGGTCGCCATCGGGAATGCCCGCAACGCCGGGCTGTTGGCCGTACGGATCCTCGCGGCCGCCGATCCTGCGCTGCTGGACCGGATGGTGGCGTTCCAGACTGACCTGCGCGACGCCGCTCGGGCGAAGGGCGCGACGGTACGGGGAGCGACCGCGCGCTAGGTCTTCCTTCCTTACTCATCACCGTGGCGGGTGGCGACGCATCAGCGTGGCGGGTGGGCGACGCATCAGCGTGGCGGGTTGGGTGAGGCGGAAGCGCGGGGAATACTGGCTTACCGGTCCCTGTCCAACAATCCTGGGAGGTCGTGTGACAGCCGCCGCGTCGTCGACACGGCCGCCGGTGTCGGTGGAGTCTCGAAGTCGTGCCGTGAAGTTCCGGCGTGGGCTGTCGCTTCTGGCCATGTCGCTGGTTGTTCCCGGTTCGGCCCAGATCGCCGCCGGTAACCGCCGGTTGGGACGGATCGGGTTGCGGATGTGGCTCGGGCTGCTCGCTCTGGCGGTTCTGACGGGGTTGCTCGCGCTGGTGGCTCGTGGGCTGCTCGTCACCGTCATGACCACCGGCTGGGTGCTCTGGCTCGGGTCGTTCATCCTGCTGGGCGTTGGTCTGGTGTGGGTGCTGATGCTCGTCAACGCCTGGGCCACGGCGCGACCTGGGTCGATGGGCGGCGGTCGGGGAGCGGTGTTCAGCCTGATCGCCGGGGTCCTCGTGGCCAGTCTGACCTTCGGCACCTGGACGGCAGCAGCCGCGATGCGGTCGTCGGGCAGCCTCGTCTCGACCGTGTTCGCCGGTGGTGGCGAGTCGAAGTCGAATGCTGGTCGGATCAATGTGCTGCTGATCGGCGCCGACTCCGGCGACGACCGGGAGGGCACGCGCGCCGACACGATCATGGTCGCGAGCATCGACGCGACGACCGGCCGTACGGTGCTCTTCGGGCTGCCCCGCAACATGGAGGACGTCCCCTTCCCTGACTACTCACCGCTGAAGAAGCTCTACCCCAAGGGGTACGGCTGCCCCACCCACGAATGCCTGCTCAACGCCATCTACACCCTCGGCGAGGAGCACAAGGCGCTGTATCCGGGCGTGAAGCTGCCCGGTGTGCAGGCCACCCGTGAGGCCGTCGAGGAGGTGCTGGGGCTCAAGCTCAACTACTTCGCCATGGTCGACATGCAAGGGTTCGTGTCGCTGGTGGATGCGGTCGGCGGCGTACGCATCGACCTCAACAAGCGCACGCCGATCGGGGGCGGCCCGAATGGGGGCTACCTGTGGATCGAGCCCAAGAAGGACCTGTTGATGGACGGGAACCTGGCGCTGGGCATCGCGCGTTCCCGCTACCAGTCGAGCGACTACGAGCGGATGGTGCGGCAACGGTGCGTGCTCAACGCGATGCTGAACCAGCTCGACCCGTTCACGGTGGCCACCAAGTTCGGCCAACTGGCCAGCGCGACCGAGAAGGGGCTGGTCACCGACGTGCCGTCGTCCGAGATCAACCGCCTCGCTGAGCTCGCGCTCAAGACGCGCCAGCTCGACACCACCAGCGTGTCGTTCACTCCGCCGCTGATCTATCCCGGCACTCCGAACTGGGCGCTGATCCGCCAGACCGTCAAGGACACGATCGCCGCGTCAGAAGCCCTCGACAAGCCCACGCCCACGCCGTCCCGGACGACGGCGGCAGCCTCGTCGAGCAAGCCGGCCAGCTCATCGACCAGCAGGTCGACCACCCCGACGCGCACCACCGCTGCTCCGACGTCGACGAGGAGCAGCTCACGCCCCGCCTCATCGGCGGCGCCGACGGTCGACCCGTCGGAGAACGCACCTATCGATCCCACCACCATCTGCGTGGCTCGCTAGGAGTGGTGATGGTCGACATTGTTGACGCACTGCGGCACCGCGTCCGGACGGCGGGAGCCCAGCCGCTGCTGACCTACTACGACCTCGACCGCAACGAGCGCATTGAGCTGTCTGCGGTCAGTTTCGCCAACTGGGTCGACAAGACTTGCCATCTGCTCGACGAGCTGGAGCTGGGACCGGGGGAGCAGCTGGCCGTGCCGGTGGTGGCGGAGCGGCCGGGTCACTGGGCGGGGCTGGTGGCGGTGATGGCCGGGTGGCAGATGGGCGCCCATGTGGTCGTGGATCCGACTCCGGGCTCATTGGTGGCGGTGACGGGGCCGGACAACGTCTGGGCTGTGATTCCACCGACCTGGCTGACCGTGGTGGCGTGCTCGCTCCATCCCCTCGGGCTGCCATTGCACCCGCCCGCTCCCGTGATCGACTTCGCCGACGTGTTATCGCAACCAGACGTGGGCCTCACGTTCCCCCACAGCGCGGGTGATCCCGCGTGGGAGGACCTGTCGTACGGGGACCTCGCGTCACTCACCGGCGAGACCGGCCGCAGGCTGCTCCGAGCGACCGATCCAGCAGCGGTGCTCGACGGCCTGGTGGCCCCGGTCCTGGGCGGTGGCTCGGCCGTGATCGTAGCCGGGCAGGGAGACGCGGGCCGCATCGCCGAGGCGGAGCGCGCCGTGGCACTAGGGTGACGGCCATGCGTTACGTCGTCATCATGGCCGGCGGGGCCGGCACCAGGCTCTGGCCACTGTCGCGACAGGGGATGCCCAAGCAGCTGCTGCATCTGGTCGATGACACCTCCCTGCTCCGGATCGCGTACGAGCGGGTGGCCGGTGCGGTGCCTGACGCGAACATCCTGGTCTGCGCAGGTGCGGCGTACATGGACGTGGTCGCAGCCGAACTGCCCGAGCTGCCGGCCGAGAACCTCCTGGGCGAACCGGTCGGCCGCGACTCCCTGAACGCCGTCGCGTGGCCAGCTGCCGTTCTGGTCAGGCGCGATCCCGACGCCATCGTCGCCACGCTCACGGCCGATCACATCATCCGCCCCATCGACGCGTTCCAGGAGGCGCTCGACGAGGCGTTCACGGCGGTCGAACGGGACCCGAGCGCCATGGTCACCTTCGGCGTCGTCCCGACCGGGCCGCACACGGGCTTCGGCTACCTGCACCGTGGCGACAAGGTGGCCGGGCTGGCAGAGACGTACGACGTCAGCGAGTTCCGCGAGAAGCCGGACGCGGCCACCGCCCAGTCGTACGTGGACTCGGGCGAGTACTGGTGGAACTCCGGCATGTTCGTCTGGCGGGCTGCCACCCTGCTTGAGCAGCTCGAGGTGCTGCAGCCGGAGACCCTGGCTGGCGTGACCGAGCTGGCACAGCACCCGGACCGCATCGCGGAGCTCTACCCGACACTGCCGAAGAACTCGGTCGACTTCGCCGTAATGGAGCCGGTCTCGCAGGGGCGCGGGTCGGCTCATGTCGTCGCGGTCCGGCTGCCGATCGAGTGGTACGACGTCGGCGGCTTCCCGGCCCTCGCGCCCCATCTGCCACAGGCCGACGGGAACGCGGTCGAGGGTTCCGTGGTGTCGGTTGCGAGCGAGGGCAACCTGGTCGTGAACCGCGGCCCCGAGGGCACCATCGTCGCGGTGGTCGGCCTGTCTGACACGGTGGTCGTGACCAGCGGCAACGTGGTGCTCGTGTGTCCGATGGCCGCTGCAGAACAGATCAAACAGCTCGTCGAGGCGGTCAAGCAGCAGGTCGGTCCGGAGTACTCATGATCGACCGGCTCAAGCGGTTCCGCGAGCCGGCCGCGATCGTCGCACTCCTGGTGGTGCTCTTCCAATGTGGAGCGACCATTGTGCGGTTCGTGATCGAGGCTCGTACCGCCCCAGTGACGACGGTGATGCGGGGGACGACGGGACTGTTCGGCCTGGTCGACGCGATGGTGCTGACCGCGCTCACGCTCTCCTGCGTGATGGTTGTGCCGGTCACCCGGTGGGCCAAGCAGCTGACGCTGGTGTCGGCGGTGATCATGGCGATCGGCGCCCTGTCAGGTCTGGTGCTGCTGGTCGGCGCCC
>DAOOHL010000145.1:0-7405 GCA_035416185.1 Propionibacteriaceae bacterium | reverse complement strand
GTCGTCTCCCACCGCCCGGCCGTCCTGGCAGCCGCAGACCGGGTGGTCCAGATGTCAGCCCCGGGCTCGGACTCGGCGCGGGAACCTGTCGAACGGGCTGTCCCTGGAGCTGAGCGAGGGCGGGGAGCGGTCGGCTCAGACTCGGTCCCTGAGCTTGTCGAAGGGCGGGGAGCCGTCGGGTCAGTCTCGGTCCCTGAACTTGTCGAAGGGCTGGCGACTGGACTTGTCGAAGAGCAGCGGGCTGTCGGGTTGGATTCGGTCCCTCAGCCTGTCGAAGGGCCGGTGCCTGCACAGGGTGACGGGATGTCGGATAACCCCAGATCTGGGTCCGCATGAGAACCTGGCCAAGGCTGGTCGTCGAGCTGCTCGACGATGTCCCGTGGGGCCGCTGGCGGCTGGCGTTGACAGTGCTCCTCGCCGCCCTCGCCAGCGGTGCGGCGGTGGCGCTGATCGGCGTTTCCGCGTGGCTGATCTCCAAAGCAGCCGAGCATCCCCCGTTCCTGGACCTCGCGGTCGCGGCCGTCGGGGTGCGTTTCTTCGGGCTGTCCCGTGGGGTGCTCCGCTATGTCGAACGGCTCATCGGACATGACCTTGCTCTGCGGATGCAGTCAGCGCTTCGGCTCCGTACCTACGGGACTCTTGCCCGTACCACCCTCCTCGGCCGACGCAAGGGCGACCTGCTGGTCAGAGTCGTCGCCGACGTCGAGGCCGTCCAGGATGTGGTCGTTCGGGTCGTCCTCCCCTTCGCCGCCGCCGTCGTCGTCACCGGTGGCACCTCTGTCATGCTCGCCCGGTTCTCGCCCGCGACCGCCACGGCCCTGTTGTTGTCGGCCGTTGTGGCCGGGCTGGTGCTGCCCGCCTGGGCGCAGCGGGCATCGACCGAAGCCGACGCGGCGACCGTACCCCTGCGTGGTCAGCTCGCAGATCAGGTACGGGAGGTCTCCCGGACAGCCGTTGACCTGGTGGCGTACGACGCTGACGCCGCCACACTGAAGAGGATCGGGCTCACCGACACGAAGCTGCGCGAAGCCGAAGCCAGGGCGACAGGGGTACGGGCCGCAGCCGCCGGTCTGCAGGTGATGGCCGCCGGCGTCGCCGTGTTGGCGGCGCTCTGGTTCGGCGCGCGCGCAGTGGAGGCTGGCGAGATCGCCCCGAGGCTGCTGGCGGTGCTGGTGCTGACCCCGCTCGCCCTCCACGAAGCCATGTCCGGGCTCGCACAGGCTGCGCAGACCTTGACCAGGGCGAGAGCAGCGCTGGTCCGGGTGATCGCCGTGCTCGACGAACCGCCCGTCGGCAGGGGAGATGCCCCGTACGGGACAGCGGTGCCCACCGAAGAGGTCTCGAACAGCCACCCGTCGTCCCCGTCTGTTGGTGCCACCAACCTCGCTGTCGGGTGGCCCGGGCACCCGGTCGTGGCGAGCGGCCTCGACCTTTCCGTACGCCCCGGCGAAGCCCTCGCGATCGTCGGGCCCTCTGGATCAGGCAAGACGACGGTGGCGGCCACCCTGCTCGGCCTCATCCCGCCCGTCTCCGGCGAGGTGACCGTGACCGGACGGGTCGGCTACCTGGCCCAGGACGCCCACATCTTCGCGACGTCGGTGGCGGAGAACGTACGGATCGGCGACAAGGACGCCACCGCTGCCCAGGTGGAGAAGGCCCTTGCCGCAGCGGGATTATCACTGGACCCTGCCAGAGTCGTCGGCGAGCTGGGCGCAACCCTCTCGGGTGGCGAGGCCCGGCGGCTAGCCCTGTCGAGACTGCTCGTCGGTGCCCCGGATGTGCTGATCCTTGATGAACCCACCGAGCACCTCGACCGTGACACCGCCTCCGCGCTGATGGACGACATCTGGTCGCGCGTCGACGAACGTCCGGTGATCGTGTTGACCCACGACCCATTGGTCGTGGCCAGGTGCAGCCGGGTGCTGACGATAGGGGATCCAGCCGACTGACGGGTTCGCCCCTTCCGCCGCGCGTGCCTGAGCCCTAGTGTTCCAACAGGCCAGCCACGCGCCTCCACCATCACCGCGCAGACGCCGTGGTCGGTCCAGCCTCCCGCAGATCTGGCCGCGATCGTTCCCAGGCCCCGTACGTTCGTGGTCTTTCCCGCAACGCATCCAAGCGTTGCTGCCCCGCTCGGCTGGACCCTCTCGCAAGCGAGCCAGCAGGCGCTCACCGCGCGCGCAAACGAGCAACTCGTCAAGAAGTGCCCACCGCTGGGAGCGACGACCACCATCACGAAGGAGCAGGCGGTGGTCGACATCCTGTGCTTCCGCGGCTACGGCACTCTCGGCAACGCTTCCGAGTTCATGGAGAAGTTGCTCGGATAGGTATCAGCCGCACACTCGGCACCTCCTTACTGTCAGCGCACCTGCGCCCCGACTCAAGGAGCCCCCATGTCCGACTGCGGCTGCAACGACGCCACCCCGTACGACCTCGACCGCCCCGTACCCTTCCCGCTGCCCGAGCCCGGCCCGTTCCCCGGCCCGGACGACGGCCCAATCCGCTGGCCGCTGCCGCAACCCAGGCCGCTCGACCCGACGATCCCCTTCAAGCCGGTCGAGCCGGATCGGATCCTCGACTGGCGCTGCTTCCGGCGCACCGCGATCAGCGGACGCTACTCGGGCGGCGCGACCGGCCTCACCAACGTCCTGCGGGCGGAGAGCATTGAGCTCCGGATCGATGTCGACGCCCGCTACTCCGCTGACTCGCCTGTGATGAACAGGGTCTCCGGTGACCACTTCATGCGGCGCCTCTGGCCATTCCCCAGCAGCACGACGTACTCCCATTCGTGGATCGTCGACAACCCGTCGGTTAGCTGGGGGCGTTGTTCGGCCGTCATCGCGGGCGCCGTACGGTTCTTCTCCGGCTCCCGGCCGGCGACGAACGTGCGCATCGTGGTCAGCTGGTCGACCTGGGGTACGACAACAGCGGCGGTCACGTTCTCCGGTGGAGTGAACCAGACGTACGCCACCACCTACCAGAGTGACTCGTTCCGTACGCTCGAGCTGGAAGTCGACTACTGCGCCAGCGCTGATGTCACCCCCGACGCCCCTTCGTACGGCACCCATCAGCACAACAATCGCCCGGCTGACATCTCCAACCGCACGCTCACCATCCAGACGGCTTATCGCGAGGCTGGCGTGGACGTCACCCTCAACACCGCTGGCCGTAGCGTGGTCGACGACTCAACGCCCGGGTTCTCGACGTGGAGCGTCCCTGAACTGCATGACGCCATGGAGACCGCGTTCAGTCGCTACACCTCTGGCTGGCCCAACTGGCGCATGTGGGGCCTCCAGGTCGGCCGCTTCGACAGCTCATCCCTGGGCGGCATCATGTTCGACGCCCCGGCGGCCAACGGCGGCGCGGGTGATCGCCCCGACCGGCAGGGCTTCGCCGTGGCGCGGAACCACTCCTGGTTCACCAACCTCGTCGCCAACCCGACCACTCAGGCGCAGCACGATGCGATGCGGAAGTACCTGTACGTGTGGGTGCACGAAGCCGGCCACGCCTGGAACCTGCTGCACTCGTGGAACAAGGGCCGCTCGAGCTCGCTGTCGTGGATGAACTACGACTGGAAGTACGACGAGATCAACGGCGCCAACTCCTTCTGGGCCAACTTCCGGATGCGCTTCGACGACGAGGAGCTCATCCACATGCGTCACGGCGACCGGAAGACGGTCATCATGGGCGGCGACGACTGGGGTACGGGCGGCCACCTGGAGGCGCCTCCTGCCGCAGCTTTGGAGGCCGGACCTGACCAGCCGGTCGAGCTGCTTGTCCGGACGAAGCCGTTCTACGCGCTGATGGAGCCCGTGTCGGTGGAGCTCCGGCTGCGCAACACGACCTCGACCCCGATCCCGATCGACGCCCGGCTCGACCCGCGATACGGCGCGACCACGGTGATCGTCTCCCGCCCCGACGGCACCTGGGTCGACTACGCGTCGGTGATGTGCCTGTTGTCGGATCCCGAGGTACGGGTGCTCGCCCCCGCAGCGACCTCGGCCGAGGCGCAGGGGCCGGACCGGTACTCCGAGCAGGTCCCGCTCACCTTCGGGTCGTCGGGATTCGTGTTCGATGCCCCGGGAACGTACCGGATCAAGGCCGTCTACACCGACGGTGCTGTCATGGCCGTGAGCAACGTCGCCTCGGTACGGGTGGGCGTGCCTCAGACCCGCGAGGAGGATCGCTTCGCTGCCGACTGGTTCACCAACCCGGTGGGTCTGACGGTGGCCCTGGGCGGCTCAATGTCGCCGCACCTCGACGCGGGGCTCGACACCCTGCGTGAGGCGGCCGACCGGTTCAGCGGGGCTGAGGTCGGCTCGGCTGCCGCCCAGGTCGTGGCCGCGAGCGTGGGCGACGACTTCTTCCGCCGCAAGGGCGACGAGGTCGTGAAGTCGCACGACGCCGACCCCGAGGCTGCGCTCGCGATGACCGAGCCAGCGTTCAAGGCCCACAAGGCCAAGGGTGACAAGACCACCAACCTGGCGTTCCGCGACCTGGTGGAGCAGCGGGCTCTCCTGCACAGCATGGCGGGGCGGCCCTCGGAGGCGAAGAAGGAGCTCACGTCGCTCGCAACCACGCTGGCTCGGCGAGGGGCCAACGAGAATGTGGTCGCCGAGGTGAAGGCGGAAGCCACGGAGGCGGTCAAGAAGTAGCCGGCCCTGGCGACCGCTGGTCGTCATCCGCAGGGGCGCATCGCTTTGCGCCGCAGTCAGCAGAGAGCCAGTGCCCCGCCCTGAGGCGGGGCACTGGTGTGTCTGGCCTTCGGTTCCTGGGTGTCTTGGTGTTCGGTCCTTGGGCCTGTCGCAGGGTCCTGCGCTTGCGAAGGGCCTCGGAACTTCGGTCGGTGGGCTGTCGAAGGGTCTCGGAACTTCGGTCGGTGGGCTGTCGAAGGGTCTCGGAACTTCGGTCCCTGAGCTTGTCGAAGGGTCCTGGGCTGCCGTCTAGCCGAACATCACCGGTTCGGTGTGGACGGTTCCCGAGATGCCACGTTCGTCGTAGATCAGCACGAGGGTCGCGCCGTCGGGGACGTCGAACGTGGCCAGGGGAGGCGTGTCTCGCACTGACTCTTGGTCCGTGCGCGCCCCCTGTGTCTTCGCATCCGCCGCGGGCCGCTCCTTCGCCTCCACCGGCCGAGTCGGCGACGCAGTCCTCGCGGGGCGGCTGGCAGGCTGAGCGCTGGCTTCGTCGGCTGGCGGGTCGGAACCGTCGTCCGACGAGTCGGAACCATCGTCTGCTGGTTCGTCCTTTGCATCGTCTTGGCGATGCTCCGGGAGCACATCGTCGGGCTGAGGATCTGCCTTGGCACCGTGGCCGCGCACGATGCGGGCGCTCACCTGCGCGTCTCCGTCGGCGTCGATCTCCAGCTCAGCGGCGACCCCGGTCAGCAGTGACGTGGAGACATCCTCGAGGACGTAGGGCTGGTCGTTGGTCAGCAGCTCGACATCCTGGTCGTCGAACCCATCGGCCAACACGACGGTGATCGGCATGGCGTCCTCCTCAGTGGTACGCGTTGGTCCCTGCTTGCCGGTGCTCGTCGCTCACCCCGTTGCACCGTTGCTCAGGAGTTGGTTGAGGCTATCGCTGGAGGAGTTCGACGCCGGGCCGGGCTTTCGGCGCGCCGCTGAGCTCGTTGGTACGAACCTCGGCAAGCCGAATCGGTCCACATCCGCTTCTCAATCGCTCTGGGAGCCGATCCAGGGCCCCGATTCGCCTTCGAGAAGCGGATGTGACCCGTGCAGCCCGCGTACGCGCGCGTCATCTCGGTGACGCGGGGGACAGCTTCTTTGGCCCGAACCCGTACGCCGCTGTCTCAGTGCCGATCCAGTTCCTCCATGCGGAGTGGAGCGTCGGCGCGGACTCTCCACCCGCCTACGGCCCCGAACAGATCGAGCTCGTCCGAGCCGGGGGAGTAGAACCGGTGCTGATCCCGGGTGTCGACCACGCCGGCACGATCATGTCGTCGCAAGGAGCAACCGCGGTCGCCGAGGCGCTTCGAGCCGCCCTCAACCCGGCCGATTCCACCGACCTGCCCGCATGACCGTCGGCGCGCGGGGCGAGCGCACGAGACCGACGTCAGGAGGCTGCCGAACGGGTAGCCAAGGCGACGCCCCGCTGGCTCGCGAGTGTACCGATGCGCTGCGTCCCCTCCCTGACCAGCCAGCAGTCCGAGGCGTGACCCTCGATCCCATCCCGTGACCCCTTCGCTAGCCTCAGCCAACGACGACGACCGGTGGAGGCCGACATGCGCGCCCCGGAACCACCCGAGTCCGTAGTCAGGCTGATCCTCGCCACCCCGCTCTACAGGGGCGCGGTCCTCGCCCAGTTCCTCTCCGGCATCGGCATTGCGGCCGCAGCCCCGCAGATCGCCACCTTCCTCGTCGACGAGCTGGGCGCCTCGCTGACCACCGCAGGCCTCTACTACCTGACCTCCCTGACCGCCCCGATCGTCGGGTTCGTCCTGGGCACTGTCTCCGACCGTACGGGCAGCCGGCTGGGCCTCTTCCGGCTCGCCGCCGTGCTTGGCAGCCTGGGCTGGCTGGGGATCTCGGCGGCCACCGTCTGGTGGGTACCGTTCCTGCTCAGCGCCCTGCTCCTCGGCTTCGCCGGCGCCGCCTCCGCCCAGCTGTTCGCCGCTGTCCACGACAAGCTGGCTGAGCGGGGCGGTCCGGTCGACGACGTCACCGCACTCGTCCGGATGGCGCTCACCGCGGGCTGGGTCGTCGGGCCCACGATGGGCGCGCTGCTCGCCTCGTACGTCGGACTGCGCGCTACCTTCGTCGCCACGGCCGTCTGCATCCTGGCTCAGATCGTTCCGATGGGTCTGATGCGGGTCACGCGCCGACGTGTGACGACAGGCGTACCCCTCGGTCGGATCCCGTTCCGGTCGATGCTGCCGCTGCTGGGCTTTATCGGGCTGTTCATCCTCGTCTACGCCGGGGAGCCTGCCCGCTACGCCTATCTGCCGATCCACATGCGCGAGAACCTGCACGCCTCGCCGGCCGTCATCGGGGCCGTCATCGGCTTGCAGCCGTTGATGCAGCTGCCGTTGATGGCGTTCATCGTCCGGATCGGGCGCCGGGTCGGCTGGTTCCGTGCGCTCGGTGTGGGGGCGGCGTGCGGGATGACTGCGTACCTGCTCTTCGCGCTGTCGCCAACGGTGGTCGGGCTGTTCATCGGGCAGGCGCTGATGGGGGTGATGTGGGCGACGTACGCGACGATCGGGCTCATCCTCGCCCAGCGGCTGCTCCCCACGGCGGTGGCGACGGCATCGGGGATGTTCCTGTCAGCGACGCCGGTGGCCCAGGCTGTGGGCGGCTTCGTGGTCGGTACGACGGCTGGGGTGGTCGGTCTGCCGATGGCGTTCTTCGCGCCGGTGCTGATGTGCCTGTTCGGGGGGATCGGG
>DAOOHL010000144.1:0-7463 GCA_035416185.1 Propionibacteriaceae bacterium | reverse complement strand
CGACGGCCTCGACCACCCGGTCGGTGGCGTGGGCGATGATGAACGGGGTCAGCAGTCCGGTCAGAGCCGTCAGCACGGCACAGAGTGCGATCTGGACGTAGCGGGGAATGAGGTCACTGGCCGTCGCCAGCACGCGTGTGATGATGCCCACGAGGCGGCACAGTACCAATGCTGTCGGCGGTCCTGGGTTGCGTCTGACGCGGCCGGGTAGGCTGGACAGTACGACCCAGCACTCGGAGCCGACATGATCCGCTACTTGCCCGTCATCGCGTCGATCGTTCTGACGATCTACGCGCTGATCGACTGCGTTCAGGTCCCCGACTCCCAGCTGCGCAGTGCCCCGAAGTGGGCCTGGGTCGCGCTCATCCTGTTCTTCCCGATCGTCGGTGCTGTGGTCTACCTGGTGGCCGGTCGGCCCTTGTCGGAGCGCCGTACGCGTCAGGTCGACGCACCTCGCCCACGGCCGCGCCCGATGCCGATCGCCCCTGATGATGACCCCACCTTCCTGGCCTCGATCCGCGAACTCAACGTGAGCCACGAACGGGTGCTCGACGAGTGGGAGGCCGACCTTCGGCGCCGTGAGCAAGAGCTGAAGGACAAGGAGCAGGGCGACCGGCCCGACGAGCCTTCCGACCCTCGCTGACGACAGATCGCGCCAGCCCCGGCTGATGCGGTAGCGTCGGCCGGTCCCGGGAAGCGCTCAGGAAGGCACCCATGTCGACTCCCACTCGGCTCGTGCCGCTGCTGCGCGACGCTGGCTGGTCGTTCGTCCTGATCGGGTTCCTCGGCCGCCTGCCACCCGCGCTGGCGCCGCTCGGGGTGACCCTCTTCGCGTACGACCAGCTTGGCTCCTTCGCCGCAGCAGGCAGCCTCACCGCGACGTTGGCTCTGGGTGGGGCGGTCGGAGGTCCGATGGTGGGCAAGCTCTCCGACCGGTACGGGCAGCGCCCCATCGGCATCGCGGCGACGGTGTTGTCGTCGGCTGCCCTGGCCGCGTTCATCCTGCTCTGCCGCCCGACCACTCCCTTCTGGCTGCTTCTGGCCGTCGCCTTCCTGTTGGGCATGGGCAGCCCCCAGGTCGGGTCCATGGCGCGCGCCCGGTGGGCGGCGATGGCGAGGCCGCGGCCGGACCGAGCGCAGGCCATCTCAACAGCGATGGGGTACGAGGGCGCAGCCGACGAGGCGGTCTTCGTGGTGGGACCTGTCACGGTGGCTGCGCTCGCGGCGCTGCATCCGGCTGCCGGTCTCGTGGCCGCCCTGGTCCTTGGCCTGGTGGCGCCGTTGGCCTTCGCTCTGCATCGCTCGGCGCTCCCACCAGGGGGCGGCCATGAGGATGCCCACGTGAGGGTGAGGTGGGGGCCGTTGGTGCCGCTCGGCTTCGTCTGCGCGGGCGTCGGGGTGGTGTTCGGGTCGTCGTCGACAGGCATTGCCGCGCTGATGACCGAGCAGGCCAGGCCTGGCCTGATCGGCCTGGTGTACGGGGCGATGGGTATCGGCAGCGCCATCTCAGGTTTGTCTGCCTCACGGGTGCTTGCGATGTGGGGTCAGCGCCGGCGCGTGGTGACCTGCGCGGCAGCCATGTGCCTGGTGACGCCCTTGTTCGCGCTGACCGTGCAGCCAGCCGCGCTGGCCGCGGTGTGCTTCGTGAGTGGGCTGTCGCTCGCGCCGGTCCTGATTGGGGCGTTCGCGCTGGCTGAGCAGGCTGCTCCGCTGTCAGCGCTGTCGACGGTGATGACTGCCATGGGTACCTGCGTCGTCGTCGGTGTTGCGGCGGGCGCGTCGATCGCGGGCCCGCTGATCGATCGGCTCTCGCCTTCGGCTGCTCTGATGCTGCCCGCCGTCGGGGCGGTCGTGGCCTTCCTGTTCGCCGCCCTGCACTGGGCCTTGCAGCGCGGCACCGTCAGCCGCTGAACCTGAGCAGCCGAACCTCAGGCCGTCGGAACCTCAGCACGCCGGAACCTCTGTCAGCCCGATCTCAGCCGCGGAACCAGCGGTTGGCTGCGGGCGTCCAGACCAGCAGCACGGCGAGCGCGATGAAGGCGATCGGTGCGGCCATCGCCCACCACACTCCCCACCACCACCAGGCGATGAACGCGCACGCGCCGATCCCGAGCAGCGTGTGCACGCGCCGAGGGCTCCGGCTCCGGGTCGGCAGCAGGAACGCGACCAGGAAGGCCGCGATCGGGAACCCGATCAACGGTGGCCAGATCGCCGTGAGGCGGTCGTCGTACCGCTGCAGGATGTAGTACAGCGCCGACTCGCCAGCGTTGGCCGTGTTGAAGCTCTCCCGTCCGTACCGTGCCGTCAGCCACGTGAGACCGAGGCCCGCGAGCCATGTCGTCGTGCCGGAGATCGTCATGCAGGCCGCCGCCGCCACCGCCACGGGACGCTGCATCGTGCGCTTGGTTCCCTGGGGTGCGGGGGGCTGAGGGTGGCTGACCGGAGGGACGTACGGCCCGTGCTGCGTCATCACGGGCGCCTGCTGGGGCGGGCGGCCGATGTGGGGCGGCGCGTACGAGTTCACGCCTTCGATCGTACGGAGCCCGCTCAACCGCCTCAGCGGAAGGTCATCGGACCACCGACGGGCTGGGGCGAGGGTTCGGTGTTGGCATCGGTGAACGGGAGAGCGGGACCGATCCACCGCTCGAGGGTCTGCCCGGCCAACAGGCGGTACGGGAAAGCGGCCGTACGGGCACGTCGCTCCAGCTCACCAACCACCGCTGCGCCACCGGCGGACACGATCAGGTTGCCGAACCGGTTCCCCTTCAGTGTGGCCGGCTCAGTAGCCACGACGACGGGTCGGAAGGTGGCCGCCATGGTCGCGACGACCCGGCGCGCATGGGTGAACGGTGCCTGGTCGGTCAGGTTCATGGTCACGGTGCCTGCGTCGTCCAGCACCCGAGCCACCTCGGCGAACCACTCGGTCGAGCAGAGCTCGGCTGGCACCTGCGCACCCGCGAAGGCATCGATGATGACGAGGTCGCAGTAGTCCGCTGGCATGGCCGCGAGGCCCGTACGACCGTCGACCGGCCTCACCTTGATCCCCGACTGTCGGGGCAGCGGCAGCACCCGGCGTACCTCCTCGGTCATCGCAGCATCGGGCTCCAGCACGATCTGGGCCGACCGCGGCCTGGTGGCGGCGACGTACCTCGGCAGGCTCATCCCCGCCCCGCCCACGTGCACCACCCGGATCCGCTCACCGGCCGGGGCGATGGTGTCGATCACGTCCGCCATGCGTTGCGCATAGTCGAACTCGAGGCGGGTTGGGTCGGCCGGGTCGACGAACGACTGGTCGGTGCCGCCCACGCGTACGAAGAAGGCACCGCGCACCTCACGGTCAGGAACGAGCATGCTGCGATTCTCTCAGCGCCTGGTTGGGGAGCAGTCCAGGCTCAGCCACAATGGTGCCCATGACCGAGCCCGTGACGCCCGATGCTGAGGCCGACGCCCCTGCAGAGACCACCGCCGCGCCGCGACGCGCAGCCGAGCCACGGAAGCGGCGGGGTCCCGGGATCGTCACGTCGATCGGGATCCTGCTCATCTGCCTCGGGCTCGCTGGCTTCGGTTGGATCGGCTACCAGTACTACGGCACCAACGGCCCCGCCGAAGAGGCTGCCCGGACGGAGTCCTCCGCACTGCGTGACCAATGGAAGAGCGAAGGGACACCCACGGCTGCCCCCAGCGGCGCCACACCGGCGCCAGCCCCACCCTCGGCTGGCAGCACCGGTGTCCCGGCTGACCAGCCCGCGAAGGTCTCCCTCGACTCGGCCATGGCGCTCATCCGGATCCCGCGCTTCGGGGCGTCGTACGAGAAGCCCATCCTGGTCGGCACCTCCGACTACTCGCTGGCCAGGGGCGTGGCCTGGTACGAGAACACCGCCCGCCCCGGTCAGGTCGGCAACTTCGCCCTGGCTGGCCACCGGATCACCCATGGCGAGCCGTTCGCCCGGCTGCTGGAGATGCAGGCTGGCGACGAGGTGGTCATCGAGACGCGCGACTACATCTACACCTACGTGCTCGACACGCCGCCCTCGAAGCTGACCGTCAAGGACGTCGACACGTGGGTGATCGACCCCGTACCAGGCAAGAAAGACGTCAAGCCGACCCAGGCGCTGCTGACCCTGACCACCTGCCAGGACCTCTTCCGCTCTCCCGACCGGTCCGTCGGCTTCGCTCATCTGGCCAGCACGAAGAAGAAGTAGGACGAAGTAGGGTGACGGGCGTGACCGACCAGACCGATCCCACACTCGCCGCCGACATCGACGCCATCTGTCGGTTGACCGGCCAGTTCACGCTGCGCTCCGGGCAGCAGGCGACCGAGTACTTCGACAAGTACCTCTTCGAGGCCCAGCCTGCTCTGCTGGATCGGGTGGCCGCCCAGATGGTCGGGCTTCTGCCTGAGGGAACTGAGCTGCTAGGCGGGCTGGAACTAGGTGGGGTGCCGATCGCCACCATGGTGTCGGCCCGGACCGGGATCCCGGCGCTGTTCGTACGGAAGAGCGCCAAGACGTACGGCACCTGCAAGCTCGCCGAGGGCCCTGATGTGGCCGGTCGTCGGGTGACCTTGATCGAGGACGTGATCACCACAGGCGGTGCTGTGCGTGACGCGACCCGGGCCCTCCGGGAGGCCGGAGCGATCATCGAGACCGTCGTCTGCGCCATCGACCGCAGCCCAACGGGGGGTAACCCGCTTGCCGACGTTGGCCTTGAGGTGCGAGCCGTCCTGACCAAGGAGCAACTCGACGCTGCTCGACAGCACTGAGTTCGACCGGACCCGTTACGCTAGCTCCCAGACCGGGCAGGTGGCCCGACGGACGTACGGAGACCAGATGAACGGGTGGGTCGTCCTCATCATCCTGCTGGTGATCGCGGCGGGCCTCGTGCTCTACACGATCAGCGCCTACAACTCCCTGGTGCGCATGCGCAACATGGTCGAGGAGTCATGGCGCCAGGTCGACGTGGAGCTGAACCGACGTTATGACCTGATCCCCAACCTTGTGCAGACGGTCAAGGGCTATGCCCGCCACGAGCAGGGCACCCTCGAGAACGTGATCAAACTGCGCAACCAGGCCGCAGGCATGGGTGGCGCCGGGCAGGCGAGCGAGCAGCGGGCCCAGGTGGAGGAGCAGCTCACCGCAGCTGTGCACCAGCTGCTGGTGACCGTCGAGGCCTACCCGGACCTCAAGGCCAACGCCAACTTCGTTGAGCTGCAGAAGCAGCTGGCCGACACAGAGGACCGCATCGCGGCCGGCCGTCGCTACTACAACGCCAACGTCCGCAACTACAACACCCGGATCGAGTCGTTCCCGACGAGCATCCTGGCGGGCATGTTCAAGTTCGAGCGGGCCACCTACTTCGAGGTGAACGACGCTGCCGTACGACAGGCGCCGACAATCAGCTTCGACGACGCCGCCCCGGCAGCCGCGGCAGGCAGCAGCGCCACTCCGGCGGTCGGGTCGGCCGAGGCCTACTACTACGAGACCCCGAACTACGGCGTCCGCTCAGGCATCCAGGACACGCAGAACCCCAACGTCGACCCGCAGGCCTCAGGCCAGCACTTCGGCTACCAGCCGGCGACCCCGCCGCAGCAGCAGGAGGCGCCGCGTCAGGGGCAGTACGGGCAGCCCGGGCAGCCGGGTCAGCAGGGCTGACGCGCTCGACGCAGTGAGCCAGCAGCACGGCCAGGTCAACCAGTTCAACCTGGACGAGCCGGTCAGGATCGGGTCACGCGCCTCCGAGCTGGCGCTCATCCAGGCCACCACCGTCGCGGAGGCGCTGGTCAAGGCGGGCATGCGGCAGGGCTACGAGATCGTCGAGATCGGTGCCCTCGAAGCAGGCGATCCTTCCCTGTTCGCTGGCGGGCGCCTGATGACCTACGCGCTCCGACAGGCCGTCGTGGACGGTCGTTGCGACCTGTCGGTGCACATGCTGAAGGACCTGCCGTCAGAGCCGTTGGCCGGCCTGACGATCGGTGCCTACCTCAAGCGGCTCGACCCTCGAGATGCGCTGTGCGCGCGCGAGGGCTGGACCCTCGCCACCCTGCCGCCGGGCGCCACAGTGGGGCTCAGTTCGCCGTTGCGTCGCCAGCAGGTACGAGAGGTGCGCCCTGACCTCACCATCGTCAGCATCCGTGGCTCGGTCTCGGCGCGGCTGGAGCGGTTGAGGGAGGGCGACCTCGACGCCACGGTAATCGCCCTGCCGGTGCTGGGTGACCTCGGTCTGAAGGGCTGGGTGACCGAGATCCTCGACCCGGCCCAGGTGGTCCCCACGATCGGCCAGGGCACGGTCGTCGTCGAGGTACCCACGAGCGGAGTGGCGCCCGGCCTGGCACGTGCGTTGCGACGGATCGACCACCTGCCGACGCGGCTGGCCTCGCTCGCGGAGCGTTCCCTGCAGGAACAGCTGGACTCGGGCACTAAGGCCCCCTTTGGCGGGCTGGCCAGGCTCACCGGGCCGGACGACACCGCCGAACCGCGGAGTCGGCTGGTCCTGACCGCCGTGGTGTGTGGTCCGGACCAGACCGCCGATCTACGGCGCACTCGCAGCACGCTGCTCGATGACGTCGATACCGACGACGACGCTGCGGGCGACGTGATGGCCGCCGTACGGCTGGGAAGCACCGTAGCCAGCGACCTGCTGGCCGCGGGTGCAGGCACGTTGCCGAAGCAGTCCATGGAACGTACGTACCACTCCCGTAGCCCGCGGGTGATGATTCCGCGCCTGCTGGGTGCGGCGGGGGAGGCGTTTGCCGAAGCGATCACCGCGGCAGGTGGCGAGCCAGTCGTGGTCACCCTGACTCACACGACGCCAGCCAATGTCGACGAGCTCGACCGGGTCCTCGACCTGCTCCCCACAGCCGACCGGGTGGGGTTCAACAGCGCTGAGGCAGTGCTGCTGCTCGATCAGCGTGCGCACCAGCGGGGGACGAGTCTCTCCGACGTGCTCGCAGACACTCCCGTCGCGGCGTTCGGAGCCCCGACCGGTAACGCGCTGGTCGCTGCAACCGTCACCGTCGACCTGCTGCCGTCCCTTGACTCGTCGGTCGGCAACCTGCTCGACCTGTGGCCGCCAGCCGATCCAGCTGTGGCGCAGCCGCTCGCCATCCTGCCCGGCTCGACGAACGCCTCCCCACAGCTCGCCCGCGGGTTGGCTGATCTGGGCTGGCGGGTCCTTGAACTGCCGGTCTATGCACGGGAGACCGCATCGCCGACCAAGGAGCATGACGACGTGATGGCTGATGGCTGGCCAGAGGTCCTGGTCGTCACCTCCCGCAGCGTCGCCAAGGCGGTCGAGGAGCTGTTCGGTCAGCCCCCCGACGATGTGCGGGTCGTGGCCGTCGGCCGGATCCCCGCGCGCGACGCCATCGAGGCAGGCCTGCGAGTCGACGCCGTCATACCGTCGATGAAGCCGTCAGCGATCGCCCAGGTCGCGTTGGCCGGGGTCACCTCGCGCGAAGGCTGACC
>DAOOHL010000143.1:0-7463 GCA_035416185.1 Propionibacteriaceae bacterium | reverse complement strand
CAGGGCAACCGCTCCGTGGACTCGTTCCACAAGGAGCTCGGCCACATCATGTGGGAGTACTGCGGCATGGAGCGCACCGAGAAGGGCCTCCAGCTCGCGATCGAGAAGATCCGGGAGCTCCGTAAGGAGTACTGGACCAACGTACGCGTCACCGGCCACAACGAGGAGTTCAACCAGGCTCTCGAGCGCGCTGGTCGGGTGGCTGACTTCCTCGAGCTCGGTGAGCTGATGTGCATCGATGCCCTGCACCGCCGCGAGTCGTGCGGCGGACACTTCCGGGCTGAAAGCCAGACCGAGGACGGCGAGGCACTCCGTCACGACGACCAGTTCCTGTACGTGGCGGCGTGGGAGTACGGCGGCGAAGGCAAGCCCGTCCTCCACAAGGAGCCCCTCGACTACCAGGCCATCGAGCTCAAGCAGAGGAGCTACAAGTGAAGATCACCCTGCGGATCTGGCGGCAAGCGAACACGGCCGCCGAAGGTGCGTTCAAGACGTACCACCTCGACGACGTGTCGGAGGACATGAGCTTCCTCGAGATGCTCGACCTGCTCAACGAGCAGCTCACCATGGAGAACGAGGATCCTGTCGCGTTCGACCACGACTGCCGTGAAGGCATCTGTGGCATGTGTGGCGTCGTCATCAACGGCGCTCCGCACGGCCGGTACTCGTCGCCCGTGCCGACGACGACCTGTCAGCTGCACATGCGCAACTTCGCCGACGGCGCGACGATCGAGGTGGAGCCCTGGCGGGCGGGTTCGTTCCCCGTGCTCAAGGACCTGGCTGTCGACCGTACCGCGTTCGACAAGATCATCCAGGCTGGCGGCTTCATCTCGGCCAACACTGGTTCGGCACCGGACGCACACGCCACCCCGGCGCCGAAGCGTCAGGCTGACAAGGCGTTCGACAACGCCGTCTGCATCGGTTGTGGCGCCTGCGTGGCGGCCTGCCCGAACAGCTCGGCGATGCTCTTCACGTCAGCCAAGATCACCCATCTGGCCATGCTGCCCCAGGGTCAGCCTGAGCGGTACACCCGGGTGAAGTCGATGGTTGCTGCGCACGACGAGCTGGGCTTCGGCGGCTGCACCAACATCGGCGAGTGCGCCTCGGTCTGCCCGAAGGAGATTCCGCTGGAGTCGATCTCGGCCCTCAACCGCGACCTGATCACGGCGCTGTTCAAGGGCGACGGCAAGTAGGGGATTCGCTCGGATCCAGCCCGGTGTGGCAGGATGGGGTGCTGTTGTTCGTACCGCGACTCCTGCCACGGGGGGACCGTTCGCGTACGGAGATCATCATCTACTGACAACCACGAAGGTGACCTGTGGCACCAGGCGAGGAAGACCCATCATGACCCAGCTCATCCAGGAACTCAACGCCGCGGCGCTGCGCGATGACATCCCTGATTTCCGCCCCGGCGACGCCGTCAAGGTTCACGTGCGGGTCGTCGAAGGCAACCGCTCCCGTGTCCAGGTGTTCGCCGGCAACGTGATCGCTCGCAACGGTGGCGGCATCCAGGCCGCGTTCACCGTGCGCAAGGTGAGCTTCGGTGTCGGCGTGGAGCGGACCTTCCCCGTACATTCCCCGATCATCGAGCGCATCGAGGTCGAGCGTCGTGGTGACGTGCGCCGCGCGAAGTTGTACTACCTGCGTGGTCTCCGCGGCAAGGCTGCGAAGATCAAGGAGAAGCGGGACTTCTGAGCCTCCCGGAACGGGCGGCGGAACCGTCCATGACCGAACCAGGCAAAGCACCTGCGCAGCGTTCCTTGCTGCGCAGGTTTGTCGTCGGTGTCAAGGAGACGGTGCTCATCGTCGTGATCGCCTTGGTGATCGCGACCCTGATCAAGTCGTTCCTCGCCCAGATGTTCGTCATCCCGTCGCAGTCGATGGAGAACACTCTCCAGCGGTCCGACCGGGTGCTGGTGGTGAAGGTGATGGCCTACCAGCGCGGCGACATCGTGGTGTTCGAGGACCGGCTCAACTGGCTGCCGCCCGCGCCCCCTGCGAACCCCGTACGGCGGGTCGCCGAGTTCATCGGCATCCTGCCTGCCTCCGGTGACCAGTTCCTGATCAAGCGGCTGGTCGGGCTGCCGGGAGACCGGGTGATCTGCTGTGACGCTCAAGGCGCCGTCACGGTCAACGGCGTGGCGTTGAACGAGGCGCAGTACCTCTACCGCGGACCCGACGGCACGCTGATCAAGCCGTCCGAGATGCCGTTCGACATCGTTGTCCCTGAGGGCCGGTTCTTCGTGCTCGGCGACCACCGCAACGCCAGCGCTGACTCGCGCTACCACCTGTGCGACACCGTCGGCGCCCGGGCGAAGGGCGACAACGCCTTCCCATCGCTCGACTCCATCCAAGGTCCAGCGAAGCTGCTGGCCTACCCGTTCGACCGGTTCACCACCTTCTCCAGCCCTGACGCCTTCGCCGCGATCCCTGCCGCGGCTCCGATGCCCGACCCTCCGCCAGCTCCCCAGGGAGGGGGCTGCTGAGCATGGCCGTGACCGTACGTGCGGGCGGGGGCCTGTACTCGTACGAGCGGGCCTTGGCTCGAGCCGGGCTGGCTCCGGTCGCCGGGGCTGACGAGGCGGGGCGCGGCGCCTGCGCGGGTCCGTTGGTCGCTGCGGCGGCTGTGCTGTCGGACTCGCGGTCGCGACGGATCACGGGATTGCGGGACTCGAAGCTGCTCACGGCCAAGCAGCGTGACGAGCTCTACGACGAGATCATGGCGAAGGCGCTTGCTGTCGCGTGCGTGTCGATCGAGCCGGACGAGTGCGACCGCCTGGGCATGCATGTGGCCAACGTGCAGGCACTACGAAGGGCCCTGTGGCGGCTCGAGGTGAACCCGGTTTTCGTGCTTACCGACGGATTCCCGGTGGATGGTCTCGGTGTCGGCGGCCTGGCGATGTGGAAGGGCGACCAGGTGGCGGCCTGCGTCGCAGCAGCGTCGATCATCGCCAAGGTGACCCGCGATCGGGTGATGGACGAGCTCGATGGGGTCCACCCAAGCTACGAGCTCAAGCGGCACAAGGGGTACTGCACGCCTGTCCACCAGCGCCATCTCGATGCGTACGGGCCGTCGCCGATCCATCGGATGCGGTTCGAGAATGTCCGACGCACGGTCAGAGCGGATCGGCCACTAGAGTGAAGGCGCTATGAGTACAGAGGACCTGGAGCAGTACGAGAGCGATCTCGAACTCGCGCTGTACCGCGAGTACAAGGACGTCGTCGGCATCTTCACCTACGCGGTTGAGACCGAACGACGCTTCTACCTGTGCAACGCGGTCGACCTCAAGGTCCGTACGGAGGGTGGCGACGTCTACTACGAGGTCTCCATGGGCGACGCCTGGGTCTGGGACATGTACCGTCCGGCGAGGTTCGTGAAGTCTGCCAAGGTGCTCACCTTCCGCGATGTCTCCATTGAGGAGATCGCGCATTCCGAGCTTCAGGTGCCGGAAGGCAAGTAGCCCTCACCCCTGTGGACAACGACCAGGTTGTCCACAGATCGAGGGATCTCTGTCACAGATCGACCATCGCGTCCCATACCTCCTGTCATCACGACAGGAGGAGCTGCCATGGACCGAAGAAGGGCCACCGGCGTCATCGGCGAAGATGCGGCCGAGGCGTACGTGCGGCGGCTTGGTTGGCGCGTCCTTGACCGGAACTGGCGGTTCGGCCATCACGGCGAGCTTGACCTCGTGGCGCTGCAGCCCGGTCCGGGTTCCTTGGGCACGATCGTCTTCTGTGAGGTGAAGACCCGACGCGGGCTGGGGTGGGGGAGTCCGCTTGAGGCGGTGACCCGAACGAAGGTCGACCGACTCCAGACGCTGTCGCTGGAGTGGCTGCGGGCCCACGATGTTCGATGCGATCGGGTCAGGATCGACGCGATCGGCGTGATCCTGTGGCCGTCGCGGCCGCTGGAGGTGCGTCACGCCAAGGGAGTGACGCAGTGACTGCGGTTCACTCCGTGGCCCTGATGGGGCTGACGGGTCATGTGGTCGAGATCGAGGCCTGGGTTGGTGGCGGCCATCCACGCACCCAGCTCGTGGGGCTGCCTGACGCGGCGCTGTCGGAGAGCCAGCACCGTTGCCGGGCAGCGGTGTCGACGTTGAACCTGTGCTGGCCTGACCAGCTCGTCACGATCAACCTCACTCCCGCCACCTTGCCCAAGGCGGGCTCCCACTACGACCTGGGTGTAGCGATCGCTGTGCTGCGCACTCACCAGGACCATCAGTTTCCCGACGACCGGCTGCGGCGTACGGTGCTGCTCGGCGAGCTGGGCCTCGATGGCCGGGTCCGATCTGTTCGCGGGCTCCTCGCGGCCCTGCTCGCGGCAGTCGGCCACGGGTTCGACCAGGCGATCGTTCCAGTCAGCCAGCTGGGCGAGGCCAACCTGGTCAAGGGCATCACGATCTGGGGCGTCTCGACTCTTCGTGACGTGGTCGACGTGCTGAGGGGAAGACCCGTTCTCGTGAAGGCGCCCGTGGCGCCTGCTGCGGGAGAGCAGCCTCGCGCGCTGGATCTGGTCGACGTGGTCGGCCAGGATCACGCGAAGCGCGTGCTGGAGGTGGCAGCGGCCGGGCGGCATCACCTGTTCATGTACGGGCCACCTGGCGTGGGGAAGACGATGCTGGCTGAGCGGCTGCCCACGATCCTGCCGGAGCTGACTGTGCCCGAGGCCCTGGAGGTGCTCGCGCTTCGGTCCCTCGCCGAGCGTGAGGTTCTCGACCGCCTGGTGTTGAGACCGCCGTACGCGGCTCCGCATCACTCCGCTTCGGCGCCTTCGGTCGTCGGTGGAGGCCCGCGATTGGCCCGTCCGGGCGCTGTCTCGCTGGCGCATCGAGGTGTGCTCTTCCTCGATGAAGTGCCAGAGTTCGCGACCCCCGTGATCGAGGCGCTTCGGGTGCCGCTGGAGAAGGGTGAGATCGTCCTGAACCGATCGGAGGGGCCGGTGAGGTATCCGGCGCAGTTCCAGCTGGTGATGGCGGCCAACCCCTGCCCGTGCGGCAACGCCTCAACGCCAGGGGCAACCTGCACCTGCACGCCGATGACAGTCCGCCGGTACGCGGCCAAGATCTCCGGCCCGGTGCTCGATCGGGTCGACCTGCAGTACCGGATGCCGCCCATGACAAGGTCCATCCTGGCTCGTGACCTGCCACCAGGTGAACCGTCGGCGGTCGTCTTGGCCAGGGTGAAGGAGGCCAGAGATCGCCAGTCGAGGCGACTTGCCGGCACGAGGTGGAAGACGAATGGCGAGGTGTCTGGCTCCTACCTTCGGCGTCATCAACCGATCCCGGACGGTACGGAGATCCTGGACCAGGCTTCGCGGCGTGGCACCTTGTCAGCCCGAGGGATCGACAAGGTGCTGAAGGTCGCGTGGACGCTAGCTGACCTGGACGCCGTCGACATCCCCACCCCGGGACACGTGGCCGAAGCTCTCGGTCTACGACGCGGCGAGTCTCGGAGCCGGGCATGAACAGCGAGACCAGTGACCGCGACGCGAGGCTGGCGCTCGCGTCGGTCGTCGAGCCAGGCTCAGGACAGCTGGTGAAGGAGGTCGCGCAGTTCGGTCCGGCCTACGTCTGGGACTTTCTGCTTCGCACGACGAAGGAGTCGGCTCTTGCCGAACGGGCACGCAGATATCGACCCCGCATCATGGCGCACGACATGGAGCGCCATGGCCTGCGGTTCGTGGTTCCTGGAGATCCTGAGTGGCCCGCTGGCCTGGACGACCTGACCTGGTCGGGAGCGGTCGGCGGAGTCGCCGGCGGTTGTCCCCTCGGGCTGTGGGTGGCCGGATCAGGCAACCTTTCCCGACTGATGGAGAAGTCTGTCGCCATCGTCGGGTCGCGCGCGGCGACAGCTGTGGGGGAAGTGGTCACCACAGATCTCGCCGCCGGAGTGGCGGAGAAGGGCTGGACCGTGTTGTCGGGTGGCGCGTACGGCATCGATGCCGCGGCCCATCAAGGCGCACTCGCCGTTGGCGGTGCGACGGTGGCAGTGATGGCCGGCGGCCTGCACGACTTCTACCCGGCCGGCAACCTCGGCCTGCTGAGCCGGATCCGTGACGAATTCGTCCTGGTCTCGGAGAACCCGCCGGGGCAGACGCCATCGCGGCTCAGGTTCCTGGCTCGCAACCGGCTGATCGCAGCGATGGGCCGCGCGACGGTGGTTGTTGAGGCGCAGCTGCGAAGTGGTGCCCGCAACACCGTTGCCTGGGCACATGGGCTGCAACGGCAGGTGCTGGCGGTTCCCGGTGCTGTGACCTCGGCTCAGTCAGAGACGCCGAACCTCCTGATTCGAAACGGGGAGGCGGCGCTGGTCACCTGTGTCGACCACATCCTTGAAGCGGTCGAGCCACTGGTGCCGGGAGCGGAACGGCCCAGCGAGCCACCGCTGCCGTTGGACGGGCTGACGCCCGAGGAGAAGGCCGTGCACGAGGCTTTCCCGGCCCGTTCTGCGATGTCTGTCGACGAACTCGCCTACGAGGCTCGGGTCCCGGTACGAAGGTGTGTGGCGGCCCTCACGATCCTCGAGCTGCGAGGACTGGCCGCACCGACCGACGATGGGAGGTGGCGGTTGGTGCATTGATCTCCACGGTCCCTGGCTGGTCCGAGGTTGGGCCGGTATCGTCCGGACGAGAACGCCGCGGACCGAGAGGATCTGGCATGACGCTGTATGCAGCCCAGCCTGGGCGTCGCGCCACCCAGGTGGCTTCGGACTATTTCACGGTCGTGTGGGCCATCGTCTGGTGGCTGGGTTCCCGTGCCGCGAGTGGTGCGGTCATGGTGCTCGCCGACCCTGCCCGAGCCATGGCAGCATCGGCGACCAAGATCCGTAACGGGCTGGAGGATGCTGCGGTAGCGGCAGGGCGTGTGCCAGGAGTGGGTGGCGACCTTCGCCGACCACTTGATGGTGCGGCCACGGGGGTCGACGAGATCCTGGCATCGGCGCAGGCGCAGGTTCACGCGATCGAGAACCTGGCCATGGTCACCGGAGTTGTGGTCTTCGCGGCGCCGGTCGCGATGTGGCTGCTGCTGTGGCTGCCCAAGCGGTTGCGGTTCGCGCGGAACGCCACCGCCGGGGCCCGCTTCGTCGACTCGAACGCTGACCTTGACCTGTTCGCACTCCGAGCCATGGCGACTCTCCCGCTCTCCACCCTGGCAAGGGTGAGCGACGATCCGGCTGGCGCCTGGCGCGACGGAGACCGGGCGGTGATCGACGAGCTGGCCGGGTTGGCGCTCGATCATGAAGGGTTGCCCCGGCCACCTGTTCAGCGGAGCTCGTGATCCCCTGCACCCAGGTCGATGGGCTCCCTCCCGGGTAGCTCGACCACCGCGGCGTCGACGTCGTACGAGATCATCGACGGTCAGATCATCGTGCCCGACAGCGCAGTCGACCGACGAGGGGTGCAGCCGGGGGCTGGCGAGGTCGTCTCGTACGAATGGGACCTCGACGGTGACGGGATC
>DAOOHL010000142.1:5670-7465 GCA_035416185.1 Propionibacteriaceae bacterium | reverse complement strand
GCCCCCCATGCCCTTGACCAGCTTCCCGGGGATCTGCCAGTTGGCGAGATCGCCGGCGCCCGAGACCTGCATGGCGCCGAGGATGGCCGCGGCCATCTTGCCGCCACGGATCATGCCGAACGACATCGCCGAGTCGAAGATCACAGCGCCCGGAAGGAGCGTGACCGTCTGCTTGCCGGCGTTGATCAGGTCCGGGTCCTCGTCGCCCTCGTACGGGAACGGGCCCATGCCCAGGATGCCGTTCTCGCTCTGGAGCACGACACGGACACCTTCGGGCAGGTTGTTGGCGACCAGGGTCGGCATGCCGATGCCCAGGTTCACGTAGTCGCCGTCAGCGAGCTCGGAGGCCGCGATGGCGGCCATCTCGTCACGGGTCCAGGACATGTCAGGCCTCCTCAGTGGTCGCCGGCCGGGGCCGTACGGTGCGCTGCTCGATATCGGTGGGGGAGACGGCCTGCGACACGTGATGCACATACACACCAGGGGTGTGGATGGCGTCGGGATCGATGCCGCCGAGCTCGACGATGTTCTCGGCCTCGACGAACGTCGTCAGGCCACACATCGCGGCGAGCGGGTTGAAGTTGCGGGCAGTCCGGCGGAACAGCAGGTTGCCGTCGGTGTCAGCGGTGTGAGCGTGCACCAGAGCGATGTCGGCGATGATGCCGCGCTCGAGCACGTACGTCTCGCCGTCGAAGTCCATCGTCGGCTTGCCCTCGGCGATGAGGGTGCCCACGCCGGTACGGGTGTAGAAGCCCGCGATGCCTGAGCCGCCAGCGCGCATCCGCTCGGCCAGCGTGCCCTGCGGCACGAACTCGACCTCGATGTCGCCGTTGATGTACTGAGACATGAACAGTTTGTTCTCGCCGACGTAGCTGGCGAGCACCTTGCTGATCTGGCTGTTCTCAAGAAGCAGCCCCAACCCCTTGCCGTCGATGCCGAGGTTGTTCGACACGATGGTGAGGTTCTTGACGCCTGAATCCCGCACGACCTTGATGAGGTCGGTGGGGATCCCGCAGAGCCCGAAGCCGCCAGCAGCGATGGTCATGCCATCGCGCAGGAGATCGGTCAGTACGGGGGCGATGTCGTCGATGACTTTGGACATCCTTGCCCTTTCTGGTCCCTGATGGTTGGTGCGGCATGTCCGTTGGGCTGAACCACACACCTTCGTCCGGTTCTCCAAGGGAAGTCGCCCTGTGGGACACGCTAGGACGTTGATTCGTCCAATGCCACGGACGGTTGGACAGAGTCCTACGTCGTGTAGTTGTAGTTCTCTACAACGGGTCGACGTCGGGATCGCCGAGCTCCAGCGCCCACGTCAGGCCGACCACATCGTCGGGGTCGTCCATGTCGAAGCCGGTCAGCTCCTCGTACTTGGCGAGCCGGTAGCGCACCGTGTTGACGTGCACGGTCAGGGCGTCAGCGGCGCGCTGCATGGACCGGCCATGGTGGAGCCAGGCCCGTACCGCCAGCAGGATGTCGTTCTCGAACCCACCCTCGTCATGCAGCGGGGTCAGGAAGGTGTCGACGTACGATCGCCAGACATCGGGCCGCGCTGCCGCGGCGAGGCGCCAGCCCAACTCCTGGGTGCCCTGAACGCCCGGGCGGCCCAGCCGTACGGCGATGCGCAGCGCCACGCGGGCTGCCCGGTCGGATCGCGGCATCTCCTCCAGCTGGACGAACGGTCCCAAGCCCACGGCTGCGCCGCCGGTGGGGTTCTGGGGGCGAGTTGCGACCAGTCCCAGACAGGTGTCGCTGTCGAGCACGATCAGGGCCGGGGCGTCCGGGAGGCTCCCGG
>DAOOHL010000142.1:0-5660 GCA_035416185.1 Propionibacteriaceae bacterium | reverse complement strand
CCAAAGCCATGCGTAACGACTCGGCGTTGGCGCCGGCAGGGATCGCGCAATGGACGACGGCGTAGCTGCGCTGAGGGTCCAGGGCGTACACGGACGGGTCGGAGGGCAGTTGGCCGGCCAGGAGGGCCCGAACCGCAGCCGTACGGCGGCTGGCGTCAGCAAGCGCCTCCTCGATGTCGAGAGCGTGATACGTCGTCACCACCCGGGTGGTGAACGAGTCGCCCACTGCCCAGAGCACGCGGGACCCAGCGATCAGGTCGGTCGCCCCAAGCCCGAGCGACAGGCCCAGGTCGACGAAGGTCTCGTGGATCAGTGCAATGGAGACGCGGAACGCCCGAATCAGCTCCTCGACCGGCACGTGCTTCTCGTGCCGTTCACGGGCGGTCTGGGTGGCCTCGTCGAGGCTCTCCGGGGCGGGGGCAGCGCCAGCGCGGAGCGCAGCCAGAGCAATGCCGAGGTTCCGGGCGACTGATGACTCCAGCGCGACCCGGTCGACGCCCGCATAGGACTCAAGGTCTCGATAGATCCGCGTGCAGGTCTCGTCGGCGAGCTGCGGCAGGGTGTCACTGAGCTGGGACAGCACCCCTTCCAGGGTCGCGCGTCGAGGCTTCATGCGCCCATCTTGCCCGAGGCGCCGGTGATGCCACGACCTAGATCAGCCTCGCCAACGTGATCAGGATCGCCGCGTTCTCCGGTGTGATGCTCTTTCCGGTCTGGGCATTGATGTGGTTGATCATGGCCTTCACCTTGCCCGCCTTGGCGTTTGGGTTGGGCGCGCTCCCGACCGACCTCGACTGCCCCTGCAGGGACGCCGCAACGCCTGGGTCCGTGACGAGTCGGGCGATCACGGCGTTCGTCGCGCTCGCGTTGACCGTGACGGTGAAGCTGGTCTGGGTCGGCGCGGCCATCGCGTTGCCCGCCTTGTCCGTAGCCGTCGCGGCGTACGTGTTCAGGCCTGGGCTGAGCAGGAACTCGTAGGCAGGGCCCGAGATGTTCTGGCAGGTGTCGGTCGCGACCCCGGAGAGGGAGTCGGTCGCCGTGCACGTGATCGCTACGGTCTGGTCAGCGGTGTATGTGCCAGCGTTGCCGGACCAGGTGATCGTGGGCGCGGTCTTGTCGATCCGGATCGGCCCGAACGTCACAGGGAGTGCGCTGTTCCCAGCTTTGTCGACGCAGGTGCCGGTGTTGGTCACGCTCTGGTCGGCTCCCTCACTTCGGATCGTGGCTCCGAAGACCGTGTTCACCTCAACTCCGGACGAGTCCGCCCCGCTGTCGGTGCACCCGTAGCCAACGGTGACTGGTTGATTGGTCCACGCGCCAGCCGTGTAGGCGCGACCATCGTCAGTCGCGGCGGCGAAGAAGATCACCGGCTTGGTCACGTCCGTACGGACAAAGTCGGCCCGAATGCCGCGCGTCCAGTTCTGCACCAGGGGGAGCTTGATGGTGCACGGGTTCTGGTCGAGACAGGGGTTCAGGCACGCGTTGTGGGTGCCGCCGCAGGTGGTGCCACGGAAGCCCTGGAAGGCTGAGCCAACCTTGGCCTCCGGCTTCAGGGTGACCACCGCCCCGTCGAACCAGGTGGGCGAGCAGTCCGGTGGGCACGACGTGTAGCCAGCCAGCGATGGAGGTGAGTAGGTGATCTTCCCGAATCCCGCCCCGCCGGTGGTCAGCGTGAGCGTGTCGATGCTGGGCGAGATGTACACCTCCCAGGTCGCCTCGTACCAGATCGCGAAGCCTGTGTAGTAGCGCATGGTGATGTGGTAGCTGCCGCTCTTGGTGTAGATGTGGGCCCCGGCAATGGTGTCGGTGTCCCAGATGCAGCTGACCTCGTAGTTCTCACAGGCGGTGGAGTGAATGTTGAGCGTCTCCTGAAAACCGTCGCCCCAGTCCAGGATGGGATCGGGGGTGCCGACGACGCCGACGCTCGGGAGGAACTCGGCGTCGGCGCTGACTCGAACCAAGTAGCCCAGGGAGTCGCGGGCCTCGGTGATAACGGCATCACCGACACTGTTGTAGCCATCTGTGGCCGAGGCTTCGGACGTCGTGACGGCGAGGTTCAGCAGGCTGAGCAGAAACGCCAGGAGGATGGCGAAAGGACGAGCAGCACGCACGGGTTCTCGCTCTCAGATAGTCGGACGACCGTACGTCGTCGGCGACGTCAACATCCTTGCCTTTCTCGGTTTGCAGCGCAAGCAAAGATCTGAGGGCCCGTCTCCAGGTCGTTCCGGGCCACTCGTCTGGTGTGGGGGCCCACGGTCCTGAGGTTCACGGGAAGACGAGGCCGACTCGGGAAGTGCCCCTGGCTTCATGGGCTAGCGAGGCTGAACGACGGCCTCAGCCTCTCTTGCTTGATTCGATTCATTGCATATCCATGCGTGTATGTATAGGCTTCACGCAGCGTCAGCCGAGACCCCTGCGGAGGCACCGTTGCTCACCGATACTTCAGCCAGCCCGTACGCCCTGTCGACCTCGGTCGCGCCCGGCTCCGTGACGCTGACCGACGGTCCGTGGCGAGCGCTGCACGAGCGGGTCGCGGCGGGGGCCGAGGCGGTCGTGCTCACCTGCTCGTCGGTCTCTGGGCTTGCGGGCGACATCGCCGCCGCGGCTGGCATTCCGGTGCTGCGGATCGACGAGGCGATGGCCGACGAGGCTGCCCGGATCGGCGGCCGGATCGGTGTCGTAGCCACGCTGTCGACCACGCTCGACCCGAGCGTCGCGCTGATCCGTGAGCGGATGCTGCTCGCGAACGTGGATGCTGAGATCGATGCCGTCGTCGTCGACGGTGCGTTCGACGCCGTGGTGGCAGGAGACCGGGCGACGCATGACCGGCTGGTGCAGGAGTCGATCCGAGCTCTGGCCGCGCGTGGCGCCAGCGTCGTCGTGCTCGCGCAGGGCTCGATGGTCTCAGCTGCCGAAGGGGCCGATGTCAGCGTTCCGGTCCTGTCGAGCCCGGCGTCTGGCATACGGCGCGCCGCAGAGCAGCTCGGGCTGCACTGAGCGCGAGCGACCTGCCACACTCGGCACGACAACGTCTTCGCGACACATCTAGGGGTCTCCCGTGGTTACTGAGAACCAGCCGCCAGCCAGCCAGCTGCGCCTGATGACGCGCGTGGCGCGGATGTACTACGAGAACGACCTCAACCAGCCGCAGATCGCCGAGCAGCTCCACGTCTCCCAGGCGAAGGTGTCCCGGCTGCTCAAGCGAGCGACCGAGCTCGGCATCGTCCGGGTGGCCGTCGTGCCACCGCCCGGCGGGCATTCCGAGCTGGAGGAGCGCCTGGTTGCCACGTTCGGGCTCGCCGACGCGGTGGTGGCCGACGCCGCAGCCGATGACGAGGCCGGCATCATCAGCGCGGTTGGCGCGGCGGCAGCCTCGTACCTCGACGACGTGCTGCTCAGCCACGAACGGATCGGGATCTCCTCGTGGAGTGCCACCCTGCTCGCGATGGTCAACGTCATGAGCACCAGGGCCAAGGCGGTGGCCGACTCAGTCACCCAGGTGATTGGGGGAGTCGGGGTGCCGCAGGCGCAGGTGCAGGCGACCCGATTGACCGAGCGACTGGCCGACCTGACCGGTGCTGAGGCGCACTTTCTCGCTGCGCCGGGCGTCGTCTCGTCGGCCGCCCTCGGCCAGGCCATGATGGCGGAGCCGTACGTGGCCGGTGTGGTCGAGCAATGGCGGGACCTGACCGTGGTGCTGGCCGGTATCGGCAGCCTCGAGCCATCACCGCTGCTGCGGGAGTCCGGCAACACCCTGCCTGGCAAGGATCTCGACGAGCTTCGGTCGTTGGGGGCTGTCGGTGACGTGTGCCTGCGGTTCTTCGATGCGACCGGGCACGCGGTCGAGTCTGACCTCGACCGCCGTGTCGTCGGGATCAGCCCGGAGGCGCTCAAGGCTGTTCCTCGACGAGTCGGCGTCGCCGGTGGAGCCCGCAAGCACACGGCCATCAAGGCTGCTGTCGTGGGTGGCTGGATCAACGTACTGGTCACCGACGTAGCCACCGCTGAAGCAATCCTTTCTGGCCAGTAGACCCTCGTCCCGCGACCGGGACGGCACCACTACAAGGAGGAACGCATGCCCATCCCCGTCGCCCTGCGCGTGGAGCAGCACAACCCAGGCGACGTGCTGGGGATCGGTACGGCCGCGCCCCGGCTGTCGTGGCGCTACGACGAGGCCTCCGACGACTTCGTGCAGGCTGGCTACGAGATTGAGGTGGCCAGGCCCGGGCTCGAGGTTGAGCATCGGGTCGTGTCGAGCGCTGACCAGGTGCTGGTGCCGTGGCCGTCGGAGCCGTTGCAGTCGCGGGACTCGGCGACCCTGCGGGTCCGGGCTCTCGACGGGGACGACTGGGGGGAGTGGAGCGATCCGGTGAGGATCGAAGCCGGACTGCTCGACCGTGCGGATTGGACCGGACGTTTCATCACGCCGGTCGACCAGACGAGCGCCGGGACTCCGGCGCCGACCCTGGTGGGGGAGTTCGCCGTTCCTGAAGGCGTCGTCTCGGCGCGGCTGTACGTCACCGCCATGGGCCTCTACCGGGCAACCCTGAACGGGGTCCGCGTCGGCGATGTGGAGCTGGCGCCGGGGTGGACCTCGTACCAGGAGCGGCTGCGCTACCAGACCTACGACGTCACTGACCTGCTCAGCACCGGCGACAACACCCTCGAGATCACTCTGGGTCGCGGCTGGTGGCAGGGCCCGTTCGGCTTTGAGAAGCGCCGCGAGATCTACGGATCGGTGGTCGCTGGGTTGGCCCAGCTGGAGGTAACCCTGGCTGACGGGACGAGGCTCACCCTCCACACCGGGACCGACTGGCGGTCGTGTGCCTCAGGAATCCTCGACGACACGCTGTACGACGGACAGACCACCGACCTGACCCATGTGCGCGGTGAGGCGGTGGCCGTCCGGAAGGTCGAGCTGGACCCAGCGGTCGCGCTGGTGGCACCGGTCGGCCCGCCCGTCCGCATCACCGACGAGCTGCGTCCGGTCTCCGTCGAGCAGCGACCCGACGGTGCCTGGCGGATCGATCTTGGCCAGAACATCGTCGGGTGGCTGCGGCTCGAGGTCGCTTCCCAGACGGGTCGGGTGACCGTACGACACGCCGAGGTGCTGGAGCACGACCAGCTCGGCGTCCGCCCGCTGCGTACGGCCAAGGCGACCGACACCTACCTGGTCGACCCCTCCGCGGGCCCCTCGGTCCTGGAGCCCTGTTTCACGTTCCATGGCTTCCGCTACGCCGAGGTCACCGGCGTCGACACGCTCACAGCCGACGACGTGGTGGGCGTCGTGGTCGGCTCCGACCTGCGCCGGACCGGAACGTTCGCCAGTTCCAACCCCGAGCTCGACCGGTTCCACGAGAACGTGGTCTGGGGGATGCGCGGCAACTTCGTCGATGTACCGACCGACTGCCCCCAGCGCGACGAGCGCCTCGGCTGGACCGGCGACATCCAGGTGTTCAGCCCGACCGCGGCCTACCTGTTCGACGCTGCTGGCTTCCTCGACAACTGGCTGTCCGACCTGGCCGTCGAGCAGACGGACGACGGCATCGTGCCCTGGGTGGTGCCCAACATCGTGCTCGGCCCCGATCCCGCGACAGCCGCTTGGGGTGACGCTGGCGTGATCGTGCCGCGGGTGGTGTACGAGGCCTCCGGCGACGTGG
>DAOOHL010000141.1:0-7500 GCA_035416185.1 Propionibacteriaceae bacterium | reverse complement strand
GGCTTCGCCCCCAGCAGGGCCAGAGCAGGGGCGGCGGTCAGCTCGAACCGGGGTCGGTCAGCGACCGGCACCCGGAACCGGGTGACGACGATCACAAGCCGACCAGCGACACGTCCAAGACACCGTCGAGGTTGCCGAGGGCGGCGACCACGTCATCGGCGAGCGGCTCGCTCAGGTTGATCCGCGCCACGGCCGCCTCGGAGCCCTCGAAGACGACGTTCTCCATCTCCTGCACGTTGATCCCGGCCTCCCGCACTGCCGCGAGGGTGGCCGCGAGGATCCCCGGCCGGTCGATGTGCCGCACGATCAGGGAGTGGGTCGCGTCTGACTTGGCGGCCAAGTTGACCACGTTCGGCACCTTGCCGGTCTGCTTGAACTCCTTGACGATGCGGACGGCCTCGGTGGCGATGGCCTCCTGCGCCTGGTCGGTGGACGCGCCGACGTGGTGGGTGCCGTACACCCCTGGCAGCCCGACGATCGCCGGTGCGAAGTCACCCGAGGCTCCCGACGGCTCACCGTCGTACACATCGAGTCCGACACGGATGCCCTTGCTGGTGACGGCCTCAGCGAGGGCTGCCTCGTCGACGACCTCACCGCGCGAGGTGTTGATCACCATCGCGCCAGGCTTCATCGCTGCCAGGAACTCCGCGTTGACAAGGCCCTTCGTGTCTGGCTTGTAGGCGACGTGCAGGCTGACCACGTCGGCAACCGTGGCCACGTCGAGCGGGGTGGCGGCGTACTCGACGCCCAGCTCCTCGGCGAGCTCGGGGGTGAGCGACCGCGACCAGGCGACCACCTTCATGCCAAAGCCCTTGGCGCGTGCGGCGAGGGCGCGGCCGATCTGGCCGAGTCCGAGCAGGCCGAGCGTACGGCCGTACAGCCCCGGTGCGCCCTTGCTGAAGGTGCCCTTGTCCCAACGACCCTCGCGCAGCGCGGCGACCTGGTCCGGGATCCGGCGATCGAGGGCGCAGATCAGGCCCATGGCCAGCTCCGCGACTGCGACGGAGTTCTTGCCTGGGCAGTTGGAGACGTAGATGCCCAGCCGCGACGCTGCGGCCACATCAATGGTGTTGTAGCCGGCGCCAGCCCGTACGACCAACGTCAACGGACCCGCCGACAGCACCGCCTCGGGCACCTTGGTCGAGCGGACGACGAGGACGTCTGGAGAGGTGGAGGCGACCGCATCCACGAGGGCCTGGTCGGCGAGGGATGGTTGGAAGTCAACCTCGCATCCAGCGGCAGCGAGTCCGTCCAAGCCGGACTGTTCGAACTTGTCAGCAACGAGTACGCGCATGTCGCGAACCTATCAACGCACGTCCCCGTCGGGGGCAGCGGGGCGAGGTCAGCGCTGGATGTCGACGACGATCCGGGTCGGGCTGTCGAGGACGAAGACGCGGTACGGGCGGACCTGGTCGACGCCGATCATCACGAGCGCCTGACCCTCGAACCACGGGTCGACGTGGATGCCGGTGATGTGGCCCGCGGCCTGGTTGAGGTTGCCCTTGACGATCGGGTCGGACGGGCTCGGCATGACGAGGCCGCGTACGGTCAGCAGCAACTTCCCGGCCCCGGGTAGCGCGACTGGCGCTCCTTCGCCCTGGGTCGTGAACCGGTCGACGTAGCGAGCAAGCCACGGTGGGGCGCTGGATCCGCTGCGGAGCTCGACGACGACCCGGTCGTACGTCTCGTGCTGACCCACCCGGACTGACGCGATCTGGTAGCCAGACCCTGCGGCGCTCGACGAGGCCTGGGCCGTGGCGTAGGGAATGGTGGGCTCGCCGCTGGCAGCGGGGTTCGATGGCGCGGCCGTGGGCGCCGGACCCGTCGCCGAGGGGGGCAGTGACGAGGGCACCGCGCCGGTGGCGACCGCTGTGGAAGGCGCGGCCGCCATGGAGCTCGGGATGGTGTTGATCCTTGTGGTCGCGCACCCAGCCCAGCCGAGGAGTCCAGCAGCGGCGAGGCCAGCCAGATGTCGTCTCGTCACCATGTCGCGTTCCTCTCGTCAGCGGAGGCCCATGCTGCACCTGCCTCCAGTGTGCTCCTCGAGCCTCTCCCTGCCCAGGGTCACCGAGCCGAGTTGACTCCACCCCATCGATCTATTGATAATGATTCCCATGAAGATCTGGTCTCTGGTGGTGTCCGTGGTGGTCCTGCTCGCTGGTTGCGCGGGAGCGTCCGGGACGACGCCCCAGCAGTCCGGGAAGCTGGCCGTGGTGGCGTCGTTCTACCCGCTGCAGTTCATCGCCGAGCGGGTGGGTGGCGACCACGTCAACGTCACGAGCCTGACCCAGCCGGGGGTCGAGCCCCACGATCTGGAGCTCGCCCCGTCGCAGGTGGCCTCAGTGTCGAAGGCGGGGCTGGTGGTCTACCAGAAGGAGATGCAGCCTGCGGTCGACAAGGTGGTCGACAGCGAGAAGCCAAGGCAGGTGCTGGAGGTCACGACAGTGGTCCCTCTGCATGACCACTCCGACGGGGACCACGCTGACCACGAGGGCCACAGCGCCGACGACGGCCATGACCACGAGGGTGGCGATCCTCACACCTGGCTCGACCCGACCACGATGACCGCCTACGCCACCGCCATGGCGACGAAGCTCGGGGAGGTCGACCCGGCTAACGCTGCCGACTACCAGCAGCGGGCCGCAGCCCTCGTCACGGAGCTCGCGACCCTCGACCAGGCGTACGAGAAGGGGCTGGCGTCGTGCGACCGCCGTACGTTCATCACCGCCCACGCCGCCTTCTCCTACCTGGCTGAGCGCTACAAGCTGGAGCAGGTCTCGATCGCCGGGCTCTCCCCCGACACGGAGCCGTCGCCGGCGCGGGTGGCCGAAGTGCAGCGGATCGCGAAGGAGAAGGGGGTCACGACGATCTTCTACGAGACCCTCACCTCCCCTGCTGTTGCTCGGTCGATCGCTGGGGACCTGCGGCTCCGTACGGACGTGCTGGACCCGATCGAAGGGCTCACCGACCAGTCGCGGGGCAAGGACTACATTGCAGTGATGACCGCGAACCTGGCTGCTCTCCGTACGGCGAACGGCTGCCGATGAGCCCCGCCCGACCGCTCGAGGTCACCCACCTCAACGTGTCGTTGGGTGGGATCCCGATCGTCAAGGATGTGTCGCTGACGGTCGGATCCGGCGAGATCGTGGCGCTGATGGGCGGCAACGGCTCCGGAAAGACGACCCTGATCCGCGCCTCGCTGGGCCTGGTGGAGCACCAACGCGGCGACGTACGGCTGTTCGGCGACTCGTTGGTGGGCTTCAAGCACTGGGAGCGGCTCGGCTATGTGCCGCAGCGAGCCAACGTCGCTCTGCACGCGACTGCGGTCGGTGAGCTGGTTGCTTCGGGACGACTGTCGCGACGCCGGCCGTTCGTACCGGCGTCGAAGGCCGACAAGGCGGCCACGACCGCCGCCCTGGAGCGGGTGGGGCTGACCCACAAGCGCACGGAGCCCTTCGTCCATCTCTCCGGTGGACAGCAGCAGCGGGTACTGATCGCCCGGGCGCTGGCAGGAGAGCCAGACCTGCTGGTGCTCGATGAGCCGTTCGTCGGCGTCGACGTCGCCACCCAGGAGTCCCTGGCCGGGCTCTTCGCCGGCCTGCGCGACGAGGGCAAGGCGGTGCTGGTGGTCGTGCATGAGCTGGGTCCGTTCGCGGGGTTGATCGACCGTACGGTCACGCTGGTGGAGGGCAGGGTGGCCCACGATGCGGTCGGCCATGACCATCACCACCGACGCCCGGCTGGTGCATCACGAGTGATCCAGGGAGTGGAGGCACCGTGGAGCTCCTGACCTTCCCGTTCATGCAACGGGCACTGATCGCTGCGCTGCTGACGGGCCTGATGGCTCCGGCGATCGGGACCTATATCGTGCAGCGGCGGCTCGCGCTGCTGGGTGACGGCCTTGGCCACGTCGCCATCGCCGGTGTCGGCCTGTCGCTGCTGATGGGCTGGGCGCCGCTGCCGGTCGCGGTCGTCGTCGCGGTGCTGGGCGCCCTATTCATCGAGCTGCTCCGGCAGCGGGGCCGCGCCACCGGGGACGTGGCGCTCGCAATCCTCTTCTACGGCGGTCTCGCGGCTGGCGTGCTGATGGCCGGCGCCGCAGGCAAGGGCGCGGGGAACCTGAACTCGTACCTGTTCGGCTCGCTGACGACTGTGACATCTGGCGACCTGTGGCTGGTGCTGGGCCTGGCCGTCGTGGTGCTGGTCGCCGCACTCGGGCTGGCGCCGCAGTTGTTCGCCGTCTGCGCTGATGAGGACTTCGCCAAGGTCCAAGGGCTGGCCGTGCGTTGGTACTCGGTGCTGATCGTCGTGCTGGCAGCCGTGACGGTGACGACCGCGATGCGCACCGTCGGACTGCTCCTGGTCAGCGCCCTCCTGGTCGTGCCGGTCGCCACCGCACAGAACGTCTTCCGCCGCTTCTTCACCGGGTTGGCGGGCGCGATGGCCCTTGGCGTGGTGGTCTCCCTGGGCGGGGTGGTGGTCTCGTTCCACGCCGATCTGCCGCCCGGCGCGCTGATCGTGCTCGGCGCCATCGCCCTGTACGCGGTCAGCTGGCCGGTGTCGCGACTACTCCATCGCGACCACCCGGTCGCGATCGACGACACCGTCGCCGAACGAGTGCACGAAACAACGGGCGAGCACGCCGACCACGCCCATGGTCCGGGCTGCGGCCACCGACCCGTCGAGCATGGCGACCATCTCGACTACGTTCATGACGGACACCGCCACGCCGCCCATGCCGACCACTACGACGAGCACTGATCCTGATGACTGATTCCACACCAGACAAGCCCCAGCGCCGCACCCGCCAGCGCACCGCCGTCGCCGCCTACCTCGCCGGCGCGCAGGAGTTCCGTACGGCACAACGCATCCACGAGGACCTCCGTGCCTCAGGCGAGACCTTGGGACTGGCGACCGTCTACCGCACGCTCCAGGCGATGGCCGACGCCGAGGAAGTTGACGTGCTGCGGACCGCTGACGGCGAAGCCTCGTACAGACGCTGCTCCCCCACCCACCACCATCATCTGGTCTGCCGCACCTGCCGACGGGCCGTCGAGGTGACTGGCAAGGACATCGAGGCGTGGGCGAAACGGGTGGCTGCCGAGAACGGGTTCACCGACGTCGAACACGAGGTCGAGGTGTACGGAACCTGCCAGGACTGCGCGACTGGCAGGTGAGGGACGGCTGATTCGCCGGGATCGAGGCTGACCCGGCGCTGTCGGGCAAGAATCAAGCCATGAGTCAACGCTTCACCGGTCGTACGGTCCTTGTCACCGGGTCCGCCTCAGGGATCGGCGCCCAGACCGTACGCCGGTTCGCTGCCGAGGGTGCTTCGGTTGTCGTCGCCGACCGCAACGAGGCTGGGGCGAAACAGGTCGCAGCCGAGATCGTTGCTGCCGGTGGTACGGCACTGGCGGTCAGCGTGGATGTGACGGTCAGCTCGTCGATCGACGCGATGCTCGCGGCGACGGTGGCGGCGTACGGAAGCCTCCACGTACTGGTCAACAACGCGATGGTCTGCGGTCCTTCCCGGTACCTCGAGGCCCCCGAGGCGGAGCTCAGGAGCGACATCGAGGTCAACCTTGTCGGCCCCGTCCTGGTGACCCAGCGCGCCCTGCCCCTGATGATCGCTGCGGGCGGGGGCGTCGTCGTGAACATGAGCTCTGTGAACGGCCTGAGCAACTTCGGCAACGTCGCGTACTCGGCCGCCAAGGCGGGGCTGATCAGCCTGACCCAGACGGTCGCCAACCAGTTCGGCAAGGACGGCATTCGCAGCGTCTGTGTTGCGCCCGGGTCGGTCCGTACGGAGGTCTGGGACCGCCGCATCGACTCCACGCCAGGCATCCTCGACCTGGTCGCGAGCCACTACCCGCTCGGTCGGATCGGTACGACGGATGACATCGCCAACGCGCTGCTGTTCCTCGCCAGCGACGAGGCGTCGTGGATCAGCGGCGTCACGATTCCTGTCGAAGGCGGGATCCTGTCAGGCAACCTCGCCATGTCGCGTGAGCTGGAGGAGGCTGACCAATAGGCGTCAGAGGTCGAGCCAGGACGCCTGCTCGTGGGCGGGTTCGATGTCAGGTGCCCACGACTCCGTACCCCACGATGGCAACGCGAACAGGCACAGACATCCTCCTTGAGGCTTACCAACCGCGGGCGAGCCACTCCGCCAGGTGCGGCCGCTCCGCCCCGAGGGTGGTCGGTTTGCCGTGGCCGGGATGGACCATCGTGTCATCTCCGTACACATCGAAGAGGCGGCTGGTCACGTCGGCGTACAGCGTCGCGAACCGCTCGGGATCCTTGTTCGTATTGCCCAGCCCGCCCGGGAAGAGCGAGTCTCCGGTGAACAGGTGGACGGGTCCGTCGGCTGGCGCGTACGCCAGGGCCACGGAACCGGGCGTGTGACCCCGGAGCTCGATGGCGGTCAGGTCGAACCCCTCGAACATGCCGACATCACCGTTGTCGAGGCGTACATCGATCCGGATGCCCGTCTGGGCCTCGATGGCGGAGGCGTCGGCTCGTCCGGACGCGGTTCGTACGCCGGTCTCGTCGGCCAGCTCACGCAGGGCACGGACGTGGTCCCAGTGGCTGTGGGTCGTGACGACCAGGGTCAGCCGGGTCGACTCTGACGCGTCGTCGGCGGACTCCTCGAGCATGCGCCGGATCTTGCGGATCCCCGCGGCGGCATCGATCAGCACCTGCGCGCCCGAGTCCTTGCTCGTGAGCAGGTAGACGTTGTTGTCCATCGACGACACGGACACGGACCGGATCGTCACGAGGGGAAGGTCGTGGATCAGCGTCTCGAAGGCCATCCAGAAAGCGTAGTCGCGCGTATGGGGTTGAGTGGAGAGACAGGCCGTACGGTCAGGCGCGGTCGACTTCGCGGACCTCGAGACCGGCAATGTGGTCGAACTGCTCCTGGCTCAGGTCAAGCCCGGTCGAGCAGGTCGTCGAGCACCCGGCAGCCAAACTCGAGGGAGTCGACCGGTACGCGTTCGTCCTTGCCGTGGAACAGGCCGACGAAGTCCACCTCCGGCGGCAGCTTCAGCGGCGTGAACCCGAAGCAACGGATGCCGAGCGCCTGCCAGCCCTTCGCGTCGGTGCCACCAGACATGAGGTACGGAACCGCGCGGGCCCCCGGATCCTCGCGGTCGAGGGACGCCTTCATCGCCTCGACCAGGGCGCCGGAGAACTCCGTCTCGACGGCGGGCACCTCGACGGTGGTCTCGACCCGGATGCGCTCCCCCACGAGCTGTTTGATGGTTGCGAGGGCTTCCTCACGCAGGCCCGGGATGTAGCGGCAGTCGACCTCGGCCGTGGCCTGGGCTGGGATGACGTTGGTCTTGTAGCCCGCCTTGAGCATCGTTGGGTTGGCGGTGTTGCTCATGCCAGCACCGACCATGCGGGCGATGGAGCCGAGCCGCGCGAGGGTCTCCTCCACGGAGTCGGCCTGGATCTCGATGTCGAGCGCTTCGGAGACAGCGTCCAGGAAGCCCTGCT
>DAOOHL010000140.1:0-7543 GCA_035416185.1 Propionibacteriaceae bacterium | reverse complement strand
GCGGCTCGGCGTTCCGTACCTGGAGCAGGCGTACTCCTGTGACCTGATCGAGGGCGAAGCCAACCCGCATGAGGGCTGGATCGGTCGCTTCGTCGCGAGCGTCGTCGGGCCGGGGGCTGCGGAAGGAGCCCTGGAGACCGCATCAGAGCAGGAAAGCGCCGTACGGCAGAACGTGGCCGACGTCCTTGCAGCTGCGGAGACGGGCGCCGTCATCCTCGGCCGCAACGCGACCGTGATCCTGGCTGACCACCCGGGCGCTTTGCACGTGAAGATCGATGGCGCGGCACCGCAGCGGATCGAGCATGCTGCAGCCCTGGCCGGGATCGACGAGGCGCAGGCGGCTCGGCGGCTCGCTCGGGAGGAGCGCGTCCGGGCGGAGATGTCGCTAGCCCTGTATGGCTGGGACCCAAGGGTGAACGACCGCTACCACCTCGTCGTCAACACCTCCCTGCTGGGATTCGACACGTCAGTCGACGTCATCCTGACCGCCCTCCGGCTGCAGCCGTGACCCCTCCCTCAGTCGCCCCGCAGCCGATCACCCGCCAGCACTGGCTGATCGTCATCGGAGCGACCCTGCTCGTCACGGTCGGAGGCGCGACCTTCCTGAGCTTCACGTTCCTCAACCCCGGAATCTCTGCGTCGCTCGGAGTGCCTCTGAGCACCGTCCTCGTCCACAACTCGCTGATGTCGCTGGCGGGTCTACCCGCCATGACAGTGCTGGCCCCCTGGCTGCTCCGGCGGGTCGGTGCCCGGATGGCGCTGGTGGGGTACGGGCTGTGGCAGGCCCTGATGCTGGTCGGCATGTCGATGGCAACCAGCCTGCCGATGCTCTACCTGTTCGGCTTCGCTGTCGGCCTGTCGTTCGGTGCGGGGACCCACATGATGGGCTCGTACCTGATCACGACCTGGTTCGTCGCCCGACGAGGCTCGACGCTGGGGGCGGTGATGGCCATCTCGGGCCTCGGCGGCATCGCGACAGGGCTCGGGATGCCGCTGCTCACCGAATCGATCGGGTGGCAGGGTGCGTTTCGAGTGCTGGCCGCCATCTCGCTCGTCGTCATGGTTGGCACCGGGCTCTTCCTCGTGCGCACCTCCCCAAGCGAGGTTGGTCTGCTTCCTGTCGGGGAGACCGGCCGCCACGCCGATGCTCCGCTCGACGTTCCCGTACCGGGTGTGAAGCTGCGGCGGGCGCTGCGCTCACCACAACTGTGGGTGCTCGCGCTGGGAATCGCCTTGTACCAGACGGTGCAGTCGATCCAGCAGACGATCACCAGCGTGTACGTGACCGCCGGGGTGAGCGAGATCGAGGCTGGGACCCTGGTCTCCGTACTGTCCGGCTGCCTGGTGTTCACCACAGTGACGGTGGGTGCGGTCAACGACCGGTTTGGCACCGCGGCCGCAATCGGGCTGGCAGCGAGTGCTCAGGCGGTCAGCATGATCGGGCTGTGGCTCTCGGACGGCTACTGGTCGCTGGCCACCTCGACGGCTGTGATGGCGTTCGGGTCGGCGATGCCCACGGTGCTGCTGGCCATCGTGGTCATGACAACATTCGGGCCGGTGGAGTACGCAGCGGTCCTCGGGGTGGTGATGGCATTCATCCCGGTCGGCATGGCCATCGGCGGGCCACTGTGGGGACTGTCGAAGGACCTGACCGGCTCGTACACCCCTGCGCTGTGGTCGGCAGCCGTCATCTCGGTCGTCGCGGCCGTCCTGATGGCATGGGTCCTCCGCTCAGCACCCACCCTGCGGGCGGCAGTCGAGCGGGAGGCCGCGCCGACCTCGTGAGGCAGGACGCCTCAGTGCACCAGCGTGTGCTCGGTGAGCCGGAGGGGCTCGAGCTGGAAGGTGGTGTGCGCGACCTCGAAGTGCTGGTGGAGGCAGTCCTGGACGGCCTTCAGCACCTCCTCGGCGTGGCCTGTCCGGAAGCAGGAGTCCTCGATCACGATGTGTGCAGACACGGTGGGCAGGTCGTTCGACACCTGCCAGACGTGCAGGTCGTGCACCTCGAGCACGTCCTCGACCGTGAGCAGGTGCTGCCGGATCTCGTCGGGGTCGTAGCCCTCGGGAGTGGCCTGCAGCATGATCCAGCCGGAATCCTTCAACAGCTTCCAGCCGCTGCGGAGCATGATCAGGCAGACGATGAAGGAGGCCACCGCGTCGGCCTGGACCCACCCGGTCGTGATGATGACGATCGCGGCCACGGCCGTACCGATGAACGCGAACAGGTCGGTCAGGATGTGCTGGTAGGCGCCCTCGACGTTGAGGCTGGACCGGTTGGCCCTCGAGAGCAGCAACGTGGCGGCCAAGTTCACCGCGACACCGACCAGCGCGACGACCAGCACCGGACCACCGTCGACCTCTGGTGGCTCGAAGAAGCGTCGTACGGCCTCGTAGCCCAGCAGGGCGCCGAGCCCGACCAACGTGGCGCCGTTCGCGGCAGCGGACAGGATCTCGGCGCGGCGCCAGCCGTACGTCATGCGGTTGTTGGCCGGCCGCAGAGCGATCCGTAGAGCCCACAGCGCCAGCGCGAGGGCCCCGATATCGCTGAGCATGTGGGCGGCGTCGGTGAGCAGGGCGAGCGAGTTGGTCCAGACCGCGACGATCACCTCGCCGATCGTGAAGACAACCAGCATGATCAGGGCACCCCACAGGTGAGGGCGGCTGCTGGTGGACGTCCCATGGGCATGGCTGTGGTGATGACCGTGGCCCTTCCCGCCACCGCTGCTGCCGTGGTCATGGTCGTGGTCGTGCTCATGGCCCGAATCGCTGCGGGTCCGCTGGAGGATGCTGCTGGTCTGGGGGTGGTCGGCCCGCACCTGGTCCATCAGTCCTCCGCTCGGTCTGAGCCCAGGAGCGGCAGGTCGTACGGGCGCTCGTATGTCTCGCCAGCGATGGTCACTTCGTGCGTGGGGCACAGTGTCACCGAGTCGCCGGTCGCGTCGAGCAGCGCCTCGGCCGCGCGCAGAAGCGACAGCAGCTCAGGTACGGCAAGCGCCCACATCGAGGCTCGACCGACCGGCCGCGACACGACCAGGCCGCAGTCACGGAGGCAGGCGAGATGGGCGGAGACCGTCGACTGGGCCAGGCCCAGGTGCTCGGTCAGCTCGACGACTCGATGTTCACCGAGTGAGAGGTGCTGGATGATCGTCAACCTGGTGGGATCGCCCAGGCTCTTGAACAGGCACGCCGCCGGCTCGAGAGCGTGTTCCTCCAGACCCGACGTCAGTTCATCGGTGGACTTCGATTCCATCGTCATCTGGCGATGATAGCCAGATATCCCGGCAGTGAACAAGGAGCGGGTCCCGTATCCGTCGGATGAGGCGGACCAGGGTCAGTCGGCTCACTGCCGCGAGGCGTGGAGCACCCCGACGGTCACCGCAGCCGCGAGAGCCAGGCCCGCGCCGATCGCCATGGAGACACTGCCCAGGGCCGAACCCGCCGAGGTGACCGCCACCACCAGGAGGGCCAGCAGCGCGACCACCACCACGTAGGCGCCTGCCCCCACCAGCATGGTGAAGGAGCCGTCGGGCGTGAACGACGCGTGTGACGGGGCGGACCCGGTGTGGGCGGCGATCACATGAATCGCACCCAGGAACGCTGCGACTGTGACGTGCTGCCAGGCCTCCGCCCCCGGCGCTCCCCCGAGCCACCACACCCCCAGCACCGCGAGCAGCGCCCCAGGCGCCGCGCTGTCGGGGAGCAGCAGCGTCGCCACCACCAGCAGGCCAGCCAACCAGATCAGCACGCCGGCCACGTCAGCGCCGGTCCACGACCGGACGATGACGACCGCGAGCAAGCAGACGGTCAGCAACGCGATCCGGAGCAGCCCCATCTCCGGGGACGTGTGCCGGACCCGGTCCACGAACCCGGCCAGGAACTCAGCGACATCCCTCATCGGCCGACCGCCATCCGGGGCGCCTGACGGGCGGCCGCCATCGCGAGCAGGACGCCGCCCAGGCTCGCCGTGCCGCGCCAGGGCACGACCGGGATGCCCAGGTCGGCGAGGCGGCGCAGCGACAGTTCGCGCTCGAGCCGCCGGACGACCCACGCCTCCACGAGGAACGAGTGCCGCTCCGGCTTGGCCAGTGATGCGACGGTGCCGATCGACTCGGGCAAGGTGTCGACCGCGATCACCTCGCCGCCCAGCCTGCGCAACCTGACCAGCTCAGCCAGCGCACCTGGGTCGAGCAACGGCGAGCAGAAGAAGACCAGCGTGCCGGAGGCGATCCTGGGGAGCGGTTTCGCAGGCAGTCCGGGTGACGCGGCGCGGTCGATCCGTGACAGTGCGTCGTTGATCAACGCGACCTGACGTCGGCCCGTACCCGCTCTCAGCGACCGTACCCGGCGGCCCAGGTCGTGAAGTGCGACCCGGTCGCCGAAGCCGATGTAGTGCTGGGCGATGCCGGCCACCGCTCTGACGGTCGCGTCGAGCGAGGTGGCGTCCTCCGGACGGATCCCCGGCACGTCGTGGGTGGAGTCGGTGACGAGCAGCACCTCGGTGTCGCGGTCGGTGTGGGTCTCGTTGACGTGGAGGGTGCGCGTACGGGAGGTGACGCGCCAGTTGACTCGCCGCAGCCGGTCCCCCAGCCGGAACTCCCGGATGTCGGCGAGTGCGGAACCGTCGCCCTTCGCGGTGGACGTGTGCAGTCCAGCCACACCGATCGGCCGCGCGACGCCCGACGCCCCCTCCAGTGGCTGCGAGACGGGTCGAACGATGATGCTGGCGGGCGTGGCCCGTCCGGCGGCACGCCAAGCTCGAGCCGAGTCGGTGACGGCGACCTGCGCGGGGCCGACCAGGTACCGACCCCAGCGACGTGGCTCCACCGTGACGGCGACCCCTTCCGCCAGGTCACCGCTGTCGACGAGCGCGCCATCGGCAGGGTCGAACCGAACCCCCGGCACAGCTGGCCAGTTGGCGATGAGCGTGCCAGCCGCGGAGGCACCGTCGGGGTGCTCGGCGACGACGCGGATCTCGACGGCGTCGCCCTCCTGGATCGCGACAGAGGTCGGCGCTGCCCGTACAACAACCGTCGGGCTCACCGGTCGGGTGATCATAGCCCAGGCTACGTACGCGAGGAACGGCACGGCGACCACGACGGCGGCGGGCGTCCCGGTCAGCACGCCGATCATGCCGAGCCCGGCTGCAAGCAGGACCGCGCGTGCGAGCGCGGGGGTGGCTCCGTACCTCATGGCCGTGACGACCGGCTCACGCCGGGACCGCCTTGGCGGCGTCTGGGACCGGGGTCTTGTTCACGACGTCGGTGACGACCGCAGATGCGGTCGCGTCGCTCATCCAGAGCTCGGGCTTCAGGGTGATCCGGTGGTCGAGGGCGGCATGGGCGAGGTTCTTGACGTCTTCGGGTACGACGAACGCCCGGCCAGCCAGCAGGGCCATCGCACGGGAGCAGGTCAGCAGGGCCAGCGATCCTCGGGGCGACGCGCCGACCAGGACCGACCCGTGCCTGCGGGTCGCCGTGACCAGCTCGATGGCGTAGCGGCCCACGGACTCCGCCACATGCACCTGCTCGACCGCTCTCTGGACACCCCGCAGGCCAGCCGGATCGAGCACCCGGTCGACCGACTGCTCCTCCCGCTGCCGTTCGATCCTGCGACGCAGCACCTCCCACTCCTCGTCGAACGACGGGTAGCCCAGCGACAGCCGCAGCAGGAACCGGTCGAGCTGCGCCTCTGGGAGCGGGTAGGTGCCCTCGTGCTCGATCGGGTTCGCGGTGGCGAGCACGTGGAACGGGTTGGGCAGCGGGAACGTGCGCCCTTCGACGGTGACCTGGCGCTCCTGCATCGCCTCGAGCAGGGCGGCCTGAGTCTTCGGTGGGGTGCGGTTGATCTCGTCGGCGAGCAGCAGGCCGGCAAACACCGGGCCCTGCCGGAACACGAACTCCGAGGTGGTCTGGTCGTACACATAGCCGCCGGTGAGATCAGCCGGCAACAGGTCGGGGGTGAACTGCGCACGCTTGAAGTCCAGCCCCAGCGCCTGCGCGAGTGACCGAGCCGCCAACGTCTTGCCGAGCCCAGGCATGTCCTCCAGCAGGACATGGCCGCCGGCGAGCACGCCAGCCAGGACGAGCGCGAGCTTGTCACGTTTGCCCACGACGGCTCGCTCAACCTGGTCGAGCACAGTGGCGGCCAGCGCTGCGGCCTCGGGGATCGTGTAGGTGGGGTCTGCCATGTCAGCCTCGCTGTCGGGTCAGGGTGTCAATCTCGGTGAGCCAGGTACGGAGCACGCGCCGGGTGACGACGGGTACGGGCCCGTTCGGATCGGCTCGAAGGAACGTGAGGAGAGCCGGGGAAAGTCTGCCCGTTGCCGCTGAGAGCGGGGAGTCGGGGTCGGCACCGTACTGCCTCACCAGGGTGTCCTAGACGATGCCAGCGAGGGTACGGGCGACGTCGCGGGCCGACATCCGATGCTTGGAGTCGGAGCCGGAGAGCATCGACTCGAGCCGACGGGTACGGGGGTCCGAGGCGACCCGGAGGCTGGGGTCGACCGCCGTGGCAGGTTCCCACTTCTCGTACGCAGGCCAGTCGGCGACCATCATCACCGCCCACCACACGACACCCAGGATTCCCGCCACGACGAGGGTCGGGACCGTGTGGAAGCCAGCGCCGAGGAACCGGGCACCGACGATCACCAGCACCCCGATCAGCAGTGCGATGCCGACGTAGGTGACCAGCCGGGTGATGACCGGGCCGTCAAGAATGAGCCGCCCGGCTCGCGCGGCCCGGGGTGGCTGCCCTCGTGTTCCGATCTGTGGCGGGGCTGTCTGGCCCTCCCCAGCCGCTGGCCGACTGTTCGGCTCCTCCTCGCCCCAGCGGCTCATGCCCGTACCGCCAACGACGCAGACAGGCGCTCGAAGCAGCCGATCGCCAGGTCGCGGTCGGCGGGTCGGGGGTCCGTACCGGAGAACATGGCCGACTCGTACAGACCAGCCAGGGTACGGAGGTCACCCGGATCGACCGGAAGCGAGCCGAGGATGGCGAGGGTGTACTCCTCAGCAGTCTGGCTGGCTCGCCTTGGCACTCCCGACTCCGCAGCGAGATCGGCCAGCCGACGCCAGCACTCGATGACGGCGCCGTGCACATCAAGTCCCGAGCGCAGGTCGACGAGCACCTGCTCCAGCGACTCCTGTACCTCCTCGACCTCCAGGTCGATCTCGACCGACACTGCTGGTTCCGCATCGACCGCCACCTCGTTGCGGCGACTCTCGATCGAGGCGGCCACCATGAACAGGAAGCGCACAACGATCAGCGCGACCACCGCGACGATGATGGCGATCACGAGCTGGACGACCCACGGGGGGAGTTGGAACGGCTCAAGATTCTCGGGCTGTCCGAACTGGCCAGACGAGGCGAAGGTCGGCTGTGGCTTGGGGCTGCCGATCGTGGCGGGGCCGATGGGAGAGACGACTGGTTCCTCGGAGATGAGCCGACCGATGCCAGTCAACGCGCCCAGGGCGAGGCCGATGATCAGGACGGTCGTCAGGAACGTCACCGTGACCGTACGCGCCGTCGACCTCACCCCCTCATC
>DAOOHL010000139.1:0-7644 GCA_035416185.1 Propionibacteriaceae bacterium | reverse complement strand
CGCTGATGCTCGCGGCACCGGCCATATGGCTTACTCGCTTCGCTCGTTGCGCTGGCGGTAGGCTTCCGGCGCTCTGGGAACGGCTGCCGTACGAGGCATCTTCTCCAGTAGGGGAGAATCACACTCATGGCAAAGCAGCGCACTCCGGTGCTCAAGGTCTCGAAGCTCAAGAAGTCGTACGGACCCGTCACGATCGTCAACGACTTCTCGCTCGAGGTGTGGCCCGGCGAGGCGGTCGCGATCACCGGCCGCAACGGTGCCGGCAAGTCGACGATCCTGCGCTGCCTGGTCGGTGCCGACAAGATCGACGACGGCACCATCGAGGTCTGCGGCGAGAAGATGCGCGAGTCGAGCCCACAGATCCGCCGCGACCTCGCTACCGTCATCGACGACCTCGACTTCTTCCCCGACCTCTCCGTCGTCGAGCACCTCGACCTGCTCGCCCGCGCCCACGGTCTGCCGGACGCCGACGTCGCAGTCGACGACATCCTCCACCAGGTGCAGCTGGTGCCCCAGTCCGGCCAGCTGCCCGGCACCCTGTCGTCAGGTCAGCGACGCCGGCTCGCGTTGGCGACAGCGTTCGTACGGCCTCGTCAGCTCCTGATCCTGGATGAGCCCGAGCAGCGGCTCGACGTCGAGGGTGTTCAGTGGCTCGCCGACCGGCTCGTGGAGGAGCGGCAGAAGGGCCTCGCGATCGTCATGGCCAGCCACGAGCCGATGCTCGTCGAGCGGGTGGCCACCCGGACCGTACGGATCGGCAGCGCCCGCGGCGCCGAGGACGGGGCCGCATGAGCAAGCGCGCCCGCAAGAAGCAGCTGAACCGTCCGGCAGGAGCTGGGCCGGCCTCCGACGGCACCACGGCCCAGCCGCAAGGACCCGCCACCGCTGACCAGTCCGGACTCGCCACCAGCCCCAAGGCAGCCAGTTCTGCAGCCGGTCCGGCCACGCCGGAGCCGATCGACCTTCCGGTCGACCTCGACGACGACGTACCGGTCTACGACCACGACCTGCTGACCGTCGAGCCTGAGCCCGTCTCAGAGCGCGAGCTTCGCGCGCTGATGAAGGACTGGCGCCGCGGCCGCGCGACCCGGCACCTGTGGGATGTCATCCAGGACGGCTACGTCGCACTCCTCGCCTTCGTGATGATCGGCGGCATGATCTTCTCCGTCGTCTGGCGCGCCCAAGGGATCGCCGCCGAGTGCACCACTGCCTCCTGTCAGACCGGCCGTACGCTCCTGCCGTGGGCGGCCCTCTTCGGCACCCTCGCTGTCACCCTCGCCGTCGCCAGGCTGTTCGGCCCGATCGTCGCGTCGGCGTCCGAAGGGTTCTGGCTGATGGACGCCCCCGTACGGCGCTCGCGGTTGCTCTCCGGCCGCCTCGCCGCAGTCCTGACCGTCTCGGCGGTTGTCTCCGCTGTCTTCGGTGGCCTGGTCGCCGCACTCACCGGTTCGTCCTTCGCCGAGGCCGGGATCTGGGCCGCAGCCTCAGCCTTGGGGGCCGCGGGCCTCACCGCGTTCTCCGCAGCGGAGCAGGGCGCCGACCGGCACTGGACCGTCCGGGTGCTCACCTGGCTCGCCGGGGCCCTCGGCCTGGCCGCCCTCACCGCAGTCGTCGCTGTGGCGGCTGGCTGGGTCAGCCTGGGCATCGACCTGAAGCTCGGAGTCCAGCTCGCCGGCATCGTCGGCGGAGTCGGGCTGCTGCTGCTCGTCGCCTGCGGCGTCCTCGCCTTCGTTCGGCTTGACGGGATGCGGCGCGCTCGCATGATGTCGGGCGGATCGCTCGTCTCCGGCATGCAGGGCGCCATGTTCGCCATGGACGTCGGCCTGATGCGCGACATCCTCGTCGAGCGCGACGCCATGGAACGCGGTCACGTCCGGCCCACTCGCGGTCGCGGCCTGGGCGTCCAGGCGCTGGTCTGGCGCGACCTGCAGCGGCTGATCAGGTTCCCCAAGTCGCTGCTGCTTCTCGTCGTCGGACTCGTCGTCCCGTACGCCGTGGGCGCCCTCGGCTTGGCTGCCTTCAGCCCGTTCATCTCGGGCATGGTGCTGATGACGGCACTCGTACCCCTGCTGGGCAGCCTGCGGGTGTTGTCGCGTACGAAGGGCCTCGCGCGCGCCTTCCCCTTCTCGACGCAGGACATCCGCCGCGCGGTGATGACCGTACCGGCCGTCCTGGCGCTGATCTGGGCGGGACTGGCCATCCCCGCCTTCGCCGGGCTTGGCTCAGGAATGCAGCACATGCCGATCCTGGACGCGGTGATCCACGCTGCGCTGACCGGTGTCGCCGGCCTGCTCGCGGCCGTCCGCTGGGTGACCGCGAAGCCCGCCGACTACGGCGCGCCGATGATGCAGACCGGCATGGGTGCGATGCCGCCCGGGCTCATGCTCAACCTCTTCCGCGGCATCGACGTGATGGCTGGCGTCACCGGACCGCTGCTGCTCGGCTGGTCGCCCTGGATCTCGGTCGTGATCGCCGTCATCATCTTCTTCCTGCTCCAGGGCGGCATGTCGATGGAGGACGCCCAGGCGATGCAGGAGGAACAGAAGAAGCAGATGGCTGAGCTGAAGGGTGAGACCGCCGCCGCCAAGGGCTCCGCCCAGAAGACCCGGATCCCACCCCCCTCGCGGCGATGACGGTGGCGATGACGCAGTGATGAACCAGCCGGACCGCCCGGGCGCTGACCTGCCTGGCCCGGCCAGTAGCGTGTCGGCCGTGACGGCGACCGTACGGACTCTCAGCGCCGCGACGAGGGCGATCCCAGACCCTGGCGACCTGGTCCAGTACCTGCCGACCGCTGGCCCTTGGACCGCGTGGACGCGCCGTGGTGACGGCATCGTCGGGATTGGCGAAGCGCTTCGCTTCGAATGCGACTCGATCCACGAGGCGGACGTCTGGTGGGCCGAGACCAGCCGGATGATCACCCACTCCTCCGACGTCGAACCCAGTCATGGCGTGGGGCCGGTGGCCTTCGGCTCGTTCGCCTTCGACCCGGAGACCTCCAGCGCTCGATCGGTCCTGGTCGTGCCTCGACTCATCCTGGGCCGCAAGGGCGGCGCCGGGTGGGTCACGGCGATCGATGACGACGCCGTGCTCCCCGCTCCCTCGGCTGACAGGGATGAGAACCCGGCTGTCACCTGGCAGTCGGGGGCTCTCGACCCCGACGAGTGGCAGCAGTCAGTGGCCAGCGCGGTGGCTCGGATCCACGCCGGTGAGCTGGGGAAGGTCGTCCTGGCGCGCGACATCGTCGGTACGGCCGAGTCGGCGATCGACGTACGGCAGGTGCTCGCCCGCCTGATCGAGGGCTACCACTCCACGTGGACCTTCCATGTCGACGGCTTGGTCGGCGCCACTCCCGAGCTGCTGGTCCGCCGGGAACGAGGCCTGGCGACGTCGCGGGTCCTGGCAGGAACGATCCGGCGGCAGGGGGACGAGTCACAGGAGGTCGCACTGGCGCAAGCGTTGGCCGAGTCGAGCAAGGACCTGACCGAGCATGAGTACGCCGTGGCATCGGTTGCTGACGCGCTGGCTCCGTACTGCTCGGGCATGAACGTGCCTGACCAGCCGTATGTGCTGAAGCTGCCCAACGTGATGCACCTCGCATCCGACGTCACCGGCGTCTGCCGCAACGGCGCCTCGTCGCTGGCGATGGCTGAGGCGCTGCACCCCTCGGCAGCCGTCTGCGGCACCCCGACGGCGTCGGCGCTCGCCCTGATCCGCGAGCTCGAACACCTGGACCGTGGCCGCTACTCCGGACCAGTCGGCTGGATCGACACCAACGGCGACGGCGAGTGGGGCATCGCCTTGCGCTGCGGCCGGATCGAAGGCCGTACGGCAACCCTGTACGCGGGCTGCGGCATCGTCGCCGACTCGGACCCGGCCGCAGAACTGGCCGAGACCAGAGCCAAGCTGATCCCCATGAGAGACGCCCTGAACACGCAGTAACGTGCGTCAGAAGCGATCGTTACCACACGTTACTGTCATAACGTGCATAACCTCGCCGGGGACGTCGACCCGATCGTCACCGAGGTGTGCGAGGCGGCGCCGGGCGGTGGCTCAGGGCGATGGCTGGTGGACGAACTGGTGCAGCTCGCAGCGCGCTGGACCGACGAGGTGGCGCCACGACGTGGGTCAGCGGCTGAACGACTGCTGCGCATGCTGCCCAGCCAACCAGCAGTCCACGTTGCCTTGATCGTGGAACGACTGGGAGTGTCGGAGACTGCCGCCCGAAGGGCCATAGAACGGGCCGCTGGGGCCGGCGTTCTGCGTGAGACGTCAGACCGGAGCCGTGACCGGGTCTGGATCGCTCCAGACGTGCTCGAGATCCTTGACGACTTCGCGAGCCGCGCGGGTCGCCTGCCAGTGAGCTGAGGCGACGAAGAAGCAACCCGCTAGCGCGTGCGGATTTCGACCCCTCGGCGCCCGCATCGTAGGATGAATGACGGTTCAATCGAGGCGAAGGGCGGTAGTCGTGGGGGAGTCGGTCACATCTGATGTCATCGTCGTCGGGGCTGGTCCAGGCGGGTCCGCGACGGCGACGTACCTCGCCCGCGCTGGTCTCTCCGTACAGCTCCTCGAGAAGTCGACGTTCCCTCGTGAGAAGGTCTGCGGCGACGGGCTCACCCCGCGCGCGACCCGCGAGCTGATCAAACTCGGCATCGACACCACCGAAGAGGCTGGCTGGCTGCGCAACAAGGGACTTCGCATCTACGGCGGTCGGGTTGAGCCGTTCGAGATGCCGTGGCCTGAGCTCGACGACTTCCCCTCGTACGGGCTCGTTCGCCCCAGGTCCGACTTCGACGACCTTCTCGCCAAGCACGCCGTTGCCGCCGGCGCCACCCTGCACCAGAACACCAACGTCACCGCCCCGGTGATCGACGAGCGCACCGATCGGATCGTCGGCGTCACGACGAAGGACGGCCGCACCTTCCAGGCGCCGATCGTGGTCGCCGCCGATGGCAACTCCTCGCGTCTTGCCCTGGCGATGGGGCTGCAGAAGCGCGACGACCGCCCGATGGGTGTAGCCGTACGGACCTACTACACCTCTCCCCGCCACGACGACGACTGGCTCGAGAGTTGGCTGGAACTGTGGGACGGCAAGCCCAAGGAGTCGAACCTGCTGCCCGGCTACGGCTGGGTGTTCGGCATGGGCGACGGCACCTGCAACGTCGGCCTCGGCGTGCTCAACACGTCGACCGGCTTCGGCAAGACTGACTACAAGGACCTGCTCAAGCGCTGGCTCGACAACACCCCCGAGGAGTGGGGCTTCCGCGACGCGAACCGCGTGGGTGAGGTACGGGGAGCAGCCCTGCCGATGGGCTTCAACCGCGAGCCGCACTACACCCGTGGCCTGCTGCTCGTCGGTGACTCCGGCGGCATGGTCAACCCGTTCAACGGCGAGGGCATCGCCTACGCGATGGAGGCTGGCCGGTACGCGGCCGACCACATCGCCGAGGCGCATTACCGCGGCCTGGGCAGCAGCTCGGCCGAGAGGGCCCTTCAGGCCTACAAGACCACCCTCAAGCGCGAGTGGGGCGGCTACTACCGCCTCGGTGGCATCTTCGTGAAGCTGATCGGCGACCCCCGCGTGATGCACCTCTGCACGACGTACGGGCTGCCGCGCAAGCGGCTGATGAAGCTGGTGCACAAGATGCTGGCGAACCTGACCGACCAGCCGAGCCACGACGCGTACGACCGCATCGTGAACACCTTGACCAAGCTTGCGCCCTCGGCGTGACGAACCGATGTTCTGTGGTGAGATAGGGACTGCCCCCACCCGGGGGACGATTCCGCCTGCGACAAGGGCGAAAGCGAAAATTATGAGCACGGTTATGTTGCGTAAAGAGGAGCGCCGATGAACCTCTATGCCCCGATCGTCGGGCTACTGGCCTTGTCGGCCGCCTTCATCGTGGTGTCGGTGATCCTGTCGATCTTCGTGGGTCCGGCGCGCTACAACCGGACGAAGTACGACACGTACGAATGCGGCATCCAGCCGACCCCGCAGCCCATCGGCGGCGGGCGGTTCCCCGTGAAGTACTACATCACCGCGATGCTCTTCATCGTCTTCGACATCGAGATCGTGTTCCTCTACCCGTGGGCCGTGTCCGCCAACCAGATGGGCCTGTTCGCGCTGGTGGAGGTTGTCCTGTTCATCGCGACGGTGCTCGTCGCCTACCTGTACGTGCTGAAGCGCGGCGGACTGACCTGGGACTGAGGAGCGTTTCATGGGACTTGAGGATCAGATCCCGTCGGGGATCCTGCTGACCACGGTCGAGGGCATCGCTGGCTGGATGCGCAAGACGTCGTTCTGGCCCGCCACCATGGGCTTGGCCTGCTGCGCCATCGAGATGATGGCGTTCGGCGCGCCTCGCTTCGACGCCGGCCGCTGGGGCCAGGAGGTCTTCCGTGCCTCGCCGCGCCAGGCTGACCTGCTGATCGTGTCGGGCCGGGTGAGCCAGAAGATGGCCCCGATCGTGCGCACGGTGTACGACCAGATGCCGAACCCCAAGTGGGTGCTGTCGATGGGTGCCTGCGCCAGCTCGGGCGGCATGTTCAACAACTACGCCATCGTGCAGGGCTGCGACCACATCGTGCCGGTCGACATCTACCTGCCCGGCTGCCCGCCCCGTCCCGACATGCTGATCGACGCGATCTTCAAGCTCCGCAAGGAGCTCTTCGACTGGGAGAACAAGAAGTTCGGCGCGATCGGTGCGAACCTCGTGAAGCAGCAGGAGGAGGCCGAGCAGGCCGCCCTGGTCGCCCCCTCGACGATCGAGATGAAGGGGCTCATGCGATGAGCAGCGGCCCGATCGACCGCTCGGACGGTCAGGACCCGTCGATGGACGTCACCCCGCTCACCGAGCCGGGTACTCGTTCCGAAGATGTCGTCGTCAAGCGCGGCATGTGGTCGTCGGGGACGGGCGACACGTCCGGTTACGGGCTGATCGAGCGCACGTTCGTCCGGTTCCCGACCGCGCAGCGGCCGTACGGTGGCTGGTACGACGACGTCGCCGACCGGATCCTCGCCCTGGTCGACTTCGAGTTCGACAACGTCGTGATCGACCGCGGCGAGATCACGTTCTTCGTCCCGCGCGAGAAGCTCCCAGAGGTGGCCCGCCAGCTCCGCGACGACGCTCACCTGCGGTTCGAGGTCTGCGTGTCGGTCTCCGGCGTCCACTACCCGGAGGACACGAACGCCGAGCTGCACGCGGTCTACCACTTCCTCTCGATCACCCACAACCGGCGGATCCGGGTCGAGGTCACCTGCCCCGACAGCGATCCCCACATCCCATCGCTGGTCCGGACGTACCCGATGACCGACTGGCATGAGCGTGAGACGTACGACATGTTCGGCCTCGTCTTCGACGGGCACCCGCACCTGACCCGCATCCTGATGCCGGACGACTGGGTGGGCTTCCCGCAGCGGAAGGACTACCCGCTGGGTGGCGTCCCCGTGGAGTACAAGGGGGCGGTCGTACCTCCGCCCGACCAGCGCAGGAGCTACCGATGAGCAGCGACACCACCGAAGGAACTGTCTACGTCGCTCAAGGCGGCGACTGGGACGAGATCGTCAACGCCCAGGCCGAGCGCGGCGACGAGACCATCGTCATCAACATGGGCCCGCAGCACCCGTCGACCCACGGCGTG
>DAOOHL010000138.1:0-7707 GCA_035416185.1 Propionibacteriaceae bacterium | reverse complement strand
CCGAAGGTGTCCTCGAACAGCTTCACGAACTCGGAGAGCTCGATCAGGGTCATCTGCTTGAAAGCGTCAAGCAGCTCGTCATTGCTGAGCTTCGCCATGGTGGCTTCCTTCCTTCTTACTCTGCAGCGTCTGCCGCGTCGGTGGTGTCCGCAGCGTCTGCTGCCTGGGGTGCCGACTCAGCGTCGGCGGTGTCGGGCTCTGGGTCTGCCACGGCAGCGGCCGGCTTGCCGGCGCCACCGATCAGGGACGGGTCCTCGTTGGCAGCCTGCTCCAGGGCGCCGAGCACACGCGCGGCCTTCGAGAGCGGAGCAGCAATGAGGTAGACCGCCTTGGCCAGGTTCGCCTGCATAGCGCCAGCGACCTTGGCCAGAAGCACCTCGCGCGACTCAAGGTCGGCGAGCTTCTTCACTGAATCGGCGTCGAGCACGCGTCCTTCGAGGACGCCGCCCTTGATGACCAGAGCGGGGTTGGCCTTCGCGAAGTCACGCAGACCCTTGGCGACGGTGGCGATGTCGCCACTGATGAACGCCACCGCAGTCGGGCCGGTGAGCTGGGACTCGAGGCCCTCAACTCCCGCTTCCCGAGCTGCGATCTGGGTCAGGGTGTTCTTCGCGACGGAATAGGTGGCATCGGTTCCGAGTGAACGACGCAGGTCCTTCAGGTCCTTGACCTTGAGCCCGCGGTACTCGGTCAGCACCACTGCCGCAGAGTCCGAGAACAGCTCCCGAAGCTCAGCAACCGTGGCGACCTTGTCCGGCCTCGCCATGAGGTCTCCTTCCATCATCTGGTTCGTCGACGATCCCTGGTCGATGCCCGGACAACGAAAAAGCCCCGGCGCGAGGCGCACGGGGCAAGGCACTCAAAGGCCTGTCACATGTCACCTACGCGGGTCTTCCGTGGAACGGAACTTCGGATTGACGGTTGAGGCGTCCATCGGCCAGCGGTCTTCGGCTCTGGTAACTGTACGGGGGATCAGCGGTGTCGACCAAATCTGCCTGCTGGACGAGGTCCGGTCCCTGACGGTCCCGCGCGAGCAGGTCGCGGTCCCAGGACTGACGAAACGCTGCCCGGAGCTGGCGTCTCGCTGGCCCCTTCACGACGACGAGCTGGCCTCTTCGCTACACAGGTTGTTCGACTGCCCTTCTCAGCGCGTGGAGGGCGGTGGGGTTCATGTCGGTGTGAACCGTACAGTTCGGGGCGACGATCAGTCGGTCTCGAGCCGCCCGCCTCGCCCGGATGACGTCCGCGACCACCTGGTCCGGGGTCCAGTAGCTGCTGCCGAGCTCGTTCAAGCCCAGCATCGGCACCCTCGGGCCGGCGGCGACCTCCTCGATGGTCGGCTTCGATACCACGTCCGACCACGACATCACCTCGGCCGGATAGTCCTCGATCAGGCTCACGTCGAGGTTCTCGCCGTGGGGGTGGACGATCCGTACGAGCCCGTCGGCGGCCGCGAAGACGCGGCGGTCGTACGGAGCGACCCAGTCACGGAACTGCTCAGGGGTGATGCCCAGCCCGGTCCAATCCGTACCGAGACCGGTGACGGCGCAGAACAGTCCGTCGACACCCTGGTCCGCGAGCCCGGCGACGTACTCCTCCAACCGCGACGCGACCCGGTCGAGCGTGCGGTGAGCGAGGTCTGGGTCTGCCTGGAACAGCGGTACGACAGCTGCCCCCAGCGCGCGGACGAGGCTCTGGACCGGCGCGAAGACCGTCTCGACCAGCGGCACGTCCGGTTCTTCGGCGCGCAGGATGTCGAGCACCCGGCGCTGGGCGTCGTAGTTGGGGTACGCCGCACCAGCCAGCCCGACCTGGTCCAGCTGCGCAGGGTCGGTGACCTGCTGCAGCCCGCCGGTCGGGAAGCGGTAGTCATGCATCACCTTGATGTAGTCCCAGTCGAACTCGCGCTGAAACGCCAGGTGAGCAGCCGCGGTCGCCTCTGGCGTCAGCCAGGCGCTGCCGTAGTGGATCCACGCCCCGACCGGGGGCCGGTCGACGTCATCGCGTCGAGCCGCGGCCAGGAACCGCTCGCGCTTCTCTGACATGTCTCTCCCTTTGACTCTCAGGCTGTGCGGCCCAGGTAGGCCTCTTGGACCAGCGGGCTGTCGAGCAGGTCGGTCGCGGCACCTTCCAGGGCCAACGTGCCCGTACGGAGCACGTACCCTCGATGGGCGATCGACAGGGCCAGCTCCGCCTGCTGCTCCACGAACAGGATCGAGACGCCGAGTTCGGAGTTGAGGGCGGCGATGTGACCGAGCACCTCGTCGACCAGCTTGGGCGCCAGACCCATGGTGGGCTCGTCCATGCAGATCAGCCGCGGCCGGCTCATCAGGGCGCGGCCGAACGCCAGCATCTGCTGCTCGCCGCCCGACATCGTGCCGGCCAGCTGACGGCGGCGCTCGTACAGCCGGGGGAACCGGTCGTACTGGGCCTGGATGTCGCTGGCAATCCCCGCTCGGTCCCGCCGGGTGTAGGCGCCCATGATCAGGTTGTCCTCGACGGTCATCTCCCCGAAGACCCGTCGTGCCTCCGGCACCGACGCGATCCCGGCCGCGACCCGGCGGGCAGTCGTCCAGCGGGTGATGTCGTGGCCGTCGTACGAGATCGTGCCCGTCTGCGGCGCGACCAGGCCGAGGATCGTCTTCATGGTGGTCGACTTCCCCGAGGCGTTGCCGCCCAGGAGGCTGACGATCTCCCCCTTGCCGACCCTGATCGAAAGCCCGTCGAGTGCGTGCGCGGCGCCATAGAAGACGTGGATGTCGTCGAGCCGCAGCAACTCGTCGGCTGGCACGGGAGCCTCAGATGGCATAGTTCCCCCTCTCGGCGGCCTGTTCGGCCTGGCGGGCGGCCACCTGGGCATGGCGACGGCCCAGGTAGGCGTCGATGACGCGCGGGTTGGTCCGGACCTCAGCTGGCGGCCCCTCGGCGATCACGTGGCCCTCGTCCATCACGAGCACGTGGTCCGACAGGCGCATCACCAGGTCGAGCTTGTGCTCCACCAGCAGGATCGTCTGACCCTGGGCCTTGAGCTCCAGCAGCTGATCGAGCACCTCGGCGGTCTCGGTCTGGTTCATGCCCGCGGTCGGTTCATCGAGCACCAGCAGGTCTGGGTTGCCAGCCAGGGCACGAGCGATCTCCGTACGGCGCCGGTTGGCGTAGGAGAGTGTGTACGCCAGATGCGACACCCTCGGCCCGAGCCGCTCGGCGAAGCGGTCGACCTGGGTGGCGATCGCGTCATCCATCTGACGGCGCTCGGCCCGAGCTGTGCCAGCCAGCGCGACGAACACCTCACCGATCAGCGACAGCCACCGGAGCACGGGTACGGCCGCCAGCGGGCGGAAGGGGCGGTGGGCGCTCAGGCCTGCGTGGAGGGCGACCTCGATGTTCTGCTTGACGGTCAGGTTGCCGAAGACCCGACCGTTCTGGAACGTACGGCGGATGCCAGACTCGGCGACCTCCTCGGGCCGGCGACGGGCGACCGGGCGCCCCTCCACGACCACCGTGCCTGAGTCGGGCGCCAGCACGCCCGTGACCAGGTTGAGCGTGGTGGTCTTGCCGCTGCCATTGGGGCCGATGATCGACACCGTCGACCCCTTGGGCACCTCGAACGAGATGCCCGCGACTGCCTGCACGCCTGAGAACGAACGCCGGAGGTCGGTGACAACGAGGACGGGGACCGCGGTGCCGGGCGCCGCGCCCCCGGGCTCGAGGCCGTCTGTCGTGGTGGTCATGCGTTCCTCCTCACCCAGAGGCCTTGCGGCCGGAAGCGGATCACAGCGATGAGCACGACCCCGTACAACAGGATCCGCACGTCGGGCGTGAGCCGCAGCAGCTCAGGTACCGCGACGAGCACGATGCTGCCGACCACGGCGCCGACCGGCGATGTGATGCCGCCGACGACGATGATCGTGAGCGCCAGCGTCGACATCAGGATCGGGAACAGGGTCGGGTCGAGGTAGCGGTTCTCGTGCGCAAGCAGCGATCCGGCGATCCCGGCGAAGAAGGCAGCGACGGCGAAGGCGAGCACCTTGTAGTCGCGGGTACGGACGCCTGCTGACCTGGCAGCCACCTCGTCGGAGCCGACCGACGCCATGATCGTGCCCAGATGCGACGACCGAAGCCTCAGTACGACCAGCAGCGTGATGATCCCGACGGCAAGGTTGAGCCAGTAGTAGTCGCCGGCCGAGGTCAGGCGCAGGTCACCGATCCGAGGGCCAGGGACGCCGGTGATGCCGTACGCACCGCGCGTCACCGAGTCCCAGTTGCGGATGATCGACACCGCCACGAAACCGATGCCGAGCGTCGCGATGGAGACGTAGTGGCCGGTCAGCCGCCAGATCGGAAGGGTCAGCACCGTGGCGACGACAGCCGCGACGACGCCAGCCAGCAGGAGCCCGACCAGGAACGGCAGCTTGAGGTCCATGACGGTGATCGCGGAGGTGTAGGCGCCGATGGCGACCGGGGCCGCCTGGCCGATGGAGATCTGGCCCGCTGAGCCGCCGAGCAGCACCATCGGTACGGCGATGATCGCGTACAGGATCACCTGGTTCGCGACGGCGAGCATCGGCTGCGACGCCAGCAGCGGGATGGCGACGACCGCGATGAGGCCGACCAGGGTCCACTGCCAGGCGTTCAGCCTGATCTCGCGACCCGCACCCAGGAAGGTGCCCGTCATCGGTTCGCTCGCGATCGCCGAGACCTTGCCGAAGAGTCCAGCGGGGCGGAAGACGAGGACGAGGATCAGCAACCCGAACGTGATCAGGTCCCGTACGCCATCACCGAACTGGTAGACGCCGAACGCCTCGACGATGCCCAGCACGAAGCCACCGACGACAGCACCTGGGATGGAGCCGAGCCCACCGATCGTGGCGGCGACGAACGCGGTCAGGCCGATCGTCATGCCGGCCGTGGGCGAGGTGGAGCCGGTGTAGAGCGCCACGAAGATGCCCGCGAGTCCGCCCAGCGCGGAGGCCAGCACGAACGAGAGGGTACGGATGCGCTGCACCGGTACGCCCATCTGCTGCGCAGCGTCGGTGTCCTGAGCAGTGGCGCGAATGGCGCGCCCGGTCCTCCCGTAGCGCAGGTAGACCGCGAGGCCGCCCATCACCAGCAAGGTGAGGCCGAACATCACCACATCGGAGGTGCCGAACCGGACGCCGCCAATGCTGAGATTGGTCGTTGGCAGCACCTCGGGGAAGGACCGCAGCTCCGGCTCGAAGACGAGCTGGGACAGTCGGTCCAGGATCATCGACGCAGCGAACGTGGTCAACAGCGCGGCTATCGGTGGCGCCTTGCCGAACGGCTTCACGGCGAACAGGTCGGTGATGTAGCCGACCGCACCGGTCACCAGCAGCACGCCGATGATGACCACGGGCAGCGGCTGGTGGCCCACGACGACCAGCCACCAGGCAGTCATCGCGCCGAGCGCGACCAGTGAGCCCTGGGCGAAGTTCACGACGTTGGTCACGCCGAAGATGAGGGACACTCCCACGGCGACAAGCGCGTACGCGTTGCCGTGGATGAGCCCGGTGATCAGGGTGTCGAGCACGCCTTCTCCTTCAGGTCCGTCTCGCCTCGGTCGGGGCGACGTGGCCGCCCCGACCCAGACCAGGGATCAGCCGACGACGAACTTGCCGCCCTTGACGACGATCTTCTTCAGCGGTGCGCCTGCCGGACGACGCTGCTCGTTGAACGAGAAGTCACCGAGCAGCACGGTCGGGTACTTCTTGTCCTTCTCCGACAGGCCCTTGAACACGCCCTCCCGGGTCGCTCCCCCGGCCTTGGCCGCGGCCACGATCAGGGTGAGTGCGTCGTACGCCGACACCTGGAAGAAGCCGGGGTCCGTGTTGTACTCGGCCCGGAAGGTGGCGACGAACTTCGCGACCCGCGGGCTCGGGTCGCTGACGAGGAAGGTGTCGTGGAGGATCGTGCCCTCGGCCGCCTCGCCGCCCACCTCGATGTACTGCTGGGTGATCTGGCCGCCGTAGAACGCTTTGGTGAAGCCGAGGCCGCGCAACTGCTTCACAACCAGGCCGCCGTCGGGGGCGTAGCCGATGTGGACGACAGCGTCAGGGTTGGCGTCACGGGCACGGATCAGGACGGGGCGGAAGTCCGTACCGTCCTGCTGGATCGGGGTGGAGTAGAGGATCTCCAAGCCCTTCTCCTTCGCCCGTGCGCTGAAGATGTCGAACGACGTCTTGCCCCAGTCGCTCTGCAGGTACAGCAGGCTGACCTTCTTGTGACCGTCGGCGAGGATCCCGTCGACGTTGCCGATCTGGTAGTGCTCCTGGGTCAGCGACGTCGACCACATCCGGTCGCCGCCATCGGTGAACTTGGGGTTGGAGTTGGTGAACCCGAACTGCACCAGCTTGGCGTCTTGATAGACCGACGAGGCCGCCATCGACGCGCCCGAGGCGAAGTCGCCGAGCTCGGCGATGATCGACGTGTCGGCGACGAACTTCTCGGCGATCGGGACGGACTGCTTCGGGTCGGCCTGCGAGTCCTCCCACTTCAGCGCCACCTGGCGGCCGTTGATGCCGCCAGCAGCGTTGATCTCCTTCAACGCGATGGCGAAGCCCTGGTCCCAGGCCTTGCCGTACTCGGCGTTGACGCCGGTCTTGGGGCCGGAGACGCCGAAGTAGATCGGGCCGCTGGTGTCGGGAGTGGCGCCTGAAGTGGCGCCGTCCGTGCTGCAGCCAGCGACGGCGAGAGCGGAGATCGCGAGGGAACCGGTGAAGAGGGTACGGCGGGAAAGCGACATGACTGTGCTCCTGGAGAAAGGGTCTGACGGTGACTGGCGGACGTACGGGGCGTGCGTCGAGACGGAGGGCCGACGCGGGCGCGGGCGGGTGACGAGGTCAGCGGCGACAGAAAAGGACGCGGTCGTAGTCGCGTCGCATGAGGGCAAAGCAGATCAGCGAGGCACCGTGGCCGTCGCCGATCATGATGAACTCCCTCTGTGGGGACCCGATGCGGGTCCGGTGATGAAACTCACGTTACGTCACATCTTGCGGAGTGGACAAAACGCGTCCACCCTCTGGACTCGCCTTCGGCCACAGCACGGTGACGAACACTCCGGCGATGATGAGCGCCAGCGGCCAGCCGGCCCAGCCCATGACGGTCGCGTTGGCGGTGTCCAGCGTCGGTGACGAACCGAGCATCAGCGCCAGGGTCGCCATGCCAGCGTTGACAGCACCGTGGCCGATCGCGGCCGGGATGACGGAGTTCGTACGGGCCCTGCCCCACCCAAGCACAGCGGCGACGATCGTGCAGAAGACGCTCATCCAGACGAGTCGCTGCCAGCCGGGGATGGTCGGGTAGTTGTAGCCGAGCAACAACAGCGGGGCGTGCCAGCAGCCCCAGATCACACCGATCGCCAGGGTGGCCAGCGGTGCACCCAGCCGCTCAGCGAGCGCCGGTGTGAGGTAGCCGCGCCAGCCGATCTCCTCCCCCAGCGCTGCCGGGCTGGAGATCAGTGTGCCGAGGGTGAACGACTGGGCGATGATGATTGGCACCAGCAGGTGGACCGGAATGTCGGGCATGGGCTGGCCCGCCGCGGCGAGCTGCTGCTCCAGGATCTGGCGCGCCCCGTTCAGGTGGACGATGTCGAAGGTGTACGTGCCGAGCAGGGCGCTGGTGAGCAGACCGGCCAGGGCGACCAGGGCGATAGCCAGGACGACGAGGATGACCGTCAGCACCGTACGGCCG
>DAOOHL010000137.1:0-7740 GCA_035416185.1 Propionibacteriaceae bacterium | reverse complement strand
GAGGTGCTGCGCCACTACGACCGGACCTGGCTGCGCGGCGACCGCTGGGCGGCCTCACGGTCGCGGCGTACGGGATCCCGCAGGTGATGGCGTATGCCGAGGTGGCAGGACTGCCGGCCTTCGTCGGGCTGACGACGATGATCGCTCCCCTGCTGGTCTACGCGGTGATCGGCTCGTCACGTCAGCTCTCGGTCGGCCCGGAGTCGACGACGGCGCTGATGACCGCCGCTGCGGTGGGCCCGGTCGTGGCAGGCCTGGCTCTGGAACGGCGTGCGGATGCTGCAGCGGCGTTGGCAATCCTCGTGGGCATCATGGGGCTGGCGGCCTGGGTGCTGCGCTTGGGCTTCCTGGCCCGGCTGCTGAGCAAGCCGGTCCTTGTCGGATACCTGGTCGGCATCTGCCTGTTGATGATCGGTTCGCAGCTGGGCAAGGTCACCGGGGTCAAGGTGACGGGCACCACGTTGGCGCCCCAGGTCTGGAGCCTGATCCGGCAGATATCGGCGGTGCACCCACCCACCCTGCTTCTGGCCCTGGCCGTGCTGGCCTGTCTCTTCGCGCTGCGGCGGTTGGCGCCCAAGCTGCCCGGACCGCTCCTGGTCGTCCTCGCCGCGGCAGCGACGGTGAAGCTGCTCGACCTGCCCGTTGCGACGATCGGCGTGATCGAGGGCGGGCTGGCTGCTCCGGCCCTCCCTCACCTCGGCGGGATCAACCTTGCCGCCCTGGTCGCTCCGGCGATCGGCATCGCGCTGGTCGGATACAGCGACAACATGCTCACCGCTCGGGCGTTTGCCGATCCCAAGGGCCAGCGGATCGATCCCGGCCAGGAGCTCTTGGCCCTGGGCGGCACCAACCTCGTCGCAGGGCTCAGCCATGGCTTCCCCGTCTCCAGCAGCGGTTCACGAGCCGCCCTGGGTGACGCGATGGGCACCCGTACGCAGCTGCACTCCTTGGCCGCCGTCGTCACGATCGTGCTGGTCATGCTGGTGGCCCGGCCGGTTCTCGAGGCCTTTCCCGTCGCAGCCCTGGGCGGATTGGTGGTCTATGCAGCGCTGCGCCTGATCGACGGGCATGGCATCCGGCGACTGGCAGCGTTCCGCTGGTCCGAGGTGGGGCTCGCGGCCGTCACCGCCATCGGCGTCGTCGCGACCGACGTGCTGACCGGCATCGTCATCGCCATCGCGTTCTCGGTGCTCGACCTGCTGCGCCGGATCGCCGACCCGCATGACGGCGTCCTGGGCTTTGTCCCTGGTGTCGCCGGCATGCACGACATCGACGACTACCCCACCGCGACCACCATTCCCGGTCTCGTGGTGTACCGCTACGACGCGCCGCTGTTCTTCGCCAACGCCGACGACTTCGCGGTCAAGGCCCGTACAGCGCTGGCTGAGGAGACCCATGCCGTCTCGTGGTTCATCCTCAATGCCGAGGCGATCAGCGAGATCGACCTCACCGCCTGTGACGAGCTGGAACGACTGAGGGCCGACCTCGCCGAGCAGGGCATCGTGTTCGGCCTGGCCCGGGTGAAGCACGACCTGTACGGACAGCTGGAACGAGCTGGCTTCGTCGACGCGGTGGGCGTCGACCGGATCTATGCAACGCTGCCGACGGCGGTCGCTGCCTTCCGAGCGGCAAAACCTGTCCAGGTTGACCCTCTGCCTCCGGCTGCCGACTGACCCGATCCTGCTCTCCGGTTTGACGCCGTAGGGTGGCGGGGTGGTGAGATTCGACCTTGGTCCCTGGCGTGAGCTCCAGGAAGGCATCTTCGTCGCCCAGTGTCAGCCGGAAGGCGTCAACATCGGGCTGGTCGTCGGCAGCACGGCGTGCCTGCTGATCGACACCGGCTCGTCGCCGTGGCAGGGCAGCCAGATCCGTGAGTCGATCGCTGAGCTGACGTCGGTGCCGCTCACCGCCGTCGTCGTCACCCACCACCACTACGACCACGCGTTCGGGATCTCGGCCTTCAGCGACCTGGAGGTGTACGGGCATGCCTCGGTCGCGGACTCCCTGCGCTCCGACGAGGCTGTGGCAAGAGCCAAGGAGCTCCGGATCGACCCGGACGCCCTGGCTGTTCCGAACCGTCCGCTCACCCTGCTGGCAGCCAAGGACCTCGGCTCGTCACCCCGCTCCGACCAGCGGCGATGGGTAGAGATCAGCCACTTCGGGCCGGCCCATACCCAGGGCGACCTGGTTGTCTTGGTCCCTGACGCCCGAGTCCTGTTCGTTGGTGACCTCGTCGAGGAGTCGGGCCCGCCCCAGGTCGGCCACGACACAACCATGCGAACGTGGGGCAAGGCCCTGGACTCCGTGATCGGGATCCTCCGCGCCGACACGATGGTCATCCCGGGCCACGGCGAGGTCCTGGACCGCATGGACGTCCTCCAGCACAACAGCGCCATTGGCGCCACGTTCGCCCAGAGCGAGTGGCTGCGGAACCAGCACGTCGCCGAAGCCGACGCGTACGGTCACCCGGAGATGCAGTGGCCCTACACCGAGGACTGGGCAAGAACCGCCATCAAGAAGTCGTACGAAGAGCTGACGGTGCTCGTACCGAGACCCATTCGAGAGCTGCCGCTCAGCCCGCTCCAGGGGCACTGAGTCATCGGCGGATCCGGTCTCCCAGCGCTTGGTCTGCTGCCTGCCAGGTCTCCTCGTCCAGCGCCACGATCAGCGCCGGCCCGGTGGACGTCGGCCCGTACTCCTGGCCGTCTGTGGTTCTGGCCACTCCGCCGAACTCCCGGAGCATCAGGGTTGCTGCGACGTGGTCCCAGGGCTTGGGTGGCCCGTACGCGATGAATCCCGTCTCGCCAGCAAACATGAGCGGGTAGTCGATGCCGCAGCAGAAGTGCGTCCTGGCGAGCGGGGCCGCCAGCAGGGGTGAGGTGAGCCCATGAGTCTTGGAGATCGAGCTCCAACCCAGGGGCGGCTTCGGCACCAACGGGGGCGTCATCCGTACGCCGTCGCGCCAGACGCCCTCGCCCTTCTCCGTGACGTAGGCGTGGCCGAGGGCGGGCTGCAGGATCCAACCGCGGACGGCCTCCCCACCGACGACCTCGGCAACGATGACGGCATGCTCGGGGCTGCCGTGGACGAAGTTGCGGGTGCCGTCGACCGGGTCGACGACGAAGACATGCGGGTGGGTGCGCAGGAGCGACAGGGCGTCCGGATCGTCGAACACCGCCTCCTCGCCGACGATGGCCGCGTCTGGGTAGGTCTCGAGCAACAGTCGACCCAGCTCGGCCTCGGACTCCCGGTCAGCGATCGTGACGTAGTCACCGGGGCGCTTCTGGTCGATCTCACCGTCGGCGAGCGCCCGGAACCTCGGGGTGATGATCCGGTCGGCGACGTCCCGCATGATCGCGAGGACAGTCTCAGTCTCCATCGGCGTCCTTTCGAGCGTCTGGGACGGTCTGGCCTTGGCCCGCCTCGACGACGTACGGGCGGGTGCCCAGCGGACGCTCCTCGGTCGATGGCACCTCGCCTGGTCGAGGGGCGCGGTGCCCAGCTTCGACGGATGGTTCCTGTTGACGGGAAAGGTGGTAGGCGATCTCCACCACGATCGCCCCGACAGTGCCCGCCGCCAGTCCGCGCGTGATCGCCGCCTGGTCCAGCTGCAGCGCGAAGAAAGACTGCCCGACCGGCAGCCAGAACGCGAGGACGACACACGCCGCCATCGCCAGCACGACGCCGACCTTCCAGGGCAGGTACGGGCGAGCGAGCACGCCCAGCAGCCAGAAGTTGACCACCAGCACAGCCACCAGAGCCGCCGTGGAGGCGACGAGGTCCCCCGGCCCCCTGGCCAGCGTGACGTAGGTGAAGAGCCCAGCGACGCCAGCCACCACACCGGCGGGCAGCGACAGCGCCAGCACGCGGCGCAGGAAGCCTGGCAGATACCTGCGCTTGTTCGGTCCGAGGGCCAGGATGGCGGCCGGGATGCCGATCGTGAAGGTGGAGACGAGGGTGAGCTGACGGGGCAGGAACGGGAAGGCCAGGCCCGCGACGGCGGCGACCAGGATCGCCACCGCGCTCATGGCGTTCTTGGCCAGGAACAGGCTCGCGACCCGCTCCACGTTGCCAATCAGGCGGCGGCCCTCGGCGAGCACGTCGGGCAGGTGGCTGAACTTCGAGTCCAGCAGGACGAGCTGCGCGACCGCCTTGGTGGCCTGTGCGGCGTTGCCCATCGCGATGCCAATGTCGGCATCCTTCAATGCCAGCACATCGTTCACACCGTCGCCGGTCATCGCGACGACGTGTCCGCGGGACTGTAGCGCCCGGACGAGCGCTCGCTTCTGGCCCGGGGTGACGCGGCCGAACACGGTGGTGTTCTCGGCGATCTCGGCCATCAGGTCGGGTGACTCCAGCGGGAGCGTACGGGCATCGACCGGCTCGCCGACGTCGAGGCCAGCGCGCCTGGCGACGGCGGCCACCGTGCGGGGGGTGTCACCCGAGATCACCTTGACCGTCACGCCCTGCTCACGGAAGTAGTCGAGGGTGGCCTTCGCGTCAGGCCGCATCACCTCGGTGAGCACCACCAGGGCGGCCGGCCGGATGTTGCTCGGCGGCTGGCCCTCCGCTGGCAGAGACGACACCTGGGCGAGCAGGACCACTCGCTTGCCCTCGTCGGACAATTCGCCGACCTTGGTGCTGAGCTCCTCCTCGTTGGGCATCCCGGCCAGCAGCACGTCGGGGGCACCCAGCAGCCAGCAGTCCCCATCGCCAAGGGCGGCACCACTCCACTTGCGGGCAGAGGAGAACGCGGCCCTGGCCACCACGTCGACGCCGGGGTCGGGCACGGCCTCGGCGATCGCCTGCGTCGTCTGGTTGGCCTGTGGGTCGTGGGCCAGCGCCCCCAGGGCTCGGGTGACGGTCTTCTCGTCGTACGGGGGCAGCGCCTCGATGCTCTCGTAGGCGATCTTGCCCTCGGTCAGGGTGCCGGTCTTGTCGACGCAGATCACATCGACCCGAGCGAGGCCTTCAACGGCTGGCAGCTCTTGGACCAGTGCCTGCTTGCGGGTCAGCTGCACGGCGGCAAGCAGGAACGCCAGCGTCGTCAGCACGACCAGGCCCTCGGGCACCAGACCCACGAGGCCGGCTGCCGTGCGCAGGATCACGTCGCGCCAGTCGTCCACGCCGAACGCCCTGATCTGGGAGAAGATGGCGATCGGCAGCATGCCGAGCACGATCCAGGTCAGCCACCGCAGCAGGACGTTGGTCGAGTGCTGCACCTCGGAGTGGGCACGGGTGAACTGCCGCGCTTCGGCCGCGAGCTTCTGGGCCGTCGCCTGCTCCCCCACGACGGCCGCGCGGAACCAGCCAGACCCGGCCACGACCGCCGTACCGGAAGACACCTCGTCACCGGGTTGCTTGTGCACGGCGTCCGACTCGCCAGTGAGGTTGGACTCGTCGATCTCCAGGTTGTCGGCAGCGAGGATCGGCCCGTCGGCGCAGACCTGGTCACCGGAGCGCAGCTCCACGACATCGTCGCGCACCACGTCACCCATCGGGATCTCGCTAACGGCGCCATCACGCAACACCCGCGCGGTCGGGGCGTGCATGACGGCGAGCGAGTCGAGCTTGCGCTTCGCATGCCACTCCTGGGCAATGCCCAGAACGGAGTTGAAGACGAGCGCGATGCCGAACAGAGCGTCCTTGTACGACCCCGTCACCAGCACCAGGATCAGCAGCGCGCCGAGGAGGCCGTTGAAGCGGGTGAAGACGTTCGCCTTGACGATCTCGCTGAGGGGCCGCGAGGTGACCTCACGGGTCGCGTTGACCTCGCCGGCATGGACGCGTTCGGCGACCTCGGCGGCGGTGAGACCAGAGCCGAGCTCGGTGGGGACCATCGTCACCCGCCCAGGCTAGTGGGTGGCCGAACGGGTCAGATCTCCTGGACGAAGTCGATCAGCCGCTCGACCGAGGTGACCAGCTCCCGGTCGAGGTCCTGCCAGGTCTTCACCTTCGCCAGGATCGAGCGCCAGACGAGGGCGATGTCCGCCTGGCTGCCGTGCGGCCAGCCGAGGGTGCGGCAGGTGCCGGTCTTCCAGTCCTGCCCCTTGGGAATGTCGGGCCACGCCTTGATGCCGATCGTCTGGGGCTTGACCGCCTGCCAAACGTCGATGTGCGGATGGCCGGTGACAAGGACAAAGGCACCGTACGGGCCCTTCGCGACATCGGCGACGATCCTCGACTCCTTGGTGCCGGTGACCAGGTGGTCGACCAGCACGCCCAGCCGCCGCTCCGCCGTTGGCCGGAACTCGGCAACGATGGCGGGCAGGTCGTCGATTCCACCGAGGTACTCCACAGCCACTCCGACGTGGCGAAGGTCGTCGCCCCAGACCTTCTCGACGAGCTCAGCATCGTGTCGACCCTCGACGTAGATCCGTGACGCCGCGGCCACCTTGGCAGGCTGGGTCGGGCCGATCCGCGACCCACTGGCGGTGTGCGTCGGGGCCGACGGGGCGGTACGGCGGGGAGCGGTCAGGTTGACCGGACGGCCCTCGAGCAGCAGTCCCAGACCGAGCGGGAACGATCGCCGCCTGCCCTTGCGGTCCTCTAGGACGACGATGCCGTTCTCGCAGAACAGGACCGCGCCGCAGAAGCCCGACGCCGGGTCTTCTACCACGAGGTCGCGGACCGCTTCGACCTCAGGCGGTCGCACCTGCTTGGCAGTCTTATGAGCGGCGAGCACGTCAGAGCCGTAGCGGTCGATGGGCATCGTTCCACGATACGGCGGGGATGTCGTGGGCTGGGGCAGGCACGCGGGCGTGACCGGCTGGTGGAGTCCTTGGCTGGCTCAGTCGAGCACGTCCCGCACGACGGCGTCAGCGAGGAGCCGGCCCTGCAGGGTCAGCCGGACGACGTCGTCGTCCAGCGTCACCAGCCCTCGGTCGATCTGGTCGGCGAGCCGTGGTCGCTCGGTCGGTGTGAGCACGCCCAGTGGCAGACCGTCAGCGAGCCGAAGCTCCAGCAGGACCCGCTCGACCCGACGCGCGTCCTGATCGAGCAGCTCCCGAGCCTGGCCTGGGCTGAGCCCCTCGGCGAGCCTGGTCGCGTACGTCGCGGGATGCCGCACGTTCCACCACCGCACTCCCCCGACATGGGAGTGGGCGCCGGGACCGATCCCCCACCAGTCGGCCGAGCGCCAATAGGCGACGTTGTGCCGGCACTCACGGCCGGGTCTGGCCCAGTTGCTCAGCTCGTAGCACCGGTAGCCAGCCGCCGCCAGGGTCTCGTCGGCCATCAGGTACCGGTCTGCCAGAGCGTCGTCATCGGGTGCCTCGATCAGCCCCTTCGCTACCCGTCTCGCCAGAGCCGTCCCCTCTTCGACGATCAACGCGTACGCGCTGACGTGGTCTGGTCGGGCAGCGACGACGGCGTCGAGGGAGGCCTGCCAGTCGGCATCAGACTCCCCAGGCGTGCCGTAGATCAGATCGAGGGAGACATCGTCGAAACCAGCCGCTCGGGCATCAGCCACCGCATCGACGGCACGCCCCGGGGTGTGGACACGGTCAAGCGTGGCCAGCACGTGCGGCACGGCTGACTGCATGCCGAACGACACGCGAGTGAAGCCACCCTCGCGCAGCTCGGCCAGGGAGGCCTGGGTGACCGTCTCGGGGTTGGCCTCGGTGGTGACAGGGACGATGCCCTGGTTCTGCAGCGCCTCGATGTCCTTCTCGCCGCCCCAGTCGAGCGCGCGGATGGTGACGGGGTCGCCTTCCATGGCGTCCACGATGGTGCGGTAGG
>DAOOHL010000136.1:0-7761 GCA_035416185.1 Propionibacteriaceae bacterium | reverse complement strand
TCCCAGTGGATCATCGCGTTGGGGAAGACGGTGGTCGCCGCCTGGACGAAGGCATCGATGAAGGCGTCGTACCGCTCTCCCCGTACCCGCGCGTGACGGGCGCCGAGGTAGAGGTCATCGTTCAGCAGGCTGAGGTTGTCAGTGCCGACGTCGAGCACCACCGACAGCATCCGGTCAGGGTCGACGCCACCGGCCGCGGTGTAGAGGCTCTTCTTGCCGATGCAGATCTGGATGCCACCGACCCCCTGGTCGCCGATGCCGAGGATGCCCTCAGAGTCGGTGACGATCAGCAGGTCGATCTCGTCGGCGCCCCAGCCCTCGGCGCGCAGCGACTGCTCGATCGACTCTGGGGCGTCGATGGAGCAGAACACGCCGCGGATCTGCTGGTACCAGAAGCTGAACTCCTGGATCGCGTCGCCGATCGTCGGGGTGTAGACGATCGGCATCATCTCGTCGAGATGCTCGCTGAGCAGCCGGTAGAACAGCACCGTGTTCCGGTCGCGCAGACCCTGGAGGTAGACGAACTTGTCGAGCGGGCTAGAGGCCTTGAGGAACCGGGTGTACGACCGGTGCAGCTGCCCCTCGAGCGGCGTGATCCGCTGAGGCAGCATCCCGACCAGGCCCAGCTGTTCCCGCTCAGCCTGGGTGAAGGCCGTGCCGCGGTTGAGCCGAGGCGAGCGGAGGACGTCAAGGCCGCGGGCGTTCACCCGTACCTTCCCACCGTGGTCGCCGGGGATGATGTCGTAGGCGCTCGGGCTCATGGCAGCAGGCTATCGAGCACGCGCAGCCGAGTCTTGTACGGGTGGGCGCGTGATCGCGACGGTTCTTGCGAGCCCCGCTGGGGAGGAGGGCGATCCCAGCCATGCTGGGCGCGACTCTGCCGCTGACCCCGGAGGCAGCCGACCTGTACGGCGAGATCGTTGCAGCCAGGAGTATGGCCGGTCGGCCGATCGCAGCGCTGGACGCCTTGGTGGGTGCGGTCTGTCTCGACACGGGAGCCGTGCTGGCCACCCGTGACGAGTCCGACTTTGCGGGTCTCGGTATCCGGGTCGTCAACCCGTTCTCGCCGCCATCCACGCCTTCAGCCTCTGCGTAGGCACCCACACGCCCGGGAGTATCGTCGCTGGAGTCATGACTAGCGTGGAACAACCTGCCCAGGGATCAAAGCCCTCGGCCCCCGAGCCTGTCGACGGGCCCGTCACTGCAGGACCGGAGGCTTCCGCCCCTGAGCCCTTGAGTGGGTCCGCCCGCGACGCCGACCTGGCCCAGCGTTCCGAGGTGGTGCTGAAGGCAGGCGTGCTCATGTTGGGCGCGGGTACGAGCGGCCTGCGCGTACGGGAGGTGATGCGGGCGGTCTCGTCGTCGCTCGGCATCGACCGACTCTCGGCCCAGGTGACCTCGACCGACATCGTGCTGACCGTCGGCCGCAAAGGCGCGCATCGCACTCAGGTCGGCGAGATCAGCTCCCCCGGCGTGAACGCCGATCGGATCGCACTGCTGAAGCGGCTCGCCGAGACCCTGCCGGCCGCCGCCGAGCCGGCGGACGTGGCGACCCGGCTGCGCGAGGTCGAGCGCACCCCACCCCTGCATCGACTCTGGCTGTTGACCCTGCTCGTCGCCTTGGCGTGCGCGTCGGTCACCGTTCTGGGTGGCGGTGGCTGGCCCGAGGCAGTGGCCGTCCTGCCCGCCTCAGCGCTGGGCTTTGCCGTGCTCCGACAGCTCCAGCGCTGGCAGATCAACCACCTCGCCACCGTGTGGACGGCGGCGGTGGTCTCCTGCGGCTCGTACATCGTCGTGTCTCAGTTGATCGCTCTGGCTGCCGGTGCCAGTCCCCGTACGGCGATCGGCTTCATCGGCGCGGCCATCTTCCTGATCCCCGGCTTCCCGCTGGTCACCGGCGGCCTGGACCTCGGCCGGCTCGACCTCCAAGCAGGTGTGCCGCGGTTGGCGTACGCCGCCATGGTGCTGTTGGCGATCGCGCTGGGGGTCTGGGTGGTCGCCGTCCTGGCGGGCATCTCTCCCGACCTCGTCCCGCCAATCCAGGGGCCAGTCTGGCTCGGTTGGCTGGTGCGCGCGGTGGCCAGCTTCCTGGCGGTGTTCGGGTGGGCGATGATGTTCAATTCCCCCACCCGCGCCGCCGCCACATCCGGCGTGGTGGCAGTCCTCGGCAATGGCGTACGGCTGGCGCTGCTCGACCAGGGCGTCTCGAACCATGCCGCCACCTTCGTCGGCTGCCTCCTGATGGGCCTGCTCTGCGCCTGGGCTGCTGGCTGGTTCGGGCTCGAAAAGATCATCATGACCGTGCCGACCCTGCTCGTCTCGATCCCGGGATCGTCTGCCCTGCGGACGATGCTCTACTTCGACGCCAGCGATGTAGTACGGGCGGTCGAGAACCTTGTCACCACACTGTTGGCCGTGGTTGCGATGATCGCGGGGCTGTCGGTGGCCCGCATGGCGACCGACCCAGAATGGGCCTTCAGCAGGCCCGAGATCAGCGACGTACGGTTGGCGAGGCTCCGGGAGGCGATCGGCTTCCGACGCCCATTCATGCGTGCTCGACATGAATCAACCGATGATTCGTCATTGGACGTATGAATTGGTCGATGCTGCACTGGAGATGAGGCCCACACTGGGCCGCTCATCGAGAGGAGCACAGCATGGCCCGCACCACCTGGCCCCGGACGTTCGCAGAGCTCGCTCTGACCGCCGTCGCGTCGACCCCGTCGTTCACCGACACCTTCCCTGACCGCAACGACGAGCCCGTCGGCCTGCTCTGACGGGCACCTACGCCGAGCGGGTGACCACCGCGTCGCAGAGCTCCAACAGCGCGCGCTTGGCGGCACCCTCGGGCAGCGGAGCGAGGTAGGAGCGCGCGACCTCGGCACGCCGGGCGATCTCCGTACGGGCATCCGCCAGGACACGGTGTGACCGGAGCAGCTCAAGGGCGCGGTCGACCTCTGACTCGTCGAGGGGTCGCGACACCAGGTCGCGGAGCTCGGCGTCAGCCGGGTCTGTCGAGCGGGTCACCATCAGCGTCGCGAGCGTACTGACACCCTCACGCAGGTCGGTCCCTGGCGTCTTGCCGGTGGCCTCGCTGGTGATGTCGATCAGGTCGTCGGACAGCTGGAAGACGACGCCGATCTCCTCGCCGAACCGGGTCAGCGCCTCCAGCTGCGGCTCGTCGACGCCGGCGACCATGCCGCCGAAGCGGGCCGAGGTCGCGATCAGGGAGCCCGTCTTGTCGGCCACCACAGCCAGGTGGTGGTCGAGCGGATCGGCGTCGTCGGCAGGTCCGACGAGCTCGGCGATCTGGCCCTGCACCAGGCGGGCGAAGGTCTCGGCCTGGATGGCGACGTATTCCACGCCCAGCGTCGCCACGATGGACGAGGCGCGAGAGAAGAGCAGGTCCCCCACCATGATCGCGACCGAGTTCTGCCAGCGTGCGTTCGCTGAGGGGGCCCCGCGCCGAAGCTCGGCCTCGTCCATGACGTCGTCGTGGTAGAGGCTGGCGGCATGGGTGAGCTCGACCACGAGCGATGCCCGTACGGCGGCGTCCTCGTCCGGTGCCGGTGCGAGGGCAGAGGCGAGCAGGACGAGCATCGGCCGGAACCGCTTGCCGCCGGCAGCGGTGATGTGACGGGCGACCTCGGTGACGAACGGGGTGTTGGCCGACGCCGCCTGGAGGAGTCGCTCCTCCACGGTCTCGAGCAGCGCAGCGCCCCAGCGCCGCAACTCCTCGTCGGACTCGTGCTCCGACGCCACGCTCACACCCTCTTCCTGGAACCGATCAGCGGAGAAGCTGACCAGACATGGTCGCCAGATCGAGCGCCCAACCGGGAACGATACCCAGTGCCAACGTGGCGACGCATCCGACAACGATCACGATCCAGGTGCCGAGACCCGGGCTGACGACCTCCGCGGTCTCCTCCGTCTCGTCGGAGAAGAACATCACGCCGATCACCCGTAGGTAGAAGTACGCGGCGACGAGGCTCAGCAGCACCGCCACCAGCACGAGCCACCAGTAGCCGCCACGGAAGCCAGCTGAGAAGGCTGCCCACTTGCCGATGAAGCCAGCGGTCAGCGGGATGCCAGCGAAGCTCAGCATGTAGAGCGTCATCGCCGCAGCCAGCACTGGGTGCCGCTTGCCCAGACCAGCCCACGCCGAGATCTGGTTCTGCTCGCCGGTCTCTCGGCGAACCATCGTCAGGATCGCGAAGGCACCCAACGTGGCGAAGCCGTACGCCGCCAGGTAGAAGCCGATCGCGCCGGTGCTGCCCAGCTGACCGGTCGCGACCCCGGACTGCGGGGTGGCGGCTCCGACGACGGCGACCAGCAGGAAGCCGGCGTGGGCGATCGACGAGTAGGCCAGCATGCGCTTGATGTCGGTCTGCACGATCGCGAGCACCGCACCGAGCGCCATGGTCAGCACCGCGACCGTGGCGACGATCGGCTGCCAGTCCCAGCGGGCCGGGCCGAGCGCGACGTACAGCAACCGGACCAGCGCACCCACAGCGGCGATCTTGGTGCAGATCGCCATGAAGGCGGTGACCGGCGTGGGCGCACCCACGTACACATCAGGCGTCCACGAGTGGAACGGCACCGCGCCGACCTTGAACAGCACGCCCACGATGATCATCACCATGCCGAGCACGAGCAGCGCCGTGCCCTGGGTCGCGGTGGGAATGGCAGCCGCGATGGAGGCGAAGGTGAACGAGCCGGAGAAGCCGTACAGCAGCGCCGCGCCGAACAGGAAGATGGCCGACGACAGCGCACCGAGCAGGAAGTACTTCATGGCCGCTTCCTGGCTGGCGAGCCGGCGACGACGCGCCAGGCCACACAGCAGGTAGAGCGGCAGCGAGAAGATCTCGAGGGCCACGAACATCATCAGCGTGTCGTTGGCGGCCGGGAAGAGCAGCATGCCCGTGACCGCGAACAGGAAGAGCGGGAAGACCTCGGTGTGCTCGTACTTCAGCTCGGTCGCCCGACGCTCCAACGGCGATGCCGGTACGGCAGCAGCCATGGGTACGAAGACCGTGACCCCGCCGTACAGCTTCCGCTCCGCGAACAACAGCGCCGACAGCAGGCTGAACAGCAGCACCAGCCCCCACCACATCTGGGTCGGACCGTCGACCGCGAGGGACCCGACGGCCGCGATCTGGCGGTACTGCGGACCCCAGGTCATCCCCAGGATGAACAGGCCTCCAGCCAGCGACAGGGTGGTGATGATCAGCTGGGCCTCGTCACGGAGATGACGCGGCGCAACGGCCTCGATCAGCACCCCCAGGCAGGCGGCCAGGAAGACGATCAGGACCGGCCCGAGGAGGCGGAACTCGATCGACGGAACCAAGAACTCAAGCGGCGTCATCACTTGACCCCCTTCGCGGCGGGCGTGGGATCAGCGACACCCACATGGCTCATCGTGGCCTGGGCCAGCGGCGCGATCGCGTCGAGCGCGGGCTTGGGGAAGAAGCCCAGCACCAGCATCACGGCGATCAGTGGTGCCATCACCAGGCGTTCCCTCAGGTCGAGGTCGGTCGTCACCGTCTGTCTGACCTCGTCGGTCGGCTCGCCGGTCATCACCCGCTGGTAGACCCACAGCACGTACAGGGCGGCGAGCACGGTCACGAACACGGAGATGCCAGCCTGGACCGGGTAGCGCGACCACGTCCCGGCCAGCACCAGGAACTCCGACACGAAGGTCGAGTAGCCGGGCAGACCCAGCGACGACAGGCCAGCGAGCAGGGAGACGCCCGCAAGCACCGGTGCGACCTGGAACACACCTCGGGTGTCGCCGATCAACGACGAGCCGCGGCGCTTGATCAGGAAGCCGAGGATCAGGAACATCGCGGCGGTCGAGAAGCCGTGGTTCAGCATGAAGAACACCGACCCGGTGATCGACTGGCTGGTGAAGGCGAAGATGCCGAGCACCATGACTCCGAAGTGGCTGACCGAGGTGAACGCCACGAACCGCATCAGGTCCTTCTGGCCGATCGCGGCGATCGCCCCGTACAGGATCGAGATGATGGCCAGCACGATCATGACCGGGGTCGCCATCCGCGAGGTCTCCGGGAAGATGCCGAGGCAGAGCCGGATCATGCCGAAGGTACCGATCTTGTCCAGCACACCGACGAGCAAGGTGGACGAGCCCGGCGTCGCCTGCTCGGCCACATCCGGCAGCCAGGTGTGCAGCGGCACCATCGGCGCCTTGATGATGAACGCGATCATGAACCCGGCGAAGAGCCACGGCTCCAGCGTGGTCGGAATGTCGAGCTTCATCAGGTCGGTGAGCAGGTAGCTCGGGTTACCGGTCTGGGCCTGCAGCACGCCGACGCCGATCACCGCGAACAGCATCACGAGGCCGCCGACCAGCGAGTAGAGCAGGAACTTCAGAGCCGCTGCGCTGCGCTTCGCCCCACCCCAGCCCGCGATCAGGAAGTACATCGGCACCAGCGTCGCCTCGAAGAAGACGTAGAACAGCAGCACGTCGGTCGCCAGGAACACGAACAGCGCGAGCGACTCGAGCGCCAGCACGAAAGCCACGTACGTCGACGACTGCCACCGGCCGGACTCGTTCTCGCCGGTGCGCCACTCCGCCAGCAGGACGAGCGGCACCAACACGACGGTCATCAGCACCATCAGCAGGCCCATGCCGTCGAGGCCGAGGGAGTAGTACGCCCCGAACGCGCGGATCCAGACGACCTTCTCGGCCAGGTTAGTGCCCTGCCCGTTGAGCACCGCGACGACGACACCGAGCGCGAGGGTCGCCACGGCGAAGCCCATCCCGACGAGCCGGCCCGTGGGTCCCTTGACCAGAGCCACCACGCCTGCGCCCAGCATGGGCAGCAGCGCGAGGGCTGTGAGCCAACCGATCACCATGTCAGTCCCCTTCTCAGACCAGCCGGCCCACGACCAGGACGAGCCCGATCACGAACAGTCCGACGATCATGGTCAAGCCGTACGAGCGCACGTAGCCGTTCTGCACGCGGCGAAGCCCAGCGCCGAAGCCGAGCGCCAGCTGGGCGCTGCCTTCGACGGCACCGTCGATGACGGACTTGTCGACCGCCGTCACCGCTGCGGTGACCGCCTGGCCCGGCTTCATCAGCACGTTCTCGTTGAATGCATCCCCGAACAGGTCGTTACGTCCGGCGACGATCGCCAGGTTCGAGGTGTACGGAACCGCGGCCGGGATCGGTCCGCGCCCGAAGAGCCACCAGCCGAGGAAGGCACCGGCAGCGACGACCAGCGTCGTGACGATGCCGATCAGGCTGAGGTGGGGGTACCAGTGCAGATGCGGATCCTCCGCACCGACGGCTGGGGCAAGCCACGCGCCGATCCACGCGTTCATCACGACGCCGGCGATGACGCTCGGGATCGCCAGCAGCACCAGCGGGATCCACATCACAGCGGGTGACTCGTGCGGGTGGACACCCTGGGCCCAGCGCTTCTCGCCGAAGAAGGTCATCAGCATCAAGCGGGTCATGTAGAAGGCGGTCACGCCAGCGCCGACGAGCGCGCAGAGACCCAGGACGGGCTGGTGCTCGAAGGCGGTCTCGATGATGTGGTCCTTCGAGTAGAAGCCGGAGAACATCGGGAACCCGATGATCGCCAGGTAGCCCATCGCGAAGGTGATGAACGTGTACGGCATGTACTTGCGCAGCGCGCCATAGTGCCGCATGTTCACGTCGTCATGCATGCCATGCATCACCGAGCCGGCGCCGAGGAACATGTTGGCCTTGAAGAAGCCGTGCGTGAGCAGGTGGA
>DAOOHL010000135.1:0-7801 GCA_035416185.1 Propionibacteriaceae bacterium | reverse complement strand
CGGCGGCGTCAAGCTGCCGGACCCGCGCGACCCGACGTACCCGTACCCGCGGCCGCCGGATGCCAAGTTCCCCGATCCCAAGGACCCCAACAAGTACCCGGTACCTGGGGAGAAGGGCTACCCCGATCCGAAGGATCCCGATCCCTACAAGTTCCCGCAGGAGTACACGCCTCCAGACCTCGGCACCCCGCCCGGTGGGCTTCCCCCCGGTGGCATCACCCCGCCGGGCGGGACGAACCCCGGCGGGAGCGGCGGCGGTGGGGGTGACGGCGAGTGGGGCGGCCAGAACCAGGTCGTCGAAGCCACCCCTGAGATGCTCAACCGTGAGTCCCAGCTGTGGGGCGATACGGCCGCCGAGGTCAAGCAGGCAGTGCAGCAGCGCATCGAGAGTGACGACACCAGCTCGATCGACTTCGGCATGATGCGCGCGGGCTACCAGCCGTATTCCGACCTGACCGCCCGGCTGCAGAAGTGGGCCAGGGGGGCAGGCGACGAGTTCACCCATATCAGCGAAGCTCTGAAGTCGGCTGCCGGGAGCTACCGGGATGTCGACGAGACCAACGCGGCCGCCAGCAACTCGATCAACGTCTGAGGGAGCACACCATGACCTCTCCGTCCGCACCAACCACGCTGGACAACCTTGACCAGCTCTTCGTGTCCGCGTTCCAGTCGCTGCACCGCACCCTCACCGAGTGTGAGCGGCGGGACCGCGAGTTGTCCAAGAAGGGCGTCGAACAGATCAAGGGCCGCGAGTCGATGGCCGAGAAGTGCACCGGCGGCAGCGACGAGGTGCGCAAGTTCCTCGAGTCCGGCGAGCGCATCATCGCCGAGATGTGGCGCCAGTACACCCAGCTGACCGAGAACTACACCGGCATGCTGCGGGAGCACCAGTACGTTCCTCGGACGCTGAAGGACGTCAGTGAGACGGTCTGGCACGAGGTCACCAAGTCACTCGAGCCGATCTCGCGTGACATCTCGCAGCGCATGGAGCAGAACCACTGGAAGGGCCGCGGCGCTGACGACTACATGAAGCAGCTCCCGATGCAGCTCAATGCGGTGACTGAGTTCGGCCAGTATGTCGAGGCTGCCACCATTGGCGTCGACGTCCCCGGTCAGTTGCAGGCGATCGTGTTCTCAGCCGGGTCTGCGGAGATCGGCTCCGCCACGTTGGCCATCCAGTCGGCAATGTACTCCCAGGGCACATCAGGCATGTACTTCACGGCGTGCGCAGCGGCCAGCCGCAACCTCCGCAACGTCAACAGCTGGTGGCGAGCCAAGCTGATGACGGGGGAGGGCAGCTGGAAGATCACCCTCGACAATCATGTCCGGGAGATGACCAGCTCGCAGGTGCTCAACCCGATCGTGCTCAAGGGCGACAAGTGGCCTCGTGCCACCAGTGCCACCACCGAGATCCCGACCCCGGGCCGGAACCCGATCGTGGATCGCCAGTCCGATCCGCGAGTCCGCGGTGCTGACCGCCCCAGCGGGGCGCCGGGTGGGGTCAACGAGCGCGACTACCACCGCGAGGACAAGGGAGGGAAGCTCTGGTAGCGGCCCGTGCGGCCCGCCCTGGCCTCGGGTCCCGTGGACTACGATCAGTCATGGGTAGGAACTTGGGAGGGCTGAATGGGCGACCCGACTGCGAGGAAGAACCGGATCCTGATCGTCGACGACGACGCGTCGCTCGCCGAGATGCTCCAGCTCGTGCTGCGACAGGAGGGGTTCGAGACGGTCTGGTGCGCCACGGGGGACGCTGCCGTCAAGGTCTTTCGGGACAGCGGTCCTGACCTTGTCCTGCTCGATCTGATGCTGCCAGGGCTCAACGGTGTCGATGTGTGTCGTCGGATTCGTGCCGAGTCCGGAGTGCCCATCGTCATGCTCACCGCCAAGTCCGACACGGGCGATGTTGTGGACGGGCTGGAGGCTGGTGCCGACGACTACGTACCGAAGCCGTTCAAGCCGCGCGAGCTTGTCGCGCGGATCTGGACTCGCCTGCGTCGCCCACCGTCGGAGTCCGATGCGGAATCGATCCGGATCGGGGATGTGGTGGTCAACGTCGCCGCCCATCAGGTGCGCCGCAGCGGCCAGGTCATCCCGCTGACGCCGCTGGAGTTCGACCTGCTGCTGGCGCTCGCCCGGAAGCCGAACCAGGTGTTCAGTCGCGAGAAGCTGCTCGAGGAGGTCTGGGGCTACCGTCACGCAGCTGACACCAGACTCGTCAACGTCCACGTCCAGCGGCTGCGCTCGAAGATCGAGAACGATCCTGAGAAGCCCGAGATCGTCGTCACGGTCCGGGGGATCGGATACAAGGCCGGTGACTTCGCTGGCTAAGGCGCTCCCTGGAAGCGTCGACGCGGATGGCCACGCGGGAGCGGCGGTCGATGTCGGAGCGGTCGACCCGGTCGATGTGCTCCATAAGGCCCACGCCCGCCCCAGTCCTGCCGCGCGACTGAGTGACAGCGCGCCAGCCTTGATGTGGTGGGGCTCGCTGTCGGTCCGTGTTGTCATGACGAGCTTGGTTGGCTCCGTCGTTGTTCTGCTGTTGGGTGGTTTCCTGCTACTGCAGCAGGCCTCCATCGGACTTCGGCAGGGCAAGGTGACATCCGTGGTGGCGGAGGCGTCGGCGGCGCTTGACTTCATCGAACAGTCGTTCCGGAACGCTGCGCCCGGCCAAGCGACAACCGCTGACACCTTGACGAAGGTGGCGTCAGAGGCGGTGCAGCGGGGTGCCGTGGCGCAGTACCAGGTCGTCGTCGAAGGTCCAGTGAGCGACATCCGCTCGGCGGGGGTCGACGTCGCCAGCGTCCCCGACAGCCTCCGGGACCAGGCCCGCCAGGCAGCCGCAGGAACACGGGAACCCGAGTTGTTCATCACTGAGACTGAGGTGCGCTACCTCGACGGTCGCCCTCCCGTACCCGGCCTTGTCGTCGCGGCCACAGCCACGGCTTCTGGGTCCATCCGGTACCCGGTGTACTTCGTCTTCCCGATGACTCAGGAGGCTGAGACCCTCGCGATCCTGCAGCGAGCCTTGATCACCACGGGCCTCGTCGTGCTGTTGGCTTTGGCGGCCACCGCGTACGGAGTCTCTCGACAGGTGTCCGTGCCGGTTCGTGAAGCGCGCCAGGCTGCTGAGCGACTGGCCTCAGGCGATCTCAGTGAGCGGATGCCAGTCCGGGGCCGCGACGACCTGGCTCGGCTGGCCGTGTCGATGAACCTGATGGCGTCCGAGCTGCAAGGCCGGATCCGTGAGCTGGAAGAGCTCTCCCGCCTCCAGCAACGCTTCGTGTCTGACGTGTCGCACGAGCTTCGTACGCCTCTCACCACCATTCGGCTCGCTGCGGACCTGTTGTACGAGTCACGCGACACCTTCCCTGCACTCGAGCAGCGGTCTGCGGTCCTGATGCGACGCGAGCTCGATCGCTTCGAGGGTCTCCTTGGCGACCTGCTGGAGATCTCTCGCTTCGATGCTGGGGCGGCCGTGCTCACGGTCGATGACGTGAACGTCGCGGAGCTCGTACGCAATGAGGTGGAGAGTCTCGCTGCCTTGGCTCAGACCAGCGAGACGGAGATTCGGATCCACAGTGAGGCCGACGAGTACGCGGAGGTCGACGCCCGTCGGGTGTCGCGAGTCGTCCGGAACCTCGTCACCAATGCGATCGAGCATGGTGAGGCCAAGCCGATCGACATCTATGTGGTCGGTGACGACACGGCCGTCGCCATCACCGTCCGGGACCACGGCATCGGGTTCAAACCTGAGGAGGCCGCGCTCGTCTTCGGCCGGTTCTGGCGTGCTGACCCTGCCAGATCCCGGGTTGTGGGCGGCACCGGCCTGGGACTGGCCATCGCCCAGGAGGACATCCACCTGCACCATGGCCGGATCTCGGCATGGGGAATGCCCGGGCAGGGGGCCCGGTTCCGGATCGTGCTACCGCGGCATCATGGGGATGGGCTCGAAGGACTGGGCGACGACAGCATGGAGGTGATCGCGTGATGAGGCGGCGCACCGTGCTCCTGGGCGGTCTGGCAGGGCTGACGGGGTGCGCGTCTCTGCCCACCACCGGCCAGGTACGGACCCGGCCGCGTCGTTCCCAGGCTGTCGGCTCCGGCGAGATGGCCATCGACCCAAACCCACCTGCCCCCGGTGCCAGCCCTGACCTGATCGTGCAGGGCTTCCTGCTCGCGATGGCGACGTACCAGCCCGGCTACCAGGCAGCCCGGCAGTACCTGACAGAGGCGGCCCGCGGCGAGTGGAGACCTGAGAGTGGGCTGCTGGTCTACGCTGACGGGAACGCGCCACGCTCTGTGGGCGACCAGGTGACGCTCGAGGCCCCACTGGTGGCCTCGGTTGACCCACGCGGTGCGTACACGTCCGTGGTCGGACCGACGATGCTGCGGCACGACTTCCAGCTCCAGCAGGAGCGCGGGGAGTGGCGCATCGGCAACCCCCCGAGCGGGCTGTTGATGACCCGCTACCTGTTCGTGACCAGCCACAGCCGAGCCGATGTCTACTTTCTCGACTCCACCTTGACCACGCTCGTGCCCGACTCTCGGTACTTCCCGCGGGGCAACCGGGTCGCTGACGCTGCTGTGCGTGCCCTGATCGGTGGTCCGTCGGACTGGCTGCGGCCTGCGGTGGCGTCGGTGATTCCGGAGTCGGCAACCCTGGTCGAGGATGTCGTCGGCCAGGGCACCGTGGTCGTCCAGCTTCGCGGCATTCCTGGCGACAAGTCGGTCAGCCGGATGTCGCTCCTGGCAGCGCAGCTGGCGGCGACGTTGCGCCAGCTCCCTGACGTGACGGGGTTCCGGTTCGTCGTCGACGGCGAACCCATCACGCTGCCAGAGGCCGCCGGGGACGGAACGCTGCAGTTCTCTGTCGCGAACCGATTCGATCCGGTGATGAGTCTGCAGACACAGCTGTTCGGCATCTCGGGGGGTCACCTGGTGCGCGTCGGGGATGGCCCTGGGGCGGTCGCGAGGCCGGTCACCGGTGAGTTCGGTGTGAGGGTACGAGACGTGTCAGCCTTCGCCGTCAGCCCCGACACGGTCGAGGCCGCCATCGTGAGCGGCGACCAACTGCTGCAAGGGGGCGTCGATGGCCAGGGGAGCCGTCTCGTCCTGACTGCCAAGGATCTGCTCAGGCCGCAGTTCACCGTCTCAGGGTCGCTGTGGGCGATCAGCCGATCGGGTGATGTCAACCGCATCGTGAGCGGTCAGGCGCTCCATGTGCCTGCGCCCGCTTTCGCCGGCCTGACCATCCTTGCGTTCCGCGTCGCTCCCGGCGGACAGCGGATGGCCGTGGTCGCCGAGGACCGCGGGCGGCGCGTCCTCGGTCTGGTCCGGATCGACCGAGAGCCTGCCGTCAGGCTGGCCGGCTGGCGACCCATCTCGTTGGCCAGGGATGGAGTGCCGATCGCTGGGCTCCTTGACGTGGGCTGGACATCGGCCTCCACGCTTGTCGTGCTGGCCTCGTCAACCTTGTCTGAGCAGGGGATCTTCGAGTTCGACGTGGACGGGGTCCAGGTCCGGGAGACGGGTCGAGTGGAGAGCTGGGGTGCGCTCTCTCTGGCTTCGAGCGCCAAGGGCGGGACAGCGGCCCGTACGGTCGTGCTGGCCGACGACGGGGTGGTATGGCAGTACGTTGATGCCTTCCGGTGGGCCAGGCTCGCCGAAGGAATGACGGCAGCCTCGTATCCAGGCTGACCGGGTTCTGCACAGGGGCGATTGGACGGCTGCGTTGTCCACAGGTTCTGCAGGGATGTCACGATGGGGCGCCTGCGTCCCATCTCTCCTTTCGTGCACCCGCCAGGATCAACACTTGACGCCCTCGCTGACCTTCTCGTCGGCGCTCGCTGTCCAGGTTGCCACTCGCCGGGGCCGTCCGTCTGTCCGTCGTGTCGTGATGAGGTTGAGAGCAGCGTGGCGACGCCGACTGCCAGAATGCTCTCGCCGCCGCTGCAAATCTGGGCGGCGGGACCGTACGGTGGGGCCACCCGCCGCCTGCTGACCTCGTTCAAGGAGCGCGGCCGAGCGTCGCTGGCAGGACTGCTGGGTTCCAGGCTCGCGGCGGCGGTCGCTGGCATGGCGCTGGCGTGTGACGTGGTCGACCCGATCGTCCTCGTCCCGGTGCCGTCACGGCCGGAGGTGGTGCGGCGCCGGTCGTACGACGCTGTCGCCCTGATGGCGGCCGAGGCAGCGGTACGGCTGGCCGATGCTGGAGCAGCCGCTTCATGGCAGTCAGCTCTGCAGCATCGACGTGTTGTGGCTGACCAAGCGGGGCTGGACCACGGGGCTCGGACGCAGAACCTGGCTGGTGCGCTGGTCGCCCACCGGATCGGCGGGGCGTTGGTCGTGGTCGTCGACGACATCGTCACCACCGGTGCGAGCCTGTCGGAGTCCGCGCGAGCGTTGCGCGTGGCCGGCTGCGCGGTTCTGGGTGGCGCCACGGTGGCCTCCACCGTGCTGCGAACGTCATCACGCCGCTCAGTTGCCGCGGTGGTTGATCGCTCGATGAACGAGGCGGCCGGGCTCTAGCGAGCCCGGCCGCGGGGTGGGAGGTGCATGGAACCTGGAGGCGAGGGGTCAGATCGCTGCGGCGCCGACTTCTCCGGTACGGATCCGCACGACCTGGTCGACGGGAGTGACCCAGACCTTGCCATCCCCGATCTGGCCCGACCGGGCGGTGCTGGCGATCAGGTCAACGATCTCGTCCGACTCCTCGTCGGCGCAGAGAATCTCGATCTTGACCTTGAGGATGAAGTCGATGGTGAACTCCTCGCCACGGTAGACTTCGCTGTGGCCCCGCTGGCGGGCGTAGCCCGACGTCTCGGTGACGGTCATGCCGTTGACGTCGTGCTTGGCGAGTGCGAGCTGGACCTCGGCGAGCGCATGCGGCTGGACGATGGCGGTGACGAGCTTCATGACGAGACCTCTTCCGATGTCGCGGCGGCGGGGATGACGAGTCGCTGGGTGATCCTGCCCTGGCTGAGCGGGCCGGCGCTGCGGTAGGACGTGTACCTGACGGGCGAGAGGTCGTAGCCAGCCTCGGCATGTTCGGCCAGGTCGATGCCGTCGAGCTCAGCCTGGGGTGCCACCCGGAGAGTCATGACCTTGCTCAGCGCCAGGGCGATGACTCCCGTCAGCACCGCGGAGTAGAGCAGGACAGCGCCGGCACCGATCGCCTGCCGGACGAGCTGGTCGAAACCGCCTCCGTAGAACAGTCCGGCCACCGCGTTCGGGGCGGCCGGGTCGGCCAGGAACCCGATCAGCAGCGTGCCCACCAGGCCACCGACGAGGTGTACGCCGACCACATCGAGCGAGTCGTCGTAGCCGAAGCGGAACTTGAGTCCGACTGCGAGAGCGCACAAGCAGCCAGCGACAGCGCCGATCACGACGGCGCCCAGCGGGCTGACGGCAGCGCAGGCAGGAGTGATGGCGACGAGGCCCGCGACGACACCGGAGGCGGCACCGAGCGAGGTGAAGTGACCATCACGGAGACGTTCCGTGGTGAGCCAGCCGAGCATCGCCGCGGCCGTAGCGGCCAGGGTCGTCACCCAGGCATGGGCGGCCGTACCGTTGGCGCCGAGCGCCGACCCGGCGTTGAACCCGAACCAGCCGAACCACAGCAACCCTGCTCCGAGCATCACCATTGTCATGTTGTGGGGCCGCATGGGTCGGTCGCCGAAGCCGATCCGCTTGCCCACGACCAGTGCCAACACGAGCGCGGCGACGCCGGCGTTGATGTGAATGGCCGTACCGCCAGCGAAGTCGATCGCCTTGACCGTGTTGGCGATCCAGCCGCCCT
>DAOOHL010000134.1:0-7809 GCA_035416185.1 Propionibacteriaceae bacterium | reverse complement strand
GAGGCGGCGGTGTTGAAGACCATGTGCAGCAGTGCCGTGACGAGGAACCCTGCCAAGGGAGCTACCACCCGGACCACCTTGCTGCGCGACCTCAGTCCGACCGCAAGGCCCAGACCGGTCATCGCCGTGAACAGCGGATGTCCGAAGCTCGTCATCACCCCACGCAGGAAGACCAGGGACTGAACTGCCTTCTCGACGTCACCGGTGTTCGCCTGGGTGCTGCCGTACACGATCGCGCGGGCGTAGTAGATGATGTTCTCGGTGAAGGCGAAGCCGATCGCCGACAGCCCCGCGAGCGAGAGCATGGAGAGCTTGCTGGTCAGCCGCTGCCGGGCAACGAACGCGAGCAGGAACAGCACCGTCGCCTTGGCCGCCTCCTCCACGAACGGCGCGATGTAGATCGCCGCCTTCGCCCCCGACGTGCCTTGCCCGTCGTCGGCGATCGCCAGCTTCTCAGCGGCCCAGCTGTTGACGTGCAGCGAGAGGAACGTTGCGACCGACGCTCCCCAGCCCAGCGTCAGGAACCAGACCAGGAGTCGCTGCGGATGGAACCGGTCAGCCAGCAGGAAGATCACGGACCACACCGCCAACGTCGGCCAGGCGTACGAGGCTGACTGGGTCAGCGCATCCCAGTTGAGACCAGGGATGGTGCCGCCTTGGGCCTTCTTGTCGGGCGAGAACGTCAGGTACATCGACACCAGGCAGGCGATGTAGCCGACCACCAGCACCAGGCTCGACCACAGCCACCGGCTCCGCAGCAGACGATCGGCCAGAGGCATGGAGGTTGACAGCCCCGCTTCGACGCCGCTGAGCCGCCTGAACCGGTCGATTCCCGGAAGGTCGGTACGAAGAGCGTCTGCCATGCGCCCAAGCGTACCGGCGGCCGGTCGAGGCTCAGCCGTAGAATCGGATGGGTTAAATCGGACCAATGGTCTAGTCAAACGGCGTCCGGACCCCCTACTTTGTAGCCATCACTGGACCAGTGGTTTGGTATCCGCGGAAGGATCGGGGATGGCGAGGAGTGCCAGCCAGGCGGCACGTGTCCGCGACCTGATCCACCGCGCCTACGTCGACCCTGCCGTCGCCGTCGCCGCCCTGCCGTCCGAGCGCGTCCTGGCCCGTGAGCTGGGGGTCGCTCGTGGCACCGTACGCGCAGCACTCCACCAGCTCGAGTCCGAGGGCGTCCTGCGGTCCACCGGCGGCTCGGGGAACGTCGTCGTTCCCCACATCTCCAAGTCGTTTGGCCTCACCTCGTTCACCCAGGACATGAGCTCGCGAGGTTGGTCGTCGCGCTCCGAGGTACTCGAAGCGGCGGTCGAGGCCGCAAGCATCCAGACCGCCCACGAGTTGGGCATCCCCACGGGTTCCCCGTACGTCAGACTACGTCGGCTCCGACTCGCCGATGAAGTGCCCTTCGCCATCGAGCTGGTGCACCTGCCCGACCACGTCGTCCCTGGCCTGCTGAGCCACGACCTGTCGGGTTCGCTGTACGGGATCCTCAGTGAGGCGTACGGGATCCGCATCCAGCGACACGAACGTACGGTCAGCGCCGTCAACCTCGATGCGCAGCACGCGGACCTGCTGGGCGTGCCGGAGGGGTCGGCGACCCTGTACGCGGTCCAGACCGGCTACGACCAGGCCGGCCGGAGGATCGAGTTCGGCCGCTCTCTCTACCGCGGCGACCGGTTCGACTTCACCACCATGTCCGTGGCAGGAGGCCCGGGATGAGACCGATGACCACCAGCACCATCTCGCTGCCGCCACACGACGCAGCGCTGACCGGTGAGCTCGGCACCTTTGAGGGGATCCAGCGCCCGGAGCGCCGCCTGTACTCCGAAGGTGCCTGCTGGGCCACGGTCGGCGGACCGTGCGCGATCCCGCCCGGTTCCCCTCTCACCCGACTGCCCGGCACGTGGTTCCTCGACCCGGCCAGCGGCAGCCTCGCAGCCGCAGCCGTTCCCACCCAGGCTGAGGTAGACCAAGCGAGGCACCTGCTGGCGACGAGCACGCTGCCTGGCCGTGGCACTCGCTGGGAGGACATGGCAGCCGCAGCGCTGCTCGACATCGTCGTCTGCCAGGTCGACAACGGTGCCGTGATCGGCGCCCCGAGCCACTTCTGGCGCTATGTCTGGATTCGCGACACCGCCTTCATCGCCACCGGCCTCGCTCTGTGCGGCCAGGTCGACCGCGCGTGGGCATCGCTGGCGTACGTCGCCGACCGCATCGAGCCGGACGGTACGTGGGAGGCGCGCTACCTGCCCGACGGCAGCCACCGGGTGCCCGACGACCGCGGTCGGCAGCTCGACGGGAACGGGTGGTACGGCTGGGGCGTCGCGACCGTCGCCATGATCACCGGTACGACTCCGCCGCCGTCAGTGAGCACCGCCCTCGAGCAGAGCCTGCGGGCGGCCATCCAGATCGTGGCTGCGGACGGGCTGCCACGACCGAGCCAGGACTACTGGGAGACGGACATCGACGAGCCTGTGCTCGGTGTCGCTGCGCCGCTCCGCGCAGGGCTGGTCGGCGGCGCGAGCTTGGTCGACGACGAGCTCGCCCGACAGTGCCGCGACACGGCCCGACGCCTCGACCAGGGCATCACCGAGCAGTTCGGCAGCGCTGGCTACCCCCGCCGACTCGGTGGCGGGGGCCTGGACGCCGCGGTCGCCTACCTGCTCCCGCCGTTCGGACCTGCGCGACCCGACGTCATCGCGGCCTGGCGCCGTGCCCTGGATCTGCTGTCAGTGACCAACGGCGGTTGGCGCCCCGGCGAGGAGTGGCCCGACCCCGAGACCGCCTGGACGCCGCAGACCTCCCTGTTCGCCCTCACGGCCGCCCAGCTCAGCACCCTCGACGACACGACCACTGCCGACCGCGACCTCGCGGCCGACATCCTCGACTGGCTGGACGCGCGCCGTACGGCCTGGGGCAGCCTCCCGGAGAAGGTCAACGTGGACGGCCAGCCTGCAGCCGTCGCCCCCATCCCGCTCGTTGCCGCCACCGTCCTCGCCGCGCTCGCCGCCCTGGACGGCCGTCCTCTACCGACCATGACCCTCGACCAGACCAGCCCAACCCACCACAAGGAGTGACCATGTCTTTACGCAGACTGCTTGCCGCGGCGGCGGTCGCAGCACTCGCCATCACCAGCGCGTGCTCGTCCGGCGATCCGGGTGGCACCACCTCAGGCGCCGCGTCGAACGGCACCAGCCCGTCGGCTGTCCAGCTCAGCGGCAGCATCACCTTCTGGACCCCGCACCTGACGCCACCCCGGTTGGCGAAACAGCAGGAGATCGCCAAGAAGTTCGAGGCGAAGACCGGCGTCAAGGTGGAGGTGGTCGGCCTCGGTGCCGCCGACCAGAACCAGGCGCTCGTGACCGGGGCCGCGTCGGGCAAGGTGCCTGATGTGGTCATGGTGGCGCCCGACCAGATCGCCGCCTGGGGATCGCAGGGTCTCCTCGACCTCGAGGCCCCGCAGCAGGTCGTCAACAGCCTGGGCGCTGACACGTTCGCCAAGCAGGCCCTGCAGCTCGCCCAGATCGACGGAAAGCTGGGCGGCGTACCGTCTGACGGCTGGGCGCACCTGCTCGTCTACCGCAAGGACCTCCTGACGGCAGCTGGCATCCAGCCGCCCAAGACGATCGAGGACGTCGCGGCCGCCGCCACCAAGCTCAAGTCCGGCACCGTGTCCGGCATGGCGATCGGCACCCGCGCCGGCACCCCTTCCGCCACCGAGGCGCTCGAGTCGGTGCTCCAGCCGGCGGGCTGCAAGCTGGTCACCGACGGCAAGGTCACGATCGACTCGAGCGAGTGCGTCAAGGGCCTGCAGCTGTTCAAGCAGATGAACGACTCGTCGGTCGCCGGTCAGATGGACGTCACGGCAGCCCGTACGGCCTACCTGGCAGGCAACGCAGGCATGCTGCTCTTCTCGAGCCACATCCTCGACGAGCTGGCCGGCCTCGACCCAGCGAACCCCGTCAGCTGCGCCCAGTGCACCGCCGACAAGCAGTGGCTCGCCAAGAACTCCGGCTTCGTCACCGTGCTGCAGACCGCAGACGGCAAGGGCGCCCAGTACGGCACCACGTTGAACTACGTGATCCCGACCAACGCCCGGACGAACGAAGCCAAGGCGTTCATCGACTACATGCTGAACGAGGGCTACGTCGACAACCTGTCGACCGCCACCGAGGGCCGGGTGCCGCTGCGCGCTGGCACGAAGGATGCGCCGACGAAGTTCACCGACGCCTGGGCCAAGCTGCCCTTCGGTGTGGACCAGTCGGGCGGCAAGTCCATCTCCGACGTGTACGGCGCAGACATCGCCAGCTCGGTCCAGAAGGGCGCGATGAACATCAACCGCTGGGGCTTCGGCACCAAGGATGCCGCGCTGGCGGGCAAGGCGTTCAGCCAGCACATCCTCAGCAAGAACGTCGAGCCGCTGTTGACCGGGACTCCGGCCGACCAGGTCGCGAAGAACATGGCTGCGGCCGTCAAGGCGCTGCAGTAGATGACGCAGTCGCAGACGTCGCCCGTCAGGTCGGCCACGGGGCGCCGGGAACCCTCCCGGCGCCCTCGTGGCGCGCTCCGACGGCAGGAGGACCTGCAGGGCAAGCTGCTGGTCGCACCGACGGTGCTCGTCGTCTCGGCAGCGTTCTTCCTGCCGCTGCTCGCCGTCATCGTGTTCGCGTTCACGCGCGTCCGCCTGATCGACATCCCCCGGCTCACCTTCGACCGGCTCCGCTGGACCACTGACAACTTCGCCACCATGTGGGCGTCGCCGACGTTCCTGCCAGCGCTGCGTACAACCGTGGTGTACGCGGTGGGTACGACGCTCACCTCCCTGGCGATCGGCACCGCCATCGCACTCGTGCTTCGCCGGCCGTTCTTCGGCCGAGGACTGGTGAGGGCGCTGGTACTGATCCCGTACGTTCTTCCCGTGGTCGCCGCGACCACCATCTGGAAGGTGATGCTCAACCCGCAGTACGGCATCGTCAACGCGTTCGGTACGAAGGTGCTGGGCTGGGAGTCTCCCCTGGCGTTCCTGACGACAACATCCGTGAGCGTGGGAGGGGTTGATGTCCCCGTCGCCCTGCCCACCGTCATCCTGTTCGAGGCGTGGAAGACCGCCCCTCTGGTCTTCCTGTTCGTCACCGCTCGGCTCCAGGTGATTCCCGATGAGCTGGAGGAGGCGGCTCAGATCGATGGCGCCGGTCCCGTACGGATCCTGCGCCACATCGTGCTGCCGCAGCTCACCGGCGTGCTCGCGCTGCTCCTGCTGCTGAGGTTCATCTGGTCGTTCCAGTCGTTCAACGACGTCTACCTCCTCACCGAGGGCGCTGGCGGTACGGAGGTGCTCGCGGTGAGGGTGTACTCCGAGCTGATCACCCGCGCCAACATCGGCACGGCCTCGGCGACCGGCCTGATGATGACCGCCGTGCTGCTGGTGTTCCTGGGTGCGTACTTCCTGCTGTTGCGCAAGCGAGGTGAGGTCGGATGAGGCCCCGGACGCGACGCCGGCTGATCACAGCCCTGCTGCGGCTCGTCGCAGTCACGATCATTCTCGCGTTCTCCGTCGGACCGGTTCTGTACGGGCTGCTGCTGTCGTTCCGCCCGTTGTCGACCATCGTGAACGAGCCACTGAACCTGATCCCGAAGCCGTCGGAGATCGACTGGTCGTCGTACGCGCTGGCGATGGGTGATGAGAAGGCCGGTGGGTTCGGTCTGACCCGGTTCATGGTCAACTCCTTCGTGGTGTCGTTCGCCACCGTCGCAGCCGTCCTTCTGGTCTCGATCCTGGGCGCGTACGCCGCCACCCGCCTGGCGTTCCGGGGCCGGTCGGCGGTGAACGTGCTGTTCCTGTCGATCTACCTCTTCCCAGGGATCGTGCTCGCCGTACCGCTGTTCGTGATGATGAGCCGAATCGGCCTGACCGGCACCCTGCCGGGGCTTGTGCTGATCTACGTGGCCCAGACCGTGCCAGTGGCGATCTACATGCTGCGCAACTACTTCGGCGCAATCAGCGAGTCGATCGAAGAGGCTGCGATGGTCGATGGCTGTGGCCGGATGGGGCTGATTCGGCGGATCGTCCTGCCACTCGCCCTGCCCGGCATCGCCGCCACGGCGCTGTACATCTTCATGATCGCGTGGAACGAGTACCTGTTCGCACTGCTGTTCCTCGTCGCGCAGCGGGACCGCTGGACGGTCGCCCTTGGCATCGCCCGGCTGACCGAAGCGACCGTGCCTGCCCCGGTGCTGCTGGCCGGGTCGATCACCATCACGATCCCCGTACTGCTGGCGTTCTTCCTGGCCCAAAAGCTGCTCGTCTCTGGCCTCACAGCCGGCGCCGAGAAGGGCTGATCGGCGAGCGCCCCAGGCAGGACTCGAACCTGCGACCAGAGGATTAGAAGTCCACTGCTCTATCCAGCTGAGCTACTGGGGCCGGCGGCGGAAAGTCTAGTGGGCTGGCTCGGTTCGGCTGCAGCCACCGTACGGACGAGAGCCCGGTGCCAGCGTGACCGCGAGTAGGTTCGGCCGGTGAGCGAGTCCGGCGAACCCATCCAGTGGCGCCGGATCGGACTGTCCGCGTACGGGCCGACGCTGCTGTCGTCGATCGGGTTCGGGTCGATCGCTGCGCTGGTTCCTCTGACCGCCTTGCACCTGGGCGCTGACGTCGCTGTCGCTGCGCTCGTGATCGGTCTGATCGGCGTCGGGCAGCTGGTCGCAGATCTCCCGGCTGGCTGGCTCGCGGAACGGCTGGGCGAGAAGCGGGCGATCGTGCTGGCCTGCCTGGTCGACGCGTGCGCGCTGCTGGTCGCCTGGGCTGCCGCATCCGTGATCGTGCTGGGCGCCGCAATCCTCGTGATCGGCATGTCGGGCGCTGTGTTCGGGGTGGCGCGTCAGGCGTACCTCACCGAAGTAGTTCCCGTGCGCTACCGGGCCAGGGCCCTGTCGACCTTGGGCGGCGTGTTCCGGATCGGTGGCCTGCTCGGGCCGCTGGCCGGGGCCGGAATCGTGGCGTTGTGGGGGCTGTCGGCGGCGTACATCTTCGCTGCCACGATGACGTTGATCGCAGCCGCCGTGACGCTGATGCTGCCTGACCTGCCGAGCGACGTACGGGCTCGTCGCAGCGAGATTGGCCCGAGCCTGCTGACTGTATTGAGGGGCCACGCTCGAGTGCTCGTCACCCTCGGCCTGGGAGCGCTGCTGATCATGCTCGTCCGCTCCGGTCGGCAAGCGATGCTGCCGCTGTGGGCCGAGGCGAACGGGCTGGATGCCACGCAGACCAACCTGATCTATGCCGTGTCGATGTCGTTCGACGTGGCGCTGTTCTTCCTGGGCGGCTCGATGATGGACCGCTTCGGCCGGCTCGCCGTCTCGGCCCCGGCCATGATCGTGATGGGAATCGGGCTGCTCGTGCTGCCGCTCACCCACACCGCGTGGACCATCGTGGCCGTCGCAGCCCTCCTCGGTCTGGGCAACGGCATCTCGTCAGGCATCGTCATGACGCTCGGCTCCGACGCGTCACCCGCTGCTGGTCGGACCAAATTCCTGGCCGGGTGGCGGCTCGTCTCAGACACGGGCAACTCCGCCGGGCCCCTGCTGATCGCCGCGTTCACCGCGATCCTGAGCCTCGCTGCCGCGTCGGTCACGGTCGGTCTGATCGCGATCGCTGGGGCGGCCTGGCTCGTCCGGGTGGTGCCTCGTCGCGTCGACTGAGGCGGCAGCGTCGGTACAGTGACGCGAGTGAACGACCTGTTGGTGTGGATCGACTGTGAGATGACCGGCCTCGACCTGGAGCATGACGCCCTCGTCGAGGTG
>DAOOHL010000133.1:0-7832 GCA_035416185.1 Propionibacteriaceae bacterium | reverse complement strand
ACGCGGATCTCGCGAAGGTTCGCGCCTCGCTCGCGTGGGCGGTGGGCATCGCCGAGGAGGTCCAGCGCCAGCTCCCCGTCGCCGAGCCGGTCATCACGGGTGGCGGCTCGATGTTCCCCGACCTGGTGGCCGAGGTTTTTGGCGAGTTCGCTCGTCGTACCGGCGGTCAGCTCGTGCTCCGGCCTGGGTGCTACCTGATCCATGACCACGGCGCGTACGACGCCTCGTACCAGCAGGCCGCCTGGCTCGACCTGCACCAGGCCTTGGCGATCCACACCTCCGTCGTCTCCGTACCGGAGCCTGGTCTGGCCCTGCTCGACGCCGGCAAGCGCGACCTGGCCCTGGAAGGACGCCCAGCGCCGGTGCTCGGCATCACGCGGGCTGGCACCCGTCTGGACCATCCGGATCTCGCCGTCACCAGGTCCAACGACCAGCACTCCTACCTCGAGTGGGACGCCGCGGCGTGGGATGGCGTCCAGGTCGACGACCGCGTCCGGCTCGGCGTCAGCCACCCCTGCGTGACGATGCAGCTGTGGCGTGCGCTGCCGCTCCTCGACGGCGACCGTGTCGTCGACGCGGCCCGTACCTTTTTCTGACCGCTACCCCGCGTGGTTGGCGGCTGTACGGAGCTCCGCCACCAGCGCATCGACGACCGCGACCGACTCGGGATCGAGCACGAAGTCGACCGGCTGCCGCTGCCGTACCGAGGGGAAGATGCCCTGCTGATGCAGCAGGTACTTCTCCACCGCCACGTAGGAGTCGACCGTGTCGAACAGCGAGGCGATCTCCATCAGGGGCGCCGACAGAGAGCGGGCCTTGTCGGCGTCGCCCGCCTCGAGGGCGCGCCACAGAGCAACGATCGCCCAGGTGATCTCCGTACCGGGCATCGTGCCGATCACCCCGCGGCGGTGGGAGTCGACGAGTGCCGCCCCAGCCGAACCCTCGAACGTACGGGCTGCGCCGCCGGTCGCATCCCGAAGCTGGGACAGCCGCGGCCCGATCGGTGGGGCTTCCGGCTTGAACGAGACCCGGTCTGGATAGTCGGCGAGCAGCTCCGCCATCAACGCGATCGACAGCGGGCGGCCGACGTAGCCGCTGGCGTCCTGGACGACCACCTCGATGTCGATGGCCTCGATGATCGACCGGTAGTACGACGAGAGCCCCTGGTCCGACAGAGCCACCGTCAGCGGCGGGATGGCCATCACACCGCTCGCTCCCGACGCCGCCGCGTGCCGCGCGAACCGGACGGCGACGGGGGTCGACTCGGCACCGGTGGAGACGACGGCAGGGATGCCGTGGTCGGTGGCAGCGGCGCAGACCACCTCGGTCAGCCGCTCTCGCTCGGAGTCGTGCAGGCGAAGCACCTCACTCACCATCCCGGTGACCACGCCGTCAACGCCGAGCCCCGCAGCCCAGCCAATCTCCCTGGCGAGGCTGGCCTCGTCGATCGAGTCGTCGTCGAGGAAGGGGGTCTGGAGGACGGGGAGGACCCCGTGAAGCCTGGCCATGGTGGTCAGCCTTTCGCTTGCTTGGTGGTGTGGCTAGGACAGTTGCAGCAGGGCGAGCGAGTCGCGGTCGATGATCGCTTCGACAGCGTCGCGGTCGAGCGGGTCGAGCCCGGGAGGAACCCATGACGCCGCTCCGCGCAATCGTTTGCGCGTCAGGCTAGCAGCGGCGACCCGACGCGACAACGGAACCCCCCATCGGGCCACAGGTCAGGGCTCGGGCGTCCAGCGTCCGATCCCCAGCGCATCGGCTGTCGTGTCAGCCATGGCCCGGTGCCCGGCGGCGTTGGGATGGATCCGGTCGCCCAGCCACCTGATCGGCGGAAGCGTGCTCCACTGCTCGCGCCAGGCGGCGTCATGGTCGACGAGCACCGCCCCAGTCCGGGCGGCCACGTCACGTACGGCATCGGCGTAGGCCGCGACGTCCAGGCACTCGTGGTCGACCGCCTCGGAGTTGTCGATCGGAGTGTGCAGCACGAGCAGGGCGCCGGTCTTGAGCACCCCGTCGGCCACGTCAGCCAGCACCTGGGCGTAGTCCGCCACCGGGACCGGACCGCGCGAGACGTGCGACTCGTTCGTACCGTACGCGACGTGCACCACGTCGGGGGCGAACCGGGTGACGTAGTGGTCGTACAGAGGCATGAGTTCGGCGACCGTCGCCCCCGAGACGGCGTTGTTGATGAACACGTCCTTCGTACGACCCAGCTGCCAGCGCACGCGTTCCTCCAGCAACTGGACCCAGCCCCGGGCCCCGTCGGTCCACCGAGCGGCCTGCATGATCGAGTCGCCCACGAAGACCCAGGTCAACGGACGCTCGCCGGTCAGGTCGTCGAGCGTGGTCACCGCTCGAGCCCCATCCTGAGCCGGATCGTCGTGGACGCCAAGCCGGGCAGCGTCCGGGTCAGACCGTCGGCATCAGACTGAGCGCGCCCGAGGTGATGCCCGGTAGCTGGCATGCAGAACCCGGCGGCCTGCTCATCGGGCGTCCGGCTGACCCAGCGGACCGCCCGCGGCAGCTCGGTCGTGTCGTACGAGACTCGCGCCCGTACGCCGTCAGGGCGCACCATCGCGAAGTGCGCCCAGCCGTCGGCATCGGCCTCCGGGGTGAGCACCGCGACGTACTCCGGCACGACGTCATGGTCGGGCAGCACGTTCCCGCGGTCGGGCGATTCCGCGAGCGAGGCGGTGTAGGCGGCGGTCGCCTCATCCTGCGACCCGGCCGGGTGGAGGGAGACGTGGTCGGCGTCCATCGCGACGTCCTGCTCCAACCGCGCGCCTGGCCAGTAGACCCAGTTCACGTGCGTCAGGTACTGCCACGACAAGGGGGAACGCCTCAGGTTCTCGATCTGGGTCGACACCTCGACTGCGGCAGCGCCGGTACGGAACACCAGCCGTGGCGTGAACCGGTAGCCATAGCCGTGGCTCATCCGGTTCTCGTACTCGCCCCCGACCGTGAGCGTTCCGGCCGCCTCGTCCACTTCCACCCACGCCGACGAGTAGACCGCGCAGGGCAACTCGCCGTGGTTCCACCGCTCGCCCGGACCGGGGGCCCCCATCCAGGTGAGACCGCAGTGCATGAGGAAGGGCCCGTACGACTGCGCAAAGACACTGGTGGGGACCGGCTCATCCCACATCGTGTGCATCGTGACCGGCTCGCCATCGAGCGTCAGCCGCCAGATCTGCTGGCCCTGGAAGGGCAGGATCACCGCTTCGGCCTTGTCCGTACGGACCCGCAGCCCCTCGACGCCCGAGTCGTACGTGAACTGCGTCACCGTCCCGGCTGACGACTCCAGCACCACCCGTTCGGCCTGAGACCAGGCAGCTCTCGCCCACGTGACACGCACCATTGCGCTCTCCTTCTCCCGGCGGTCATTGACGCTATCTCACACCTCGCGTAGGCTCACGCGCAATCGTTTGCTCTAGGAGTGTGCCACTGATGTCCGCCCGAGACACGTACGTCCTGATCGGCGTCGACATGGAGACCGACGTCGGCAGCTTCACGCCGTACTACGAAGGCACGATCCACGGCACGCCGCGCCTGCTCGAGATGATGGACCGCAAGGGCATCCCGGGCACCTTCTACTTCACCGGCGAATGCGCGCAGGCCCATCCGGAGGTCGCCGCAGAGGTGGTCAAGGGCGGACACGAGATCGGCTGCCACTCCCTGCAGCACGAGACGCTCGGCGACGAGCTGTTCCCGCTGCCGAACGTGAAGCCGGTGCTGCGGCACGAGGTCGCCCCCCGGGTGAAGCTGGCGACGGAGTGGGTCGAGGAGGCGACGGGCGTGCGGCCGAAGTCCTTCCGCTGCCCCAGGCTCTGGGGGTCGACGGAGGTGGTGCGAGCGCTCGCCGCCAACGGCTACACCACTGATGCGACCTACCCGATGTACTTCTACCGCCAGCAGTTCGAGCCGTACTTCGTCGACCTTGACGACTGGACCCAGCTCGGATCGTCCGACCTGCTGGAGATCCCCAACTTCGCCGACATGACGATGGAGTCGAGCGACCCCGGTCTGGAGCGCGATCGCGACCAGTGGCCACTGTTCCGTACGAAGGGCGGCCAGTTCATGCTCGACAAGGTGAACTCCTACCTCGACTTCTGCGATGCCCGTGGAGTCGGCCGGTTCATCACCTTCTACATCCATCCATGGGAGTTCCACCCGATGCAGCCGTCGTACGACTTCGGCGAGGCGATCGTGACCCCGCACCCGTTCATCACCCAAAGCTGCGACTCCGACGCCGTGGAGCAGATGGAGATCATCGTCGACGGACTGCTTGGGATCGGGGCCCAGTTCGTCCGGGCTGACCAGCTGCCCGACATTGTCAGGGCACGGCAGTGAGCGCGCCCACCATGGCCGCCGCCAACGGCTTTGTGGCACCGACCACGCCGACCGTCGACCAGGTCGGCAAGCTCACCTGGGTCTTCCCCGACGGCGAGCTGCCGCCGCCCGGCGAAGGGCCGATGTACGCCCATGAGTCGGTCATCCTCCTCAACCCCAACTCCGCGCCGGCCACGATCCGGGCGGTCATCTATTTCGCCGACGCCGACCCTTGGGAGTTCACCACCACGGTCGGTGCTCAGCGGGTGCGCTGTCTGCGGACGAACGTCGTCGACGACATGGGCGGCCACGTGATCCCGCTTGAGACCCAGTACGCCCTCGCGCTGCATTCCGACGTGCCCGTCGTGGCCCAGTACGGCCGCCTCGACAACCGACAGGCCAACCTCGCCTTCTATACAACCCCTGGCTACGCCGAGTAGAGCCCGACCTGGTCACTGCCGACCGCACCCCGAGAGGAACCCCATGGACCGCATCCGCATCCCAGACGCCGAGTACGCCGAGCGCGCCCAACGAGCCGGCCAGCTCATGACCGAGCGCGGCCTCGACGTGCTGATCCTGAACGGCAACGAGGCCGACTACGCCAACAGCCGCTACTTCACCGGCTTCTGGCCCGTGTTCGAGCGCGCCGGAGCGGCCATCGCGCCCGACGGTGCAGCGGCCCTCCTGTGCGGTCCCGAGTCCGGCTTGTACGCCCAGGACTTCGGCAAGGTCGACAACGTCTTCGCCATGCTCGAGTACCGCGAGTCTGCTGACCCTGCGTACCCCCACATGACGCTGCCGGGGTTCAAGGACGTGTTCGCCTCGATCGGCGTCGCGACGGACCAGAAGCTGCGCATCGGCGTCGCCTCGGTGCTCGACACCAACGTCGTGATCTGGAAGGCGCTCGAAGAGGCGTTCCCGGGCTCCGAGCTCGTCGACGCGCGCGAGATCATGGTCGCCCTGCGCTCGGTGAAGAGCGAGAACGAGATCGCCTGCCTGCGCGAGGCCACCCGGATCACCCAGATCGCCACCGACGACGTGATCGCGAAGATCCGTCCCGGGATGACCGAGCTCCAGCTCGTCGGCCTGGCCCAGGCGTCGATCTACGCCAACGGCGCCGAGTACGAGGGCCTGCCCATGTACTGCTTCTCCCAGCAGTCCACCAAGCACGCCATCTCGCGGTCCTCGTACCGCGAGATCAAGAAGGGCGACATCGTCCAGCTCAACCTCTCGGCCGCCATCGACGGCTACTCCCCGTCGATCGGCATGCCCGTCTCCGTCGGCCCGCTCGTCGGAGAGAAGCGCGACATCGTCGAGTTCATCCTGGAGATGCACATGTGGACCGAGCGGGAGCTCGCTGCCGGCAAGAACTCCGGCTCGATCGCCCAGGCGTACGAGGACCGCTTCAAGGAGCTCGGCCGCGAGGCTGCCTACGTGTACGGGCCCTGCCACGGCCTCGGTCTCACCGAGGTGGAGGCGCCGTGGATGGAGACCATCTCCACGTACGACCTCGTCGAGCGGATGACCTTCCAGATCGACACCTTCGGCATCGGTTCGGACTTCGGTGTGCGCTGGGAGAAGCCCTGCGTCATCCGCGAAGGCGGCATCGAGATGCTGTCCGACCAGATCGGCACGATCCACGAGATCGACTGCTGACCTGCCCAGTCCGGTCGGCGCCGCACCCCACGGCGGCGCTGACCCCGGGCTGGCTGGGCGCCTAGCGCTCACGGGGCTGCTCGTCGAAGGGTTGGATGCAACGTCGTCCACATGCTAGATGGCCTGCGCTTCAGCCTCCGCGGCCGCCTTCGACTCGTCCCGGCCCTGCCACGTGCACAGGCATGCTTCGTTGCCGTCGGCGTCGGCGAGGACCCAGAAACTCGGGGCGGCAGCAGCTGACACCAGTCGCCCTCCGGCAGCGAGCGCCCGCTCCATCCGCACCTGTGCCTCCTCGGGGGTGACGGTGACATCCAGGTGGATCCGATTCCGTACGCGCCGTGGCTCGTCGAGCTGCTGGAACCACACAGCCGGGCCTCGGCGATAGGGGTCCACCAGGGCGTCGTCCCCGTCGACGTGGTAGGCCAACACGGCCTGCCAGAACGGCTGGATCACGCTGGCGTCCATCGTGTCGATGGCGATCTCATCGGTCGTGAGCTTGTGCGGCTGAGCGGTGGCACCGAACCGCTCAGCCAGGTCCGAGATGGCGTTGGCCAGCCGGACGTCCCGTCGCGTCAGCCCGCCGACGTCATGGGAGGAGGTCGCCAGGAACACCGTCGAGTAGCGGATGTCGATCTCGGGATGATGCTGCTGAGCCTCGGCCAGCTCAGCCACCTCGGTCACGAACCCGATCGCCTCGGGGAAGCTCGGAAAGGAGTACGCGACCTCGAGCCGACCCAGCAACACACGCCAGCGTGGAACCGCAGCGCTGGCCTGCGTACGGCAGAGACGCACCTCAGAGGTCATGGCTCCACCACAACACGACAGCCCGCTCGACACAACCCCACAAGCCCATCAGCCCGCAGCGCTCTGCGACCGCCTACAGCTCGACGACCCGCCCTGTCCGTACGGACTCGTCGGCAGCCAGTACGATCCGCAGGCTGGTGACTGCGTCGTCAAGGTGGGTCGAGAGGTCAGTCTCGCCTCGGATTCCCTGGAGGAACAGGTCGGCCTCGAGGTCACAGAGTCCCTGGTGGTCCGGCTCGTCCGCGGTCGAGATCAGTTCGTCGGGCTGGGCGAACTGGTTGTCGACCAGGGCTGCGTGATGGAGCCGGATCGTGTTGGTCTTGGTGTGCGACTCGAGGTCGGCCGACCCTGCGCCGGCCTCGGCATCGTCGGCGTGATGGACGATCGAGGCTGACCCCTTCGGCCCCACCACATCCTTCACGAAGAAGGCGGTTTCGCTCAGCATCGGACCCCAGCCTGCCTCGTACCAGCCGATCGACCCGTCGTCGAAGTGCACCTGCAGGTTTCCGTAGTTGTACATCCCGGGCGCCAGCTCGTCGGTCAGCCGGGCCCCCATGGCCACGACGCGGGTCGGCCGGGCCTGGGTCATCTGGCACATCACGTCGACGTAGTGCACGCCGCAGTCGACGATCGGGCTCATCGACGCCATCAGGTTGCGGTGCAGGTCCCACATCGCCCCGTCGGACTGCTGGTTGAGGTTCATCCGCATCACGAGCGGCTTGCCCAGCCCGTGCGCGATCTCGATGAACTGCTGCCAGGCCGGGTGGACGCGCAGGATGTAGCCGACCGAGAGCGTCAGCCCCTTCGACCTGGCCAGCGCGACGAGCTCCTCAGCTTCGGCCACGGTCTCGGCAAGCGGCTTCTCACAGAACACGTGACAGCCCGCCTCGAGAGCCCGCTTCACATAGTCGTAGTGCGTGTCGGGGTAGGTGTTGATGCTGACCGCATCGGGCTTGGTCTCGGCCAAGGCCTGCTCGTACGAGTCATACTCGGCAACCCCGCCGAGCGCGGCAGCCAGGGGAGCACGGCGTCGTACGGACGGCGCCACC
>DAOOHL010000132.1:0-7866 GCA_035416185.1 Propionibacteriaceae bacterium | reverse complement strand
CAAGACCGATCTCGCTGCGACCTCCGAACACCACCACGACCGACATGTCGACCCTCAGTCCGGCACGACGAGGGAGCGGCCGATCAGCGCCACCGACATCCGGTCGCCCTCGCGGATGTGGGCGTCGGTGGAGACCTCCAAGGTGGTCTGGCCAGGGCTGTCGGTGAGCCGGATCAGGGTGAGCCGGCGATGGTCGCCGTGGAACTCCACCCTGGCCACGCGCCAGTCACCGTCCACGGCGAGCTTGGCGGCCACCTGATGGGGCCGGGCGATCACCGTGGCTGGACCGTCCGGGCAGCCGAGGGCGGGGATCATGCCGATCACGGTGTCGGCCATGCCGCGGCGGACGGTCGCGTGCAGCTCCAGGGTCGAGCCGAGCAGTCGGGCTGTGGGCACGTCGACTGGGCGGTCGTACAGCGACAGTGGCGTGCCGACCTGCCGCAGGTGACCGCTCTCAAGCACGGCGACGAGGTCGGAGAACGACAGTGCTTCCTCTTGGTCGTGGGTGACGAGCAGCGTGGTCACATGTGCAGCCCGCAGCACCGAGCCGACCAGGTCACGGGTGGCCTCGCGCAGGTGGGTGTCCAGCGCCGAGAACGGCTCGTCGAGCAGCATTACTGTCGGTCGGCGCGCCAGCGCCCGCGCCAGAGAGACGCGCTGCTGCTGACCACCGGAGAGCTGGTCCGGGCGGCGAGTCGCCAGGTCGGGGGAGAGATTGACCAGCTCGAGCAGTCCGCTGATCCGCTCATGGGTCCGGTCGGCCTTGGGCAGGCCAAAGCCGACGTTCTCGCCGACAGTCAAGTGGGGGAAGACAGCGCCGTCCTGGGAGACGTAGCCGATGCCACGCTCATGGGGCGGCACGTGGGTCGCCGCGTCGTACACCACCCGGTCGGCCACCTCCACCCGGCCCCCGGTCGGCACCTCGAAGCCAGCCGCGCAGCGCAGCAGGGTGGTCTTGCCGCTGCCGGACGGTCCCACCACGGACAGCACCACGCCTGCTGGGACGTCGAGCGAGATCCCGTGCAGCACCTCAGTGCTCCCGTACGCGGCCGTCAGGCCAGCTATCCGCAGGCTCACGAGACGTCAGCGCGCCGGAACAGGATGACCGTCATGGGCACCGACAATGCCACAAGCAGCAGGGCGTACGGAGCGGCGCTCGGGTAGTCGATCTCACTCGCAAGCGACCAGAACTGGGAGGCCAGAGTGGTCGTCCCCGTCGGTGCCAGCAGCAGGGTGGCAGTCAGCTCGCCCGCGACGCCGAGGAACGTGAGGCTCATCGCGCTGCCCAGGGCGGGCCGCAGGATGGGCAGCGTGACGCGCCAGAGTGCCGCTGCAGGGGTGCAGCCCAGCGCTTGGGCTGACTCCTCCAGGGCGCGCGACGACTGCGCCACGCCACCTCGCAGGCCTGCGACGGCGCGGGGCAGGAACAGGACGACGTAGGCCGCTATGAGCACCACGGACGTCTGGTAGAGCGGCGGGACGAGCCTGATAGAGAGCGCCACGAAGGCTAGGCCGATCACGATGCCCGGCAGCGACGAGCAGATGAACGTCGCCGACTCCAGCGCCTTCGACCAGCCCGCCGGGTGACGCACCGACAGCCACACGATCGGCAGCGCGGCCAGGCACGTCACCACCGCCGCGGCGGCCGCGTAGGCCAGTGTGGTGACGACGGCCGGCAGCACCTCGGCGGTCCATGCCGAGCCGTACGCCAGCCAGCGGGTCAGGGCGTACGCGGGGACTCCGAGGGATGCCCCGAACAGCGCCACCAGTGCGACGACGACGGGCACCGTCCAGCCCCCCAATGACCTCCGCTTGGCGGTCCGGGCCGTGCCGCTGCCCAGACGAACGTGACGCTGTCGGCCCCGTACGGACGCCTCGCCGGTCAGCACGACGAGGCTGAGCAGCACCAGGACGCCGGCCAGCATGGACGCTGCCGGGCCGGCGAAGGTCGACTTGTACTGGTCGTAGATGGCGGTGGTGAAGGTGTCGAACCGCACGAAGGCAAAGGCGCCGTACTCGGCCAGCAGGTGCAGGGCTACCAGAAGCGCCCCCGCGAGGATAGGCAGTCGCAGCTGCGGCAGCACCGTACGGGCGTAGACCTGCGACGGCGTCAACCCGAGCGCAGCGGCCGACTCCTCGAGGTCAGGGTCGAGCCGGCGCAGGGTGCCCCAGACGGGCAGGAACACGAACGGGAAGTACGACAGCGTCGCGATCAGCGCAGCGCCCTCCAGCCCTGAGATCGACGGCCAGACAGTCGCCCACGCATAGGAGGCGACGAAGGCCGGTACGGCAAGGGGCGCCACCAGCCCCACTGCCAGCCACTGCGGCACCCGGGTCCGCTCGACCAGGAGGGCGCCAACGGTGCCCAGGATCACCGTCAAGGGGACGACGACGAGGCTGAGCAGGATCGTGTTGCCGAGCAGCTCGACGACGCGCGGTCGCAGCACCACCTCGGCGATCACCCGGGGCCCTGCCTCGATCGCCGCCGACACGATGAACGCCACCGGACCCAGGCACAGCAGCAGCACCACCACGCTCGCCACGATGGCTGCCCTCGGCCCAGGCCGGCGGGGTCGACGCTGGCGTCGTGGCGTGCGAGCGCCGACCGCTCCCTCGTCGTCCGCGGAGAGGACGACGAGGGAGCGGTCGGCGACGGGGGTGACTGTCATGGCAGCCAGCAGGTTACTGCGCCAGCCCTGGGGGTCAGAGCAGTCCGGCCTGCTGCATCAGGGTGGCGACCTCGGGCCCGTTCAAGGTGGCCGGGTCGACCTTCGGAGCGCCCAGATCGGCCAGCGGCTTGAGCTTCGCGTTGGCCTTGACATCGGAGGCGACGGGGTACTCGAAGGCGGTGCCATCGCGGAGGATCTCCTGGCCGGCCTTGGAGGTGATGTAGGCCAGGAACGCCTGGGCCGCGACGGGGTTCTTGCTCGACTTGAGCACGCCACCGCCCGACACCGACACGAAGGCACCGGGATCCTGCTTGCCGAAGTAGTGCTGCTCGACGTTGTTGCTGTTCTCGCCGGTCTTCGCCTGGTCGCCGAAGTAGTAGTAGTGGTAGATCACACCGCCGGGCACCTCGCCTGCGTTGACGGCCTTGAGCACCGCGCCATTGCCCTTGTACGCCTTCGAGCCTGCCTTCATGGCCTTGAGCCACTCGGCGGTGGCCTCCTTGCCCTTGAGCTGCAGGATGGCCGAGACGATGGCCTGGAAGTCGGCGCCGGTCGGGGAGGCGGCCCAGCGGTTGGCCCACTCGGGCTTGGCCAGGTCCATGATCGAGGCGGGCAGCGTGCTGGGGTTGAGGACGCGCTTGTCATACACGAAAACGGTCGCGCGGGCGGCGATGCCGGCCCAGGCGTTGGTGCTGGGGCGGTACTCGGCGGGAACCTGCTTGGTGATCGTGGCGTCGATCGGGGCGAACAGGCCCTTCTTCTCGACGATGGTCATGCCGGGGGAGTTCTCGGTCAGGAACACATCTGCCGGCGACGCGGCACCCTCGGTGGCGATCTGGTTGGCCATCTCGGTATCGGAGCCCTGTCGGTACTCCACCTTGACGCCGGTCTCCTTGGTGAAGCCCGCGATCCACTCCTTGGTGAGGGACTCGTGCTGGGCGTTGTAGACGGTGATGGTGCCGGTGGGCTTGGCCGGTTCGCTCGACGATGCGGCCGCGGGGGAGCCAGCCCCGGCCGGAGCAGCCGTCGTACCGGAGCAGCCAGCAGCCAAGGTGAGGGCGCCGAGGCCCCCGAGGAGCGCCGTGCGGCGTGAAACAATGGTCATGGAGGTAAGGCTAGCCTCACCTCACCCCATTTGCGCAACTCGGTGCTTTCGTAATAGTGCACGGCCTGTCGGTCTGCCGGGAAGGCGCGTCGATCACCGACCATGGACCCATGGACGATGGCGACCGTGACAACGCGACTGCGACGCCCCGCTACCTGCCAGGGCAGGTACCAGAACCGCGACACGCGCTGCCGGACGTTCCCGGACAACCCGACGTCGAGAACCCCGAGGATCTCCCCCGACGCGCCGTTGCCGATCCCACTGCCACGCCAGACCAGACGAGCAGGCCACCATCGGGGTACGTCATCGGCCTCGCGTGCTTCACGGTGGTCAGCGTCGCCCTCGTGGCGTGGCTTGTCTTCGGCTACGCCGGCGGCAACGTCACCTGGCAGATGCTGGTGCCGCTCGTGCCCTGGGCCTTGGTGGTCGTCGGCCTGTGGGGTCAGGTCGCCTGGAGGTCCTTCGTCCGCCGATAGGCGGCCCACAGCAGCCCGGCCAGCAGGAACGGCGCGATCTGCACGTGGGTGACGAGCGCGGGCAGCGTGCTCAGCACCGCCACGTAGGAGAGGGCCAGGAGAAGCCGGTCGCCTCGACGCCAGCCGTGCCGAAGCCCTTCGATCCCCAGCCACGCCATGGCGAAACCGAGCCACGCCAGGTCATAGTCAGCGGAGTAGGGCGTGACCAGGAAGGTCGCAGCGACGGTCGCGAGTCCTGCCAGGGCCGTCACCTGGCCAGTCGCGGACACTGTGCGTCGCCAGACTCGCCAGACCAGCACCAGGGCCCACCCAGCCACGACGAGGTGGAGCCCCATCGCGAGCCACAGCGGCAACCCGAGCCACACCAGGGAGGTGTACGGGGAGACGAACTTCCACAGTGGCAGGCGGCCGTCCACCGCTGCCTCGCTGACGAACCGCATCGCGTCGAGCCAGGCCGGGATGGTGTCCCAGCCGAGTGATGCCGCCGACGACACCATCAGGACGACCGCCGTCACGGCAGCCATGCCGAACGCGCGCCACGCCCGGGCTGCGATGTAGGCCAGGGGCAGCACCACGGCCAGGTGAGGCTTCATCACCATCAACCCTGCCGCCAGCCCAGCGATCATCGGGTTCCTTCTGGCCGCCATGATCGCGGTGGCCATGGCCCATCCCGTCAGGAACTGGTTCTGCCCCTGACCGATCCCCACCCAGATGCCCGGAAAACCGACCAGGAGCCAGCCAGCCCCGGCTGGCACCTGGCTCTTGAGGGTGGCGACGAACAGCCCCAGAGTGCCGACCGTCCAGACGGCGAACGCTGTCAGGTACGGCAGGAACCCGAGCGCCAGGACGAACATCAGGAAGGGCGGCGGGTACACCCACGCGAACGCCCCCTCGAGCCCCGGCCAGTAGGCGTGCTGCCCTTGCCAGGCGTGCCACAGGTCGTACGCATGGACGGCACCGTCCTGCAGGGTGACCCGCGCTGCCCACCAGAACGCGACGAAGTCGGTGCCGACGGGGGCCTTCTGCCAGTCCAGGCCGTCGCGGTACGAGAAGCACCAGGCAACCATCACGACAAGGCAGATCGCCGTTGACACTTGACCGGCCCGACGGGCGAAGCCAGGCGTCAGGCGCTGTTCGACACTGTCGACGAGGCCACCAAGCTGCTCATTCACGGGCGAGGACGATCTCCAGAATCGCGCTCCGCACCGCCTCCGTGATCGGCAGCTCCAGGATTGCCCGCGCTCGGCCGACAGCTGTCGGGTTCGTGCGCATGGCCGCCAGCACCTGGTCCTTCGCGGCAAACTCGATCTCGAAGTCGTCGAGCATCGCCGTAACCCGGGTGACGACGTCGTTGTCGGCGAGGGTCAGCGGGCCGTCGAACCGTACGGTCGCTCCGCGCGCAGCAGCCACCTCGCCCACATCGACTGACAGTGAGGTCGTCAGCGGGTCCCAGGTCGACTCGAGGCCATCGGCGGTGGTCTCGGCGGCACCGACCAGGGTGACGGTCCAGTGCCGCTGTGACCCGACCACGTCGAGCTCACCCTCGGCGGGGTGAATGGTGAAGGTGCCGCCGGCCCAGTCGAACGAGAGCCGCGTCCGTACGGCACGAGGCTCTGCCGCATCATCGTCCTCGTACAACACCAGCTCGCCCGACTCGCCAGCGAACACCCGGACCTCCAGAGACGCGGGGTTCGCGACGCCCAGCTCGCAGGGGCCGGTCAGCGGCACGATCCCGCCCGCCTTCGCCAGCACCGGGTACGACGTGAGCGGGCGGTGCAGGGTGACCGTACGGCCGCCGTCGTACACGACACCACTGAACAGGTCGACCCAGACGCCGGGCTCCAGCTGGGTCGTCACCGCGCCCAGGTTCGTCCCTGCGGCTGCTGGTGAGGTGATCGGCGCGACCTGCAGCTCGCTGCCAAACCGGTACGAGGTGCGCGCTGCCACATTGCCGCGGGTCGGCGCCTGCCAGTAGAGCGGCTCGACGATCGGCCGACCCTCGGAGTGGGCGCGCTCGTTCATCGTGTAGAGGTACGGCACCAGCCGATGCCGTAGCCGAAGGAACTCGGTCTGGACGGCCTCGGCGACCGGGTTGAATCGCCACGGCTCCTTGCTGTTGAACGGGTTGAGGGTTGAGTGCAGCCGGTTCACGGGAGAGAAGCAGCCGAGCTGCACCCAGCGGGTCGCGAGCTCGTCGTCCTTGATACCGAACATGTGGCCGCCGATGTCGTGGCTCCACCAGCCGTAGCCGATGTTCGACGCTGTCGCGGTGAAGTACGGCTGGAACTCCAGCGACGCCCAGCTGATCACGGAGTCGCCAGAGAAGCCGACCGGGTAGCGGTGCGACCCAGGACCGGCGTACCGGGAGAACGTCAGCGGCCGGGTGCCGCGACGGGCGGAGTCGAGGAAATGCAGGTGGTTGAGTAGCCACAGGGGGTCCAGCCCCGGCACCTTCGAGTACGGGCCCTGCTGCCAGTCGACCCACCAGAAGTCGACGCCCTCGTCCTCCAACGGGTGGTGCAGCAGCCGGAAGTAGGCGTCGCGGAACTTGTCATCGGTGAGGTCGAACGCGACTGGGAGGCCGCTCGCGGGGTCGATGCCGACCGCTTCGGCGACGCGCCCGTACGCCTCCTCGTGCCGCAGCACCCCGTCGGCGGGATGCACATTGAGGGAGATCTTCATGCCGCGCTGATGGAGCCAGGCGAGGAAGTCGGCGGGGTCTGGGAAGAGATCGCGGTTCCAGGTGTAGCCGGTCCAGCCGGACCCGATCGCGGGGTCGATCTCCGTGACGTGCCAGTCCATGTCGACGACGGCGACCGAGAACGGGATGCCGTGATCGTCGAACTGCTCCATCAGGTCGCGGTACTCGGGGTCGGTGTACGGGTGGTAGCGGCTCCACCAGTTGCCCAAGGCGTAGCGGGGCAGCAGCGGCTGCGGCCCGGAGATGGCGTAGAAGTCCCGCAGTGCGCCAGGGAAGTCGTGGCCGTGGGCGAACACGTACAGGTCGAGGTTGCCCTCCGTTCGCGGAGCCAGCCAGCCGTCGTCATCGAACGCGAGCGAGGCCGTGTCGTCGAGCATCGCGTAGCCCGACCCGGAGACCAGGCCAGGATCGAGCGGACAGGCGCCGTCGACCTCGTCGAGCGTACGGGCGGTGCCGCCCAGGTTCATCGGGATGCCGAAGTGCACGGTCTTCTCCTTCTGGCCGTAGCGCCAGATGGAGTGGTAGTTCGACACCCCGTTGACCGCCACCCGCAGACCCTGGGGGGAGAACGGCTCACCGTCGTAGTCGAGCTGGAGGAAGGAGTTGGCGATCCGAACGCCCTTGCCGGAACGGGTGATCTGGAACTCGTGCGCCGGTAGCGACCGGTTCAGGACGACCTGGGTGGCGCGATCCTCGTACGTGGCCGTCGGTGACCACTCGAGCCGGACCAGCCGGGGCGTCAGCATCGTGATCCGCCAGTGGTCGCCGGTGACCACAGAAGACGGGGTCGAGGCGGGCGTGGCGGGGAGGCGATGGAGATCAGGCATCGGCATGCCCGCGAGCCTAGCGAGAGCCTCCGACACGTCGATGCGTCCCGCGAATCTGCGGGTTGACGGCGGCGCTCGTCCACCCGGT
>DAOOHL010000131.1:0-7911 GCA_035416185.1 Propionibacteriaceae bacterium | reverse complement strand
CGGCGGCGCCTTCCTCGAGTACCTCGAAGGCAAGGTCCTGCCCGCCGTGGCGATAGCAGCGGCTGGTCTCCTGGCGCTGGGTGCATGGCTCTGGTGGCGGCGGTCGCGGTCCGTCTCGGCCGACGTGTAACTGTTCGGCACTCAGCGGTCATCAGCGGGGATGAACTCACCCCCCGCCGGCCACCACGACAAGGAGGAGCGGCTACGGCTGCTCTTCCAACGCACGTTTCCTGGCTCGGCTCAACTCCGTACGACGCTTCGCGACGAGGCGGTCGACCCGGTACGGGATCACTCGGCGCAGGAACACACTCGTCCGGGTGCGCATGATGCCTGGGCACAGCCGGATCTCTTCACTGACCCGGTAGAGGTCATCGGGATCCTTCGCGACCACCCGACACAGCAGGTCTGTCGTGCCTGCGGGTGCGAAGCACTCCAGCACCTCGGGGATCCTGGTCAACGCCTCGACCGCTTTGTCGAGCATGTGCTGGTCGAGCTCGGCCTCGACCATCGCGCTGAGCGGGTAGCCGAGCGACGCCGGGTCGACCCGGACGGAGTGGGCGCGAAGCATCGAGCGACGGCCCCAGCGGTCGATCCTGGACTGGACGGTGCCGCGCGCTACGACGGCTTCATCGGCGAGCACCGTGACCGGCGACCGTGGATCGCGCTCCAGGGCGGCAAGCAACGCCAGATCGGTGGCATCCAGCTCCTCAACCATCAGGCCTCCAGATTGATCAGTTCTGTCCCTCGTGGGGATCAACTTCTGAACAATCTGATCATAGAGCGCTGTGTCCGGTGGTCGATGTGGCCGGATCCGGTGTCTCATGGTCATCGGAGGCCAGCGATCCTGACTTCAGCGCCCGACCACCACCCATGAGACGGCAACCGTACGGCGAGATCCGCACTACCCGAGCGGAGACCGCACGAGGTCACAGAAACCGGCGGCTTGATGAGCGCCGGGCGGACGTACCACGTCCGTCCGCGGCGACGCTCATCAAGCCGCCGGTGAACGTTCTGCTCGGCCAGCGGGCTCATGATCCCGATCTGGAAGCGCCCCTGCTGCAACGCCTGCTCGAAGCTGGTGCGAGCGTCAACCAGCAGAGTCGGCGCGGCGAGCCGCCGTTGATCCAGCTGTTGCAGGCCCCGAAATTGACGGACCGGGCGATGGTCGGCCTCTATGGCGTGATCCTTGCCCGTCCCGATCTCGACCTTGATGCGCGAGCGATGCCAGCCTCCAAGACCAACCTGGAGACCATCCGGGAGCGCATCGTTGCGCCAGGCGGCTACGTGCGGAGGAATCTCAGGGCCATGATCGAGGCTCGCGATACCGCCTGACCGGCGCGGCCGCTTGGCTTGCGTCGGCGATGGTGGGTGACGGATGTCACGGCCCGTCGGTGCGAGATCCACGCAAGGTCGTGGCCGATCACGTGGGTTCAGGTGACGCGGATCAGGCAGGCTGGGAGCATGACAGAGAGTTCACCCAGCCTGGTGCGTGTGCAGACCGCCGATCCGCCCGCCGTCGTGCTGGCGGGCGTACGGCGCTCGTACGGCAAGGGCAACGACACCTTCGAAGCTGTACGGGGCGTCGACCTGACCGTCTGGCCGGGTCAGATCTATGCCCTGCTTGGCACCAATGGCGCTGGCAAGACCTCGACCGTCGAGCTCGTTGAAGGGCTGGCACAGCCATCGGCTGGCGCGATCAAGGTCTTCGGGCTAGACCCGGTCAAAGACCGGCAGGCTGTGCGGGCACGGACCGGCGTCGTGCTGCAGAGCTCGGGATTCCCGACCACGCTGACCGTCGGGGAGATGGCTCGGATGTGGCACGGAACGCTGACCCGCCCGCGGGCCGTCGAGGGCGTGCTGGCCGATGTCGACCTGGCTGACAAGGAGCGCGTCCCGACCTCGTCTTTGTCAGGCGGGGAGCGCCGTCGGCTCGACATCGGCCTGGCGCTGATGGGGCAGCCCGATCTGCTGGTGCTCGACGAGCCCACCACCGGACTCGACCCTGAGTCGCGGCAACGGATCTGGCGGCTGGTCGGCGACCTACGGGAGGAAGGCGTCGCGATCCTGCTCACCACTCACTATCTCGAGGAGGCTGAACGGCTGGCCGACCACATCGCCGTGATGCACCGCGGTGTGATCGCCGTGGAGGGCACCCTCGACGAGATCGTGGCGACTACGCCGGCTCAGATCCGGTTCCGCCGACCCGAGAGCCTGAGGGTCGACCAGCTCGCCGTCACCCAAGCCCAGGTCACGCACGACAAGGATGACGTCGTGGTCGCCACCCGTACGCTGCAGCGCACCCTGGCTGAGGTGCTCCAGTGGGCAGGGGATGTGCAACTCGCGTCACTCTCGGCACGCTCCGCGTCGCTGGAACAGGTGTTCCTCGACATCGCCGATCTGGAGGAGATCCGATGACCACTCAGACGCGCGCACCCATCGCTGCCGCGAAGCCGACCAGGTTCTCACCGCGTCGGTTCCTGGCACTGGCCGGCGCAGAGACAAAGATCCTGCTCCGCAACCGCACCGCCCTCTTCGTCGTCGCGACGATGCCGGTCTTCATGGCGCTGTTCTTCATGACCTTCACGAAGCTGCCGAGCCTGGGCATGCTGCTGACCGGGATGATCCTGGGGATGGCGCTGCTGTTCGTCATCTACTACACGATGGTGACGTCGCTGGTCGCGCGGCGGGAACAGCTGGTGCTGAAGCGGCTCAACTCGGGCGAGGCGACCCCGATCGAGATCCTGCTGGCCCCCGCCGTGCCGCTGTGGGTCGCCACGGTGGTGCAGACCGGGCTCGCTGCCCTGGCCGCCCGGTACGCCCTAGACTCCGGTGCCCTGCACTGGTGGGCCCTCATCCCGGCCGTGGTGCTGGGGTCAGCCGCCTGGACAGGGCTCGCTGTTCTGTCGGCTCCGCTGACCCGTACGGTCGAGTCGGCCCAGCTGACGACCATGCCCGCGATCCTGGTGGCCCTGATGCTGTCGGGGCTGTCACTACCGCTGGCGCTCATGCCGACGGCTGTGCAGCAGGTGGCCATGCTGCTGCCGCTGGCACCGGTGGTGGACCTCGTCTCCTATGCGTTCACTGGGATGAACCTGATCGGTGAGCAGGTGTCGGCGACGGCGATGGTCAAGCCGGTGGTCGTCCTGCTGGCGTGGACCGCGGGGTCGATGTGGCTGGGGATGCGGATCTTCCGATGGGACCCCCGGACCTGACCGGCGCAGACGAACCAGCCAGCCACGGATCGACTCGGCCCTTCCACAAGCTCAGGGAACGCAGAGCGGGGTCTGGCCCGAGCCGATCACAAGCCGACCGGAGCCCCGTCCTCGAACAGGGTCGGCGGCGCATCCGGATGAGCCAGCAGCCACGCGAGCCGACGAGCGGCCAGCGGCATCACATGGGCCGCCACGTCGCCCGGGTCGACCCAGTGGGCGGCGACAATCTCGCCCTCACCCAGCACCATCGCGTCGATCTGCGAGCCGGAGAGCACCCCACCGTCGAAGATCACCTCGTCGGCGTCATCCCAGCCCAGGTAGGGGGGCAGCCAGTCGAAGCAGAGCACCCGGTCGAGACCGACCGTGAGCCCGATCTCCTCGAGCACCTCCCGCTCGCAGCCGACCCTGGGCGGCTCATGCGGCTCGACGACGCCGCCAGGCAGCTCCCAGTCGCGCTTGTACGACACCTCCAGCAGCAGCACGCGGCCAGCGTCATCTCGGAAGACCGCGTGGGCGATCACCCGGGTCTTGGGCAGGACCGCGTTCATCACGGTGGAGAACGTGCCAGCGCCCACGACGTCGTCGTCGACCAGCCGGGCGTAGAGGTGGGCATCCTCGTACGAGCCATCCGGACGGGCCGACACCTGCCGCAGCAGACCTTCCCGGCGGAACCCGGCCCGATGGACCAGATGTCGCCCGGTCGCTGACACGGGAACGAGCACCTCGACGCGACGAGCGCCGCGGGCGAAAGCCTCAGAGGTCAGCGCACCCAACCGATCCTGCGTCTCGGGCGACCAGTCCAGCCGGACGACCTCAGCCCGCAGCGCCACCGACGGCCGTCTCCACCTCGTCGGTCGGGTCGAACGCCAGCCAGACCGCACCCATCGCCGGGATGGCGATCGTGGCGTGGGCGTCGAAGCCGTTGAAGCCCACGTTGTAGGCCGTCACCTCGCCGAGGTTGCCGAACGTGTTCGTCCCGTCGTAGACCTCGGAATCGGTGTTCAGCACCTCCTTCCACACGCCCGCCTTCGGCAGGCCGATCGTGTAGTTGGAGTGCGGCGTCGCTGAGAAGTTCGTGATGCACGCGACCAGGTCACCCGCGCCGTCGGACCGTACCCAGGCAAACACGTTCCCAGCCGCGTCATCGGCGTTGATCCACTGGAAGCCACGCGGGTCGGAGTCGAGCTTCCACATCGCCGGATGCGCCCGGTAGGTGTGGTTGAGGTCGCGGAAGAGGCGCTGCAGGCCCTTGTGGCCCCACAGGTCAGACACCCACCATTCGAGGGAGGTGGCCTCGTTGAACTCACGCCGCTGGCCGAACTCGCAGCCCATGAAGATCAGCTGCTTACCCGGGAACGACCACATGTACGAGTAGAACGCCCGCATCGTGGCGAACTTCCGCCAGTCGTCCTGACCGACCTTGTTCACCATCGAGCCCTTGCCGTGCACGACCTCGTCGTGGCTGATCGGCAGGATGAAGTTCTCGCTGTAGGCGTACACCATCGCGAACGTCATCAGGTTGTGGTGGTACTGGCGATAGACCGGGTCGAGCTCCAGGTAGCGCAGGGAGTCGTTCATCCAGCCCATGTTCCACTTGAACCCGAAGCCCAGGCCGCCGTGGTCGACTCGCCTTGTCACCCCGCCGAACGAGGTTGACTCCTCGGCGATCATCAGCACGCCGGGCTCTCGCTCGTACAGGTGCTTGTTGACGTACTTGAGGAAGTCGATCGCCTCGAGGTTCTCGTTGCCGCCGAACTGGTTCGGCACCCACTGGCCCGGCTCGCGCGAGTAGTCGAGGTACAGCATCGAGGCCACCGCGTCGACCCGAAGACCGTCGACGTGGAACTCCTGGATCCAGTACAGGGCGTTGCTGACGAGGAACGACTTCACCTCGCTGCGGCCGTAGTTGAAGATGTACGTGCCCCAGTCCATGTGCTCGCCCTGACGGGGGTCTTCGTGCTCATAGAGCGCCGTACCGTCGAAGCGACCCAGCGCCCACTCGTCCTTCGGGAAGTGGCCGGGCACCCAGTCCATGATCACGCCGATGCCCGCCTGGTGGAGCCGGTCGATCAGGTAGCGCAGCTCGTCGGGCCGGCCGAACCGCGAGGTCGGGGCGAAGTAGCCGGTGACCTGGTAGCCCCAGGACGGCTCGAACGGATGCTCCGAGAGTGGCATGAACTCGACGTGGGTGTAGCCCTGCCAGGTGACGTACTCGACCAACTCGTCAGCCAGCTCCAGGTAGGTCTTGCCGCGCCGCCAGCCGCCGACGTGCAGCTCGTAGACGCTCATCGGCTCCTGGTGCGCCTTCGACGAGCGCCGCTTGGCCATCCACTCGTCGTCGGACCAGATGTACTGCGACTCGTACACGATCGCGGCCGTCTTCGGCGCTGACTCGCAGAAGCGCGCCATCGGGTCGGTCTTCTCGCGCCACTCCCCGTCCGGGCCCTGGATCCGGAACTTGTACAGGGTGCCGTCACCGCGCTGCTCGATGAACCGCGACCAGACCCCGGAGCCCGGCACGCGCACCATGTCGTCGCCGCTCCAGAAGTTGAAGTCGCCGATCACCTGCACGCGCTGTGCATTGGGCGCCCAGACCGAGAACCGCACGCCGGGGATGCGCGTCTTGGTCTCGTGGTCGTAGACGGTCGTCACGTGAGCGCCGAGCCGCTTCCACAGCTCGGTGTCGCCACCGGAGTGGAAACCTTCCAGATCCCAACCCGTCAGCTCGCCGCCGAGGTCGTACGTGGGCATCTCGCTCCTCCTGCTCAGGACCGCTGCGGGTCGTTCGGTGTGGTCAACGCTGCGATCGCCCCGAGTGGGATGTGCACCCAGTCGGGCCGGTTCCTCGTCTCGTAGACGGCCTCGTAGGCGGCCTTGTCGGCCTCGTACGCGGCCAGCACGGTCTCGTCGGCGCTGCTGCCAGCCGTCTCACGATAGGCCCTCAGGAACGCCTCGCGCGCCGACTGCAGCCACTCGGTCGCAGCGGTGCCGTGGGGGTCGTCTGCAGCGCTCGTGGCGTACGAGAGCGAGCGCAGCATCCCAGCCACGTCGCGCAGGGGCGAGTCGGGTCGGCGGCGCTCAGCCATCGACTTCAGCGGCTCGCCCTCGAAGTCGATGATCCGCCAGCCCAGGGGAGTGCTGAGCGTCTGGCCGAGGTGGAAGTCGCCGTGCACCGGCTGGGCCGGCAGCGTCTGGCCGCGCAGCGCCTCGAAACAGGTCCGGAGGGCGGGCTCGTGCTCGGTGAGGGCGGGCGCCGCCTCGACAGCAGCGGTCAACCTTGCCTCCATCTGGTCGGCGACATCGTCACCGGCCACGGTGGCGTGATCGGCTGCCAGCGCGGCGTGGATCTGCCCCAGGGCTCGACCCAGCGCAGCAGCCTCCTCGTCGAAGCGGGTGTCTGTCCGAGCCGCGTCGGTGGCGAGCCCCCAGCCGTCGACCGGATCGGGGAGCAGCTCGGTGAGCATCATCAGGTCATCCGGTTCGCCGTCGCCGGTATCGACTGCCAGCCAGCCGTACAGCACCGGTACGTCGGACACTCCGCCGGCCAGCAGCCGGCCGGTGAGCTCACGGTCGAGGTTGGCGCCTGGCTCCAGCTTCCGAAAAACCTTGAGCAGGGCGGTGTCGCCGTACAACACGTTGGTGTTCGACTGCTCGCCGGTGAACACCCTCGGGGTGAGGTCACCGTCGGGCATCGGTCGGCTGTACGTGGCCACGAGGGTCGGGCCGTGGCCGGTGCCGTACACCCGGTCCTGTGCGACGGCTGGCAGCACAGCAGCCATCGCCTCAGGGTCCCGCGTCGCGTCGGAGACGTCCCAGCTGGCCGCATCGAGATCCAGGGTTCCGATCACCGCTGGTCCGCCGCAGCCTGAGGGGCGATAGGCCACGAGTAGCTGGTAGGTCTCGATCGCTCCGTCGGCGGCACCGTACGACACCGTCAGCAGCTCTGGCCGCACCCGCAGGTCGGCCGTGTCGACCAGCCACGGCAACGGTGTCAACGACCTGGGCGAGCCACCGCGTGACTTGCCCTGGAACCAGCGCGCCTGCGAGACCACCGGCCACCACAGCGCCGAGGCGGCCGACGTGTCGAACGACCCTGATGCTGCCGACATCAGTGCCTGACGCCCCGCACGTGGAGCACATGCGCGGGGTTGGCGGGGGTGAGCCGGACGAAGGCGTGGGAGCCCCACGTCCACTCCGCGCCACCCAGCTCGTCGTGCACGTTGATCACATCGTCGGGGCGCAGCCCCAGCCCGTCCATGTCGAGGTAGACGTCGCTCTCGTGCTGGTTGTGGGGGTCGAGCAGGCAGACCACGATGATCCGATCGTCGCCGTCCCACTTCGAGTAGCAGATCACGTCGCGGTCGGTGGTCGTGTGGAAGGTGATGTTGCGCAGCTGCTGCAGGGCCGGATGCGCCTTGCGGATCGCGTTCAGGCTGCCCAGGAGCATGTTCAGGTTGCCGGGCGCGTCGTAGTCACGGGGCCGGAACTCGTACTTCTCCGAGTCGAGGTACTCCTCGCCACCCTGCCGGAAGGGGAGGTGCTCGCAGAGCTCGTAGCCGGAGTAGACGCCCCAGCTGGGTGACATCGTCGCGGCCAGGATCGCGCGGATGACGAACGCCGACGGCCGACCCGACTGGAGGAAGCCCGGGTTGATGTCGGGGGTGTTGACGAAGAAATTGGGCCGGTAGAAGGCCGCCAT
>DAOOHL010000130.1:0-7912 GCA_035416185.1 Propionibacteriaceae bacterium | reverse complement strand
TGGCTTCGGCACCTGGAGTGGCACCTCGTTCGCTGCACCCGTCCTGGCTGGTCAAGCTGCGGCACGCCTGCTGGAGTTTGGCCGCCCTGACCTGGACGCGACGGCGCTGGTCAAGCGCGCCGGCGCCGTGGTGGACCAGCTGCCGCCCATCGAGGAGGGTTGGCTGTGACCACCCAGACCTTGGGCGACCGAGCCGCCGCCGCCTTCCGGGACTATCTGGCTGGCGACCGATCGCGGATGGGTGACCTGGTGGACATCCTCACTCCCCTGCTCTGGCACACCGCGAGGTCGCAGCGCGCGCCCACGGCGATCGCCGAGGACGCCATCCAGACCGCCTGGGTGCGCCTGGTCGAGGCTGCCGACCGGATCCAGGAGCCCCGGGCCGTGGTCTCGTGGCTGGTGGTCACGGTGAAGCGCGAGACCTGGCGGTTGATGCGCGCATCGACGCGGATCGACGATTCGGTCGACGACCTGTCCACCCGAGCCGCCCCGGATGACCCCGCCGCCGACGCCATCCTCTCGGATCGCCAGCGACGCCTCTGGGCTCACATTGCAGCCCTGCCAGACCGGTGCCAGTCGCTCCTGCGAGTGATCGCCTTCGCGTCGATCCCGGACTACTCAGAGATCGCGACAGCGCTGGGGATGCCGGTGGGCAGCATCGGTCCCACGCGAGGTCGGTGTCTGGCGAAGCTCCGTACGGCCTTGGCCAACGACCCGTCGTGGGAGGTGTGACGTGGACGAGAACGACCTCTTGGACGAGGTGGACGTGGCCCTGTTGGCGGAGCTCGCTGAGGTGTACGGCCGCCTGGACCCGATCCCCTCCGGCCTCGTGGAGAAGGCACAGTTCGCCATCAACGTGGCCCACCTGGAATCAGAGCTGGCCGAGATCACCCGCGACGCTGTCGTGGGAGTACGAGCCGACGAGGACGCCACCGACTCCATCACCTTCACCCACCCGTCGGTCAGCCTCATGGTGTCGTCGGCGGTGACTGGCCGCGTCACGAGGCTGGACGGCTGGGTCACGTACGGCGGCGCTGAGGTCGAGGTCATCTCGGGAAGCTGGTCGCGTACGGTGACCGCGGACGCCTCCGGCAGGTTCTCCCTGGAGGACGTGCCTCGCGGATCGGTGCATTTCGTGATCCGGCGCGGCCCCGGTCAGCGCCGGGTAGTCACGCCCACCGTCGAGCTGTGAGGTCATGGCGTCCCCGGCTGACGAGGCAGCGCGGCTGCGCCGCAGCGCCGTCGCTGACATCGCCGGCGGCCGCGCGCGACGAGCAGTCCAGTCGCTGACCCAAGCCATCAACCTGGTCAGCGTCCGCTGCGACCTCCCGCCCGACGAGGCCCAGCAGCGGCAGCGCGTCCACCACGCCTGCCTGCTGACCTTGGCGGTCGCTCGACTGACGCTGGACGGGGTGGCCGCAGCCCACAAGGAGCTCGAGGCGGCGCACCTGCTCACCGGAGACGATCCAGAGCTGGCCGCCCGATGGCATGCCCAGCATGGTCTGATCCTCGGTCGCTCCGGCGATCTCGTGGCTGCTGCTGCTGAGCTTGAGGAGGCGACCCGTTCCCTGGACGTCTTCACCCCACAGGAGCAGTGCTCGATCCTGATCAACCGCGGCATGGTGGCCTTCGAACGAGCCCGCCCGACCGAGGCAGTTTCCCTCTTCACCACGGCCGCCGAGGTCGCCACCGAGGCGGGGCTCGATCGCCAGCGCTTCATGGCCCTGCACAACGCGGGGTACGCCGCCTACCTCACCGGTGATCTACCAGGCGCATTGGCCAGGCTGGCGGCTGCCGACGCCATCGATGCCGACGTCGTCCGCGCACCAGCCCTGTTCGACCGCGGCCGCATCCTGCATGAGGCCGGGCTGCTCGACGAAGCGCTCGAGGTGCTCACCGGTGCGACCATCGCATGTGGTCGTCGAGGCAACGACCTGCTGCGCGGCGAGATCCTGCTGGAGACGGCTCGAGTTCTGCTCCTCGTGGGCGATCCCGCCGCTGCAGGCCGTACGGCTCGGGCAGCTCATCGACGCTTCTTGCGTGCCGGAGCGCCGGGCTGGGTGGCCCGTACGGCAGCAACCACGTTGACCACCGACCTGGTCCGGCGCCGCCGATTGGTCAGCCTGCTCACCGATGCCGAGGCGCTCGAGTCGACGGCCGGCCAACTGGGCGACACCGAGCTGCTTGCTCGCGCGATCTGCCTGACCGCCGAGGCCACGGCCCTGCTCCGCGACATCCCCCGGGGTCGGGCAGCGTTGGCCCGCTATCCCGCCTCAGACCTTGGCCTGGCTGCCAGCCTCACCCGGTCGCACGCGGTGGCTGCGTTGGCCACGGCGGCTGGCGAGATTGCTGAGGCTCGGGCCGAGCTGACGCGCGCTGCCGTCCTGCTGGCCGACAACCAGGCGAGCAGCGCCGGTTTGGAGTCGCGGGCTGCCCGGGCAGTTCTCGGTGCGTCGCTGGCACAACAGGATCTCAACCTCGCCGTCGACACGGGCAGGGTGTCCGAGGTGATCAGCAGCCTGGAGCGCTGGAGCGCAGCAGGCCGGTCGTTGCCGTGGGTCGCCCGGTCACACGACCTCACGATGACCGACGACGTGCAAGCCCTTCGCAGCGTCATGCGAAAGCTCCACGGCGCGCCGGGGGCGGCACAGGCAGCAACCTGGCAGCACGAGGCCGAGATCCTCCGGCGGCGCCTGCGTGACGCGGCCCACACCGCCGCCCGGACCGACGTCAGCCACCTGCGTTCGGCGCCCGCAGACGACGTCCTCGACCAGGTTGCGGCCGCCGGGCGGGAGCTCTGGTGGCTGTTCGCCCGCGACGGCCGGCTGTGGGTGGCGGGAGTGACCGGTGGGCGCCCCCTCCTGCGCCCGGTGTCCGACGTGTCGGCGGTTCGAGAGCTCGTACGGCGGGTGCAGGCCGACCTCCGTACTCTTCCGCGACAGCAGCAGGGCCCCCTGCGCGCGTCGATCCAGGCCTCACTCAGGGCCTCCCTGGACTCGTTGGCGGCGCTCGTGCCCACCCCGCAGCAGCCCGTGGTGGTCGTCGAGTGCGCCGAGACTGCGGGCGTGCCGTGGGCCATGCTGCCGCCACTGCGGGACGTCCCGGTGACCGTGTCGCGGGCAGGGTCCGAGTGGCTCGACCGGCGTCGTACGGCGCACGCCGAGGTGACGATACTCGCCGGTCCCGGCCTCACCCACCACCTGGCTGAGCTGGACGGGGTCACGGCCGCGTGGGGGGGCATGGCTCGCACTGAGCAGGTTCCGGAGGCCGAGACAGCCGCAGCCGTGGCGGCACTGCAGGGCCAAGAGCTCGTCCATCTGGCTGCCCACGGTCGGCACCGCCACGACAGCCCCCTGTTCTCCTCGCTCCAGCTGACTGACGGTGAACTGTTCGCCCACGAGCTGCAGCAGGGCCGAGTGACGGCTGGCCATGTGGTGCTGTCGGCCTGCGATGTGGGTTCGGTGACCGTCCGCCCCGGCGGCGGCACACTGGGGTTCGCCGGCGCACTGGTCTCGCTTGGGGCCGCGAGTGTGGTGGCCGCTGTGGCGCCCGTACCGGATGAGGCGGCAGCGGCGTTGATGGTCAAACATCACCAGGGGCTGGCCAGCGGGCTGGAGTCTGATGACGCCCTGGCACGAGCCTCCGCGGCAGTGCCGGAGGCGGCCATGTTCATCCTCACCGGGTCAACGTGGCGGGTACGAACGACACCGGTCACCTGACCGCCGTACAGCAGCCGGCCACCCCTTCCGATCGTGTTGCTTCAGAAGGGACGGCCGGCTCGTGTGATGGCGACTACTTGAGCGTGCCCGCGCTCACGGAACCCTGCAGCTGACGCTGGAAGATCACGTAGACGATCAGCACGGGGAACACGGTGATCACGAAGGCGGCGAACTGAGCACCAAAGTTCACGTCATAGCCGGCTGAGACAGTGAAGGCGGCAAGGCCCTGGCTCAGCACGTAGTTGTCGCGGTTGGTGTTCAGGGCGACCGGGAGCAGGAACTGGTTCCACAAGCCCAGGAAGTTCATGATCGCGACCGTCGCCAGACCTGGCTTGGCCATGGGCAGGTAGATGCGGAAGAACGTCACCCAGGCATTAGCCCCATCAATCTGGGCCGCCTCACCGATCTCATCGGGCAGCGCCCGGAAGAAGGCGTACAGGAAGAACACGGTGAACGGCAGCGCGAACCCGATGTAGGTGATCGTGAGGCCAAACAGGGTGTTCAGGATCCCCATGATCTGCAGTTGCTTGAACAAGGGGACGATGGCCAGGAACACCGGGATCATCAGCCCGCCCAGCATCAGGTAGTAGATCCCGCGCATGACGGCGTGGCCGACACGGCTGTCCGGCATGTCGAACCGGGCGAGCACATAGGCACACATGGCTCCCAGCAGCATCACGAAGAACAGCGCGAAGCCGACCACGATGACGGTGTTGAAGAAGAACATGCCGATGCCGGCTTCGTTCCACGCATACACGTAGTTCTCTAGCGCCGGCGTGCTCGGCAGCGAGAACGGCGAGGAGAAGATCTCGCTGTTGGTCTTGAACGACGTCATCAGCGTCCACAGCAGCGGGAAGATGACGAGGATCGCCCACACGACCAGGACCGCGTGCGCCGTGATCGTGACAGTGCGGTCGCCTGAGCTCAACTGAGTGCGACGAGATGTCCGGAGGGTGTCAGTGGAGGTACTCATCCCATCGTCACCCGCTCCCGACCACCCGTGAGCCAGTTGACCAGGAAGACGACGGCTGCGAACGCCGCTGTGAGCAGGCCCATGATCACGCCCATGGCGCACGCCATGCCGAACTGGCCCTTGGTGAATGCGGTGGCCAGCAGCTGCTGGCTCATCACCAGCGTCGTGTTCTCCGGACCGCCGAACGGGAAGAGCATCTGGGCATAGACGTACATGTCGATGGCCATGATCCCGAGGTAGATGTAGGCCGTCTGGACGTTCTCCCGTACCAGCGGCAGCGTGATCGACACCGCCGTGCGGAGCCTGCCCGCGCCGTCGATGCGAGCCGCCTCAAAGATCTCGGAGGGGATGCCCTTGATGGCTGCAATGAAGAGGACCATGTAGAAACCGACCAGGCTCCACACCACGACGAACATCATCGTGGGCATCGCCGTCGTGGCATTGCCAAGCCACGGGAACGCCTTGAAGGACGAGAAGCCGAGCTTCGTCAGCACGCCGTTGAGGATGCCTGAGTTCGGATCCATCGCCAGGGTAAACATGAGGCCGGCGGCGACCGCAGGGATCGTGTACGGGAAGAACGAGATGACCCGGTAGAAGCCAGCTCCCTTGAGGCCCTTGGTCTGACCGTGCGAGGACCCGCCCACGGTCACCAGCGTCGCCAGTGTTAGAGCCAGCACGATGATCGTGATGGGCAGCCAGATCGCCAACCAGATGTTGTTGCGCATCGCCTGCATGAACAGGGGGTCGGTGAGGATCTGGACGTAGTTGCGCAACCCGACAACGTTGCTGGTCGGCGAGAAGCCGCCCCAGTCGGTGAACGAGTACCAGACCGCCTGGATCATCGGCCACACCACGATCGTGACGTAGAGGGCTAGGGGAAGGACGAGGAAGACCAAGAACAGTGTGACGACATCAAAGCCGGGCATGCGTGCGGACTTTCGCCGCGAGACCTCCAGGCGCGGTGGCGCCATTGCCGGGGCAGTCATAGAGAGGTACCAGTTCCTTCCTGACCGATCATCCTTGATCGAGCCATCTTGTCTCATGGTGGCGTGTCACAAACAAGTGCGGAGCCGGGACCAGAAGAGGTACCCGGCTCCGCACCGACAAGCGGGGCCTTGCGACTACGAGACCTCGAGCTTCTTGACGTTCGGGTCGTTGGCGACCTTGTCGACGATCGCCTGGAGCTCCTTGCGAGCAACGTCGGCGCTCTTCTGGCCCTCGAGGAACGAGTTGAAGACGACCAGGTTCTCCTTGTTCAGGCCGTAGAAGCTGATGAACCGCCACGTGAACGTGTTGGTGTCAGCGGCCTTGAGCAGGGTGGCCTGCGACTTCAGGGCGGTCGAGCCGTAGCCGTCGTCGGGAACGATGTCCTTGGCGACGGTGAGCGCGAGACGGGTCTTCGAGAAGTTGGCCGCAGCCTCCTTGCTCAGCATGGCACGAAGGGTCTCCTTGCCACCGGCCATGTTCTTGCCCTTGCTCGGCACGATGAACGGCTCGCCAGCCTCGGCGTGCAGCGCGGCGGCAGGCAGCTTCGGCGAAGCGGTGAGCGTGAGCTCGCCCATGCCGGTCAACTCGAAGCCGCTCTTGGTCTGCGACTTCATCTCGTTCTCGATCCAGCCACCCGACGGGTAGAGGAGCGCCTCCTGCGCGTTCGACCACTGGGCCTGCGCGGCGGTGAACTGGGTGCCCGAGCCGCCCGGCTTCATGTAGCCGGCCTTGATCAGGTCCTCCCATGCCTTGAAGACGTCAACGACGACCTTCTGCGAGTAGCAGTCCTTGGTCAGCTTCTCGAAGTTGAGCCGTACCTCGTCGCCACCCTCCTTGATGCACGACGCGATGATCGTGGTCAGGTAGTAGGTCGCGGCCTCCTTGCCGAACAGGAAGAGGAACTTGCCCTTCTCCTTGGCCTTCTTGCCGAGCTCCATGGCCTCGGCGTAGGTCTTCGGCGGGGTCCAGCCGTTCTCCTTGAACAGCGAGGCCGAGTACCAGATCGCGTACACGGTCATCGCGTAGTTGATCGCAGCGAGCTTGCCGTTGTAGACGCCAGCCTTCTTGATGGCCTCGGCGAACACCGAGTCGCCGAGCTTCTTGCCCTCGTAGTTGTTGGCGTTGAGCACGGGGTTGAGGTCCTCGAGCTGGTCGAGGATCGACACCATGCCGATGGCGCCAGCGCCGGAGTTGTCAACCAGGTCGGGCGGGTTGCCACCGACGAAGCGCGGCTGGAGCTCCTGGGCGATCTGCGTCGACGGCGACACCTTGACGGTGATGTCCATCTTCTTCTTGGCGACCTCGCCGGCGAAGTCGACGTAGTCGGTCTTGTAGCCACCGTTGAAGATCACGGCGTCAACCGTGCTGCCCTTGGCGACGTTGAACGGGTTGTCGGCGTTCGCTGCGGCGCTCGAGGCACCGCCGGCGGGGGCGGCGCTGGACGTGGTGGCACCCGGGGTGCCGCCGGCGCAGCCAGCGGTGATCAGGGCGCCGGTGGCCAGCGAACCGCCGAGCAACAGGCGACGGTTGAGGCTCTGGGTCATGTTGTCTCACTTCCTTGTGTCCGAGCCCACACCAAGCCTGTGCGGACTACTGGAGCGAAATCTAGTTGTGGAATGCGTGAAACGGAAAGCAGAACACGGTGTCGCTACCGAAACGTGATCTTTCGGTGTCACAAGGAGTTTTGTTCATCCGAGTCACAAGCGGTTTGTTCATCCATCCAACCGAAGCCGGCCGTCATAGGCCTTCTTCAAAGCGTCGTTGTGCTCGTCGCCACCGGGGATGTTGGCGGAGATGTAGACCGGCACGTCCAGGCCGCGGCTGGCCAGCTGCTCAGCGATGCCGAGGGTCATCAGCTGGGCGATCACCGCACCAGTGATCGACGAGACCGCGCCCATCACGTGGCCCGACTCGAGGGTCAGGGTCGAGTCACCGTACGGAGCGAGGTTGTCGATCACGACGTCGGCGACCTCGGAGAGTCTCTTGCCCGAGGGGTGCTTCGGGGTCACGCCCGCGGTGTGCTCAAGGCTTGTGACGGCGATCACCGTGTGCCCAGCCTGCTTGGCAGCCAGGGCAACGCCGACGATGGACCCGTTCACGCCAGAGTTCGACACGACGACGAAGATGTCGCGGGGGTCGCGGGGGTACAGGGCGAAGAGGTCGTCAGCGAACGAGGGGTCACGTTCCAGCTCGGGGGTGAGGTCAGCGGCGGTCTTGTCGCCGTAGATGACCA
>DAOOHL010000129.1:0-7968 GCA_035416185.1 Propionibacteriaceae bacterium | reverse complement strand
CCCGCGACCTCCGCCGTGACAGGGCGGCGCGCTAACCAACTGCGCTACGGGGCCCTGACCGCAGGGCCTCTGCCGGTTCAGAACCGGCCCGAAAAACTATAGCGGAGCCTCCCGCCGGTGGCGAATCGCTTGGGCGGCGTGAGATGGGCGCAGCCCGCGGAACCTTCGGCAGGCTCAGGGACCGACCAGCTGCTTGGACTGATGAACGACGCGACAGCGCAACCGGACCACAGTGAAGGCTGCTCGCGGAGAGAGGAGGGGAAGCAGAACCTCGGTGGCCGTCCGGAGCAGATTGCGAGCGCAGCCGTCGCCCAGCCGAGCGTCAGCGGGGCTGGCTGACGCGCAAGCCGAGCGATCAGTTGAACACCGTGATGTGGACGTGGTCCTTGTGGTTGGCGGTGTCGGAGCCGCGGTCGGCCATGTAGCGCCAGCCTTCGGAGCTGCGGGCGACGCTCCAGATCCGCTGGTTGAAGATGATGTACTCGATGCCGAACCTGGAGGCGTTGGCTCGGTAGTACTCGGCGATCTGCTGACCGGTGGCGGCGTTGCTCTGGTAGCTCGGGATCATCAAGTCGACGGCCCGGCCGCTGGGGTGGTCGGGGATGGAGTCGGCCCGTACGCCGTAGATGGTGCGGATGACCGGGAACCGGCTCCGTACGTCGGTGACGACTGCCTGGGCGCGAGGCTGGAGGCCGGACAGACCGGAGGAGTAGTCACCGGCAGCGGCAGGAGCGGTCGCGGAAAGGTACATCGCGGTGACCCAGCGCACGGCCCCGGAGTAGATGATCTGGGCGCGGCCGTTCTCGGTCGTGCCGGTGATCTGGAGGGCGGTACCGCGGGGGACCTCGGTGATGGCGGTGTAGGCGTCGGCGGAGGTGTTGCGGATGTCGAGGGCCGCGGTGGCGTAGCGCGTCCCGACGACTGCGGGGAGTCCGCCCGGGTTGGTGGCGGGGCCGGCCGCTCCGACTTGGCTGAGGTAGTTGGCGTTCACCCAGCGGAGCTGGCCCTGGTAGAGCACCTGCGCGACCCCGTTGGTGACGACGCCGGTCGTCTCGAGGATGGTGCCGGAGGGCACGTCGCCGAGGTTGGTGAAGCTGGCGTCGGAGGTGGTGCGGATCATGAGGGCGGCGGTGGCGCGCATCTGGGTGGTGGGGCCGACGAGCGGGCGGGAACCGGAGGCTGTTGAGGTGGCTGTGGTGATCCATGAGGTGGAGACCCAGCGACCGGAGCCGATCTCGGAGAAGCCGTTCGACGTGCGACCGGTCAGGCTGACGGTGGTGCCCTTGCTGAGCACGGTGAGGACAGCGCTGCCGAGGGAGGGGCCAGAGCGTACGTTGAGGGCTTCGATGGTGACGGCGGTGCTGGCGGCGGTGGTCGCGGTGGCGGGGACGGTGGCTGCCGTACCGGTGAGGTACTGGCTTGACACCCAGCCTGCCTTGCCCTGGAACGTGACGGGGGTCCAGCCGTTCTGGGAGGCGCCACGGGCCGCGACGGTGTTGCCCTGGTAGAGGACGCCAATGATGGAGTGTGACGTGGATGGGCCCGTCCGTACATTCACGGCGGTGGTTGCGCTGAACTGCGTGTCAGCGGTCGCCATCGGCCCGGCGAGCATTCCACCGAATGACTGCAGAGCAATGGCGAGCGCGCTCGCAGCAGCCGCACCCTTCACAGATCGTGTGACGAAACTCACGTGATCCCCCTCGTCGCAGTGCGGTCGCCGGGGCACCCGTGCCGTCACTTGAGAACTCGTTATGTCGGGGACGCTAACTCTCCTGAGTAATTCCCACCAAGGGTTCAGGCTTTTCAGAGAGGGCTCAGGAATGCGACGCGCCGAATGCGTGGGGCGAAGAACAATGGTGTGATTCGAGTACCGTGAATCGCATGGCGATGGAACTTGACGATGCGGTGTTCGATTCCCTCGTCGATGATGCGCTCGCCCAGATCCCTGAGCAGTTGCTGGGCCTGATTGACAACGCGATGCTGCTGATCGAGGACGAACCCCCAGGCGACGAGCCGGACCTGCTCGGGTTGTACGAGGGGGTTCCCCTCACGGAACGCGACTCCTGGTACTCAGGATCCCTGCCCGATCGGATCTTCGTCTTCCGGCATCCGACGCTGCGGATCTGCGACTCCTACGACGACGTGGTCGAGGAGGTGGCCATCACTGTGGTGCATGAAATCGCACATCACTTCGGGATCGATGACGACCGGCTGCACGAGCTGGGTTGGTCGTGACGGATCGATCTGCTCTGGACCTCTAGTCGAGCCTTCAGGTTGAGAGTGGGTCGAGGCTTTCCAGCGCCCACGAGGACTTTCGGTCGCTGACCCAGACCGCGCAGCGGCCGTACGAGTTGGCGGGCAGCCAACCGCTCTGCAGGTCGTCACGTCGGACGAGGGTTGCTCCCACCGCGTCGGCGATGGCGGTGAGGGCGGCCTTGTCGGGGCAGGTAACAGCGACGCCAGGCAGGTGGCCTTGGGCTGCGTTGGCGGCGAGGGTGCCGATCGCGTCCGCCTCCATCGCTGGTGCGACAACGACCAATGCGTGGTTGGCACGCTTGGCGGCGGTCACGGCGGGGAGGAGCTCGCGGAAGCTGCCGACTCCCGTACAGACGAGAACCATGGGCTCCTCGACGACGGCCCAGTTGCGTGCTGGGTGAGTGACGAAGGCCTTGTCTGCCCAGCCGCCGGCCAGTGCTGTGGCGCCTGTGATGGCGCGGTCGAGGCGGGCGACGTCGAGCGCCGAGTCGGTGGCGGTGGCGGTGCGGATCAACGCATCTGACTCGGCGACGTACGCAGGAGTGGGTGCGTCATCGGACAGTGAAGGAATGTGGCGATCAGGTGGCGAGGCGGCCGCAAGCTGGCGTCGGGCCGCGCGTGCCCGGTCAGCCGTGGCGGCGAACACCAGAGCGCCCGCTCCGATGACGACGGTCAGTACGACGATCCACCACTCCATGGCTTCAAGTGTCGCCCCCACGCGAAGTTCCCAGTCCACCCCCGACGCGAGTCGGCCACGCAGATGCGAGTCGGCTCACCCTGCAGAGACCTGCGCCTCTCGCAGCACTCGCGGCTAGCGGTCGGGGTAGGCTTGGCGGGCCCCTATAGCTCAGTCGGTTAGAGCAACGTCCTTTTAAGTCGTGGGTCCCGGGTTCGAGCCCCGGTGGGGGTACCAAGGCGGGGGAATCCCGACGGATGTGCCGTGGCGATGTCAGGCTGGCTCCATGGTCGGTTGGGGAATCATCGGGTGCGGCGATGTCACCGAAGTCAAGAGCGGTCCGCCGCTGTCGACCGTGGCTGGGTCCCGGCTGGAGCACGTGATGCGTCGTACGCCGGGACTGGCCGAAGACTACGCCCGGCGCCACCAGGTGCCGCGCTGGAGCGAGGACGTCGCGCACTTGCTGGCGGATCCCGAGGTCGATGTCGTCTACGTCGCCACCCCACCCGCGAGCCACCTCGAGCATGTGCTGGCCGCAGCTGCGGCTGGCAAGCACGTGCTGGTCGAGAAGGTGATGGGCACCAACGGTGCTGAGTGTGAGGCGATGATCGAGGCCTGCGAGGACGCCGGAGTGAAGCTGTGGGTGGCCTACTACCGGCGCTACCTGCCGCGGTTCACCGCCGTCATCGAGGCGGTACGGAGTGGGGCGATCGGTGAGGTGAAGGCGACGCACACCACCTGGCACGACCCGACACCGGTCGACCTGACCGCGTGGCGCTGGAATCCGCAGCACAACCGCGGCGGGGTCTTCTACGAGACCGCCTGCCACACCCTCGACTTCCTCGACCTCCTGCTCGGTCCCTTCGACGGTGTTGCGGGCCACGCGTCCGCCGACCTCACCTCGGTCGTCGGCAGCTGGACGACCGGGTCTGGCGTGCGGGGGACCGGGTCATGGCAGTTCGGGGCGGGGGGTGAGCGGGAGGAAACAGTACTGGTGGGGACCGAGGGGACCCTCTCGTTCTCGTCGTTCAGGGCAGCGCCGATCAGGGTCACGCACGGTGACGTCGTCACAGAACTGCCGATCGGCGATCCGCCGCACGTGCATGAACCGTTGATCGCCGCGATCGTGGCTGAGCTCAACGGTGGGGAGCCGTGCGTCAGCACCGGGGCGTCGGGGGCGAGGACGAACCGGGTGATGGACCGGATTCTTGGTGCCAGCGCCTGATTCGGGTCGTGTCCCGTACCAGACTGGGGCAGAGCGATGGGGCCTCGCTCAGGGTCGGGCCGTACCGCTAGGCCTTGCCCTCGGTCACCGACTCAGTCAGCCGAGGTAGTCGTTCGTCATCGCCTCGTTCGCTGGGGCCGGCTTGGTGAGGAGCCCGAGGGTGACCATCCGGTCCGACATCGTCTGCCACTGCGCCTGGTCGAGCCTTCCGGAGACGGTCCCGTCAGCCGCCTGGAACAGGGGCGTCGTCGCAGCCAGTACGGCGGTGGCTGTCTGCTTGGCCTTGGGGTCGGTGAGCCCTGGCACGTAGGCCTCTGACGTCGTCACCGCCGCGGCCGGGTCCTTCACCACGGCGGTCATGCCAGCGACGGTGCCGCGGACGACCGCGCGGACCGTATCCGGGTGGGCAGTCGCATAGGCGCGGGTGGTGATCAGGCAGATGCTGACCAGGCCTACGTCCGAGCCGAGCTCGACTGACCTGGTCGGGAACCCAGCCAGCGTCATCGCCACCGCGTCGCCGTTGACGAAGCCCATCACTGCGTCGACCTTCTGCGTCGCCAAGGCAGCCTGCTGGGTGTAGCCGATCTCCAGCACCTTCACATCGGTTTCCGTCAGGCCGGCGCCGGCCAGGGCGAGCTTGAGACCGAACCAGGTCTCGCCGTACCTGCCAGGTACCCCGACCGTACGACCCTTCAGGTCTGCAGCGGACGTGATGGGTGAGTCGGCGGGCACGATGATCCGTACGGGGTAGCGCCGGTAGTAGGAGGCCACCGCGACGAGGTCGGCTCCCTCCGCCCGGGCCTGCAGCAGCTCGTCCCCGCCTGCCACGACGAACTGCTCGTCGCCGGTGGTGAGCGCGGTGAACAGTCCCTCGCTCGCACCGTGGTGACGCAGCTTCACCGTCGTGCCGAACAGTCCCTGCTTGTCGGCGACGTAGAACGGGCTGAACTGGATGTTCGGGATGTAGGTGAGGCCCAGCACCGGGGCCGGGCCGGAAGCAGCGGTCGTGCCCGGGCGGCTGCCCGAGGCTGGCGCGACCGGACCGGCGGCGGTGCTACAGGCAGCCAGGGCCAGGACGGTGGTGATGAACAGTGCGAGCAGTCGTCGCATCATCTCTCCTTGTCGTGCCGCAGTGCGGCGATGGTGGGCGAGCGGCGCTCGACCAGGTGCAGCAGCCCGTACAAGCTCGAGGCGAGCAAGGCCAGGATGGCGATGGTGGCGAACATGCCTGAGGTGTCGAGCGCGTTGCGCTGGGCGACGAGTACGGTGGCGAGCCCTTGGCCGCCCATCACCATCTCGCCGACGACGGCACCTGTGACCGACAAGGTGAAGCCGTTGCGGAGCCCAGCCATCATCGACGGCGATGCGAGCGGCAGTTCGACATGGACGAGTCGCTGCCAGGAGGAGGCACCGTCGATGCGGGCCGCGTCGACGATGTCGCGGTCGGTGTGGGTCAGCCCGGAGAGGGTGGAGACCAGGATCGGGAAGAAGACGATCAGCGCGCAGAGCACCACGATCGCGCCCAGGCCGTAGTTGAGCCAGAGCACCAGCAGCGGCGCGAGCGCGATGGCCGGGATGGCCTGGGTGGCGCCGAGGAAAGGCCGCGTCGCCGAGTCGGCCCACCGGGACCGATGGATCGCCATCGCCAGCGGGATCGCGACGGCCGCACCAAGCCCGCAACCGAGCACCGACTCGAGGAAGGTCTGTCCGATGGCCGGCCACATCGGTCCCTGCAGACCCTTGGCGAGGTCGGCCAGAACCTCGGCGGGTGTCGGGAGGAGGTACGGAGGGAGCCCCTGTGCGGCGACCAGCCAGACGGCGAGCAGCGACACGGCGAGCAGCGCAGGAGCGAGCCAGCCCCGGATGCGGGGCGGCACCGCTGGCCCGCGGTTGCGGCGCGGCAGCTCGTGGTGCGGTGTGGAACTGGCCACTGGTCCTCCCGGTCGGACGTGGACCGGGGTTGGGCAACGCAAAGGCGTCGCCGGACGTCGCCGTGAGCCCCGTACACCGACGGCGCAGCGTCGGGCACGAGCGGACGCGGCAGCGTCCCGTGCGCCTCCCATCCGGACTATGACCGTCGGTCCCGGAGTTTCACCAGGTCAACCGAGTTGCCTCGGGTCGCGGACTATCACCGCCGGTTCGGAGTTACACCGACCCCGGAGCACGTGTGCTTCTCACGCGAGTCTATGCCGAGGTCGGCAGGGGACCTAGTCGTCCCACAAGGCGAGTCAGCCTCGCCAGAGCCTGAACGCCTGGTCGGCCACTGCCGGTGCCGCCACCATCACGCCCAGCCCAGGCTCTGGGAACAGGGTGGCCTGGCCGTTCTCGTCGCGCACCACACCCCCCGCCTCGTGCACCAGCAGCAGCGCTGCCAGGTGGTCGATCGGCGAGAACGCGTTGACGACGGCCGCCTGACCCCAGCCGGCGGCCACGCCAGCCAGCGTCATCGTGCCGGACCCCATCACCCGCAAGGTCACATGCGCCGCGGCGGCCCGGTCGAGCAGGTCGAGCATCCCGGGCCAGGCCTGGTGGGCAGCCAGCTCGGTGAGGAAGACGCCGAGATGGGAGGCATCGGCACGCAGGCGCTCACCACGGCGGGTGGCGCCCCGTCCGCGGGTGGCGAGGAAGACCTCGTCCAGCCACGGCTGGGCAACGGCGGCGACGAGCGGGTCGCGATCCACGGCGAGGGCGAAGCTGAACGAGGTCCAGGGGATGTGGTTGGCGAGGTTCGTCGTACCGTCGACCGGGTCGAGATACCAGGTCGGCACCCCTTCCTTCGACTCGCCGCCCATCTCCTCCCCGACGACGAGATGACCGGGCAGCTCGGCGGCGACGACCGTACGCACCTGTCGTTCGACCGAGGTGTCCACCTCCGTCACCACGTCGGCGTCGTGCTTCTTCGTGGTCACCTCGCCCAGGGGGGCGTCGCGGGTATAGAGGACGGCCCACTCGGCAAGCTCCCGAGCAACCTCGGTGCTGCGGTCCACGTCAACGTGGCCTGCCTTCTGCTGGGCCACGTCGTCGGCACGAGGTGCGCGGTGGTGGTCGGCAACGATCCGGTGCAGCAGCCGTACCCGATCGGTCGTGATCGCGTCGATGCCCATCCCGATCAGGCGCTCCATGGTGTCGGCGTCATTGACGGTCCATGCCCAGGCTTCAAGGTGCCGCTCATGGATCGCCCGCACCAGTGGCACGTCGTAGAGCGCCCAGTCGGCGTTGATGGCGTACGGCCGCAACCTGGCCAGCAGGTCGTCGTCCAGGGCGCCGCCGGGGTGTCCGTACTGAAGCTCGGCTCCAGGGTCGATCGCACGGATGGCGAGCATCGCGTCGGTGGCCCCACAGTAGGCGACTCGCACGTTGCGGGCTGGTGTGGAGGACGCGACGAGGGCGTGGGCGTTCAGGCCGTCGGTGACATTGGTGACGTCGATCAGGGCCGGTGTGTGGGTGGCGGCGGCCACGTCGAGCACCTCCTGCAGCGTGGGGATGCGCTGGTCAGCGACGCCGAGGGACATGATCTCGTGCAGGTCGAGGTCGGCTACGGCCGCAGGGGTGTGCCAGAGCCGCGCGAGGGTCGTGTCGTGGATGACGACCACGCGTCCGTCGCGGGTGGTGCGTACGTCGATCTCCAGCCAGTCGCAGCCGATCTCCGCAGCAGAGGTGAACGCCGCCACCGTGTTCTCGCGACGTCCCCAGGTGTTGCCCCGATGCGCCACGCGCAGTACTCGGCGCCGTTGGGTTGACATGGCTCCACCTTGCCGCAACCACCCAGGTCGGGCTGGCTTTCGAGAAGGATCCGCGTAAGTCATGACAT
>DAOOHL010000128.1:0-7982 GCA_035416185.1 Propionibacteriaceae bacterium | reverse complement strand
CAGGCGCCGGCGTTCGGTGAGGACGACATGCTCACCTGCCGGCGGTACGGGCTGCCGCTGGTCAACCCGATCCGGCCCGACGGCACCTTCACCGACGACCTCGCGATGGTCGGCGGGATGTTCTTCAAGTCCGCCGATCAGGTGCTGGTCGACGACCTCGTCGCCCGCGGGCTGATGTTCCGCAAGCTCGACTACGAGCACAGCTACCCGCACTGCTGGCGCTGCCACACCGCACTGCTCTACTACGCACAGCCGTCGTGGTACATCCGCACCACCCAGATCAAGGACGCGCTGCTCCGCGAGAACGCCGCGACCACCTGGTACCCCGAGACGATCAAGGACGGCAGGTACGGCGACTGGCTGAACAACAACATCGACTGGGCCTTGTCGCGCTCCCGCTACTGGGGCACGCCGCTGCCCATCTGGCGTTGTGAGAACGGACATCAGACCTGCGTCGGCTCCCGTAGGGAGCTGTCGGAGCTGACCGGTACGGACCAGTCCGCTCTCGACCCGCACCGGCCGTACGTGGACGAGGTCACCTTCGCCTGCCCGTCCTGTGGCGAGACGGCCACCCGCGTGAAGGAGGTGATCGACGCCTGGTTCGACTCAGGCGCGATGCCGTTCGCGCAGTGGGGCTACCCGTACGTCGACGGTTCAGTCGAGCAGTTCGACAAGGCCTACCCCGCCGACTTCATCTGCGAGGCGATCGACCAGACCCGCGGCTGGTTCTACTCCCTGATGGCGATCGGCACGCTGGTGTTCGACCGTTCCTCGTACAAGAACGTGCTCTGCCTTGGCCACATCCTCGCGGAGGACGGCCGGAAGATGAGCAAGCACCTCGGCAACATCCTCGAGCCGATTCCGCTGATGGACAAGCACGGGGCCGATGCGGTGCGCTGGTTCATGGCCGCGGGCGGCTCGCCTTGGGCCTCGCGGCGCGTGGGTGACCAGACGTTGCAGGAGGTCGTCCGGAAGGTGCTGCTGACCTACTGGAACACGGTCGCGTTCCAGGCGCTCTACGCCCGTACGAACGGCTGGTCACCCTCGACCACCCCGCTCGCGGTAAGGGAGCGGCATGTGCTCGACCGGTGGCTGCTCTCGGCAACGACCCAGCTGGTCACCGACGTCACGGCGGCGCTGGAGAGCTTCGACACCCTGGCCGCCGGCACGCTGCTCTCGGCGTTCACTGACGACCTGTCGAACTGGTACGTCCGCCGCTCGCGGCGTCGCTTCTGGGACGGCGAAGAGTCTGCTCTCCAGACGCTGCACGAGGTCCTGCGTACGGTCACGCAGCTGATGTGCCCGATGGTCCCTTTCATCACCGAGCGGGTCTGGCAGGACCTCGTCGTCCCGACCGAGCCTGACGCGGCGGCATCCGTCCACCTGTCGAGCTGGCCGGTCGCCGACGAGGCGCTGCTCGACAAGCCCCTGATGGACGCGATGTCCGTCACCCGCCGGGTGGTTGAGCTCGGCCGCGCCGCGCGGTCGGAGGCGAAGGTGAAGACCCGCCAGCCGCTCCGCCGCGCCCTGGTCGCGTCGACGACCCTGTCGCGTCTCGATCAGGACCTCGTTGCCGAGGTGACCAATGAGCTCAACGTCGGCGCCCTGGAGTCGTTCGCGACGGCGGGGGACCTGGTCGACTACTCCGCGAAGGGCAACTTCCGGGCCCTCGGCAAGCGGTTCGGCAAGGACACCCCCCTGGTCGCCGCAGCCATCGCGGCCGCCGACGCCACAGCGCTTGCCACGTCTCTCCGCGAAACGGGCGTCGCCACTGTCGACTACAACGCCGGTACGGAGGTGACCGCCGACGAGGTCATCGTCTCCGAGCGCCCCCGCGAGGGATGGTCGGTCGTCAACGAGCAGGGCGAAACCGTCGCTCTGGACCTCGAGCTCACCCCGAAGCTGATCAAGGCCGGGCTGCTGCGTGACGTCGTACGCGCGGTGCAGGAGCTGAGGAAGACCTCAGGTCTGGAGGTGTCGGACCGGATCGTGCTGTCGTGGGCGGGTACGGGCCCTGCTGCCGATGCTCTGCGCGACGACGCCGACGCACTGGTGGGCACCGAGGTGCTCGCCGTGGACGTGATTGAGGAGGAGTCGGCTGGGTCCGGCTGGACCCACGATCCCGAGCTGGGGCTGGCGTTGGCGGTCGCGAAGGTCTAGCAGGCGGGCCGGAGTCTCGAAGGTGGCCACGTGGTCACCCTCGCGAGTCCTCGCGTCGAGCGACAGCCAGCGCTACGCCACCCGTGACACGGTGATGCTCGTCACCGAGCGGGTGCCTTCGGTGTTCAGCTCGACCATGACCTGGCCGAGGTCGATCGTGCCCTGCTTGGTGGCGTTGGCCGCGACCCAGTCGCCGATGGCGGTGCTGTCCTGCCCCAGGTCCTTCAGGGCCAGCCGGAGCGCCGAGATAGCTTCAGTGTGGGTCCATCCGTACGCAAAGAGCGCCGACGACCGGACCGTCAGGTGGGTCACCTCGGAGCCCACCTTGTTGTACGACGTGGTCGTCGTCACGAACCGGCTCGACGAGGTGCACGTGGTCAGCGGACCGGTCGGCCCGACCGGATGCGGCGTGACCACCGGGACGGGGACGGGCGTCGCGGCGACGGTCGGGGTGGCCGACGGTGTCGCGGACGGCGAAGGCGACGCTGAGGCGCCCGACGTGCACGACTTGCCCAGCCGCGTCTCCAGTGCCGCAGCTGGCCCCAGGGCCGCGGGCTTCTCCAGCTTCGGACGGTCGGACCCCACGAACACCAGCCGGTAGGGTCCCTCGCCGCTCGACACGCTGCCCCACGGGCCTGAGGAGAGTTCGGCGCGCCCGTCAGTCACAGACCTGGCCGCGATCTTCGCGTCCTGGCTGAGATCGGCACCGTTCACCAGGGCGCGCCCGACAGCGGCCGCGCGGTCATCCGTCATCTCGCCCGCGCGCCCGACCAGGGTCAGGTAGGTCACCTTGCCGTTGGCGAGTGACTCGATCTCAGCCCACCCTTCAGGTCCGGAGCAGACCATTCCCCGTACACCTTCACGGGCCGGCTTCCCTTCCGTGCAGAGGTAGCGGAGGTCCTTCATTGCCGACACCGCACGGCCCAGGCCCGTGTTCGCAGCAGGTACGACCTCTTCGCCGGACACCTGCGCGTACGGGCGAGGCAGCGCACCGTGGATCCCGAAGCCACCCACCACTGAGACCACGATGACAACCAGCGCGGTCACCCCAGAGACGATCAACTGGGTCCGCCTGTCGAGGTCCGAGAACGTGGAGGGCACGGGTCGAGGGTAGTCAACGAGTCGCACTCTTCGCTCATCGGCCGCCCGTGAGTTCAAAATGTCGGACCCCGGTGGTCTAATGGAGGCATGGATGTGACAGTGAAGCGCCAGCCGGAACAACTCCTGTACGAGCTGCTCGACGACCAGGGCGAACGCATCGGCAAGATCGACTACCGCGAGCGTTCCGGAGTGATCACGATGTGGCACACGGAGGTCGACAAGGCCCATCAGGGGGAGGGGCTCGCCGCCATTCTGGTCGCCGCCGCCCTGGACGACGCGCGCGAACGCAGGCTCACCGTCAAGCCCACGTGCCCGTACATTGCCCGCTACATCGAGCGACACCCGGACTACGCCGATCTCCTCCAGGGTGGTAGCGCATGACGAACCCGCCGTTCCGGACGGCTCCTCGACCCACCCCGACCGACACGGGCGCCCGCCAGGGCGGCGTGCTAGGCCTCGCTGCGGTGCTGCTGGTGGTGGTCGCTGGAGTGCTGTTCGCGATGCAGGCCACGTGGGGAGGGCTGTGGTGGAAGTGGCCACGCGGCTGGTTCAACACCCCACGGCTGATCGCGTACGGCTCCGTGCTCGCCGCGATCGCGATCTATGCCGTGGTTGGTCGGCTGATCACTCGTGGCGGTGCCTATATCGCTGGGCTCGTGCTGCTGACTCTGGGCACGGTGTTCGTGGCCTTCGTATGGTTCATCGCGTCGCTGTTCACGGGTCTAGGTCTGTGAACGCTCAAGGGTGATCTCGGCTCAGCCCTCTACACTCACACGGGGACAGAAGGGAGACCGGCGTGGGTCGGGTCGTACAGAAGTTCGGTGGGTCGAGCGTCGCTGATGCCGAGAGCATCAAGCGCGTCGCGCGTCGCATCGTCGCCACCAAGAAGGAGGGCCACGACGACGTCGTGGTGATCTCGGCCATGGGTGACACGACCGACGAGCTGCTCGATCTCGCCATGCAGGTCAGCCCTCAGCCGCCTGCCCGTGAGCTCGACATGCTGCTGACTGCGGGGGAGCGAATGTCGGCGGCACTGCTGGCCATGGCCATCCACGACACCGGCGAGACCGCCCGTTCGTTCACCGGCTCGCAGGCTGGCGTGATCACCACCGCTGCCCACGGCAACGCCCGGATCATCGACCTGACGCCCGGCCGGATCGTGTCGGCCCTCGACCAGGGCGACATCGTGATCGTCGCCGGCTTCCAGGGCGTCGCCCAGGACACCAAGGACGTCACCACCCTGGGCCGTGGCGCGTCTGACACCACCGCCGTGGCGCTCGCTGCGGCGCTGGAGGCGGAGTACTGCGAGATCTACACCGACGTCGACGGCCTCTTCTCGGCCGATCCACGCATTGTGCCGTCGGCCCGTCAGATCCCCGAGATCACCTACGAGGAGACGATGGAGCTCGCCGCCAACGGCGCGAAGATCCTCCACCTGCGCTGCGTGGAGTTCGCCCGTCGCGCGGGCGTTCCCGTCCACGTCCGCTCCTCGTTCTCGAACAAGCCCGGCACCTGGGTCAAGGACACCTCAACCACCGAAGGAACCGCCATGGAGGACGCCCTCATCACCGGCATCGCCCACGATCGCAGCGATGCCAAGATCACGGTCGTGGGGGTCCCGGACCGTGCAGGTCAGGCCGCCCGCATCTTCCGTACTGTCGCTGACGCCGACATCAACATCGACATGATCGTCCAGAACGTCTCGGTCACCGATGCCACGACGGCCATCTCGTTCACGCTGCCGCAGAGCGAGGGCAAGAAGGCGATCGACGCGCTGAAGTCCATCCAGGACGAGGTCGGCTTCGCCAACCTGCTGTACGACGACCAGATCGGCAAGGTGTCCATCGTGGGCGTGGGGATGCGGTCGCACCCAGGCGTCTCGGCCACCTTCTTCACCGCACTCGCCGAGGCCGGCATCAACATCGGCATGATCTCGACCTCCGAGATCCGCATCTCGGTCGTCGTCGCTGACGAGGACGTCAACGATGCGGTCAAGGTCGCCCACACCGCCTTCGGGCTCGACGCCGACGGGGAAGCGGTGGTGTACGGAGGCACAGGCCGGTGAACATGTCCACGATGATGACGATCTTTAGTGCGGTGAACCTGCTCACACTGCTGGTCACCGCGGTCGTGCTGATCATCGTGGTGCTGACGAAGCGGAAGCTGATGGGCAGCGGCGAGGGGATGTGGCTCGCCGCCGGCATCGCGGAGCTGGTGTTCATGGTGATCTCCCCCGCCCTCCACATGGCGGTGGGCGCTCTGGGTGGAGGGCTACCCGCCTTCACCGTGCTCAGGTGGGTCCTCGCGATCACCCACCTGGTCGTACCTGTCCTGCTCGTCATGGCGGCCCTGCGGTCCTATCCCGAGCATCAGCGGGGCCAGGCAGTCCGCAACCCGCGGCTCATCGCCGGCATCCTGCTGTTCCTCAGCCCCTGGCTCACCAGCTTCGTGTGGTCGCTGATCAGCAGCGTCCTGAAGCTCGGAATCGGGTCAGTCCTGACGGGCAGCGCCATCCTGGGGGTGATCAGCTCGGTCACTCTGATCGGTGCGTTCCTGCTGGTGGCGTCCGCCGCTCGCAGGATCGAGCCGGGGCACGTCGTCGTACCAGGCAACGGGGCACCCGTGTGGCGGCCTCAGCAGCCCCAGGATGCGCACTACCGCTGAGCGTCGGGTCCTGGCTTCGTCAGACGAACCGGACCCAGTTGGAGCCCGCGCCCGTCGGCACCTTCGTGAGCTCGATGGGAGAGCCGTCGTCGCCTACTCCGTACAGCGTGACGGTCGAGGAGCGTTCGCCAGTCACCACCAGGTGGGTGCCGTCCGGCGAGACCGCGAACCCCCGCGGCTGCGGCTCGGTGGGGGTGTACGAGGAGGGCGAACCCACAGCGCCGTCGGCATCGATGGGGGACGTGGCGAGGATCGACTCCGTCCGCTCGGTCGACCACACCGTACGGCCGTCTGCCGACAGGTGGAGGTCGGCCCCCCAGATCAGGTGCTCCGCCATCGGGTCGGCGCCGATCCGGGAGTGCAGCAGCCCGTACGCCGGGTCCACGACGACGGTAGCGCCGGCGGGAGTGAGGGTGCCCGACTCGTCGCGGGTATAGCGCAGGATCTCGCCTGAGTACTCGGTGACGACATACGCGTTGTCGTTGGCCGCGTCGAGCACCAGGTGCCGCGGCCCGGACCCGGCGGGAGCGGGTGCATCACCGATCCGGGTCAGCGACCCATCCGTACCGACCTCGCAGGCGGCGACCAGGTCATCGCCCAGCGACACGAAGTAGGCATGCTTGGAGTCGGCCGAGGCGAGGACGCAGTGCAGGTTGGCGTTCTCGATCGTGCCCACGGGCTCGCCGACGGTGTCGTCCATGACCAGACGGGTCTCTCCGACGCCTTGGCTGTAGTAGGCCGCGAGCAGCACCGTGCCATCGTGGGCCAGGTCCAGGTACGTCGGGTTCCCGACCGCCGGGACAGTCCCGATGTCCGCCAGGATCCCGGACTCCCGATCAAGCCGACACGTCACGATCGAGGGCCCCTCCTTGGTGCCCACATGCACCAGGTCCCGCGCCTCATCCACCACGAATGTCGAGCAGCCATGCCCGATCCGGCTGGTCGCCAGCCGAATCAGCCGGTCATCAGTCATCCGGTACGAAGTGATGGTTCCGTCAGCAGCGTTGGCCACGAGCACGAGGGGTTCGGTCATGACTCGATCGTACGGGCGGGTGGGTGGCCACGGTTGAACCGGGTGATGCTGGTCGGGGTGACAGGATTTGAACCTGCGACCTTACGGTCCCGAACCGTACGCGCTACCAAGCTGCGCCACACCCCGATTTGGCTGCCTCGTCGGAAGCCGAAGGAGAGTCTAGCCCAAACCCACCGGCTCGCTCACATCGCGTTCCACGAGTGTCAGCAGCGTCGCTTCTGGACGGCACGCGAACCGGAACGGGGCTGTCGGGGCGGTGCCGAGACCACCTGATACGTGCAGCCACGAGGTCTGTCCACCTGCCCTGTGGAGAGACAATCCCTTGACCCGTGAGTTCTGCAGGTCGCAGTTGGTCGTGAGAGCACCGTAGAACGGCACACAGACCTGGCCACCGTGGGTGTGGCCGGCGAGCATCAGGTCGACCCTGTCGGCCGTGGCCGAGTTGAGCAGCCGCTGGTACGGGGCGTGGGTGACGAACAATGACAGGTCCACGGCTGGGTCAGGGGGTCCGGCGACCAGCGAGTAGTCATCGGCCTCGAGGTGTCCATCGCGGGTTCCCCGTACCTCCACCTGCCGTCCCGCCACCGACAGCGTGGTACGGACGTGCTCGACATCGGTCCAGCCGTGCCCCACGAAAGACGCGCGGAGCTCGTGGCTCGGCAGCCGGGTGCGGTTCTTGCCCAACGTCGGACCGATGCCGAGGTACGAAAGCGGGTTGATCGGGCGCGGTCCGTACAGGTCGTTCGACCCGAACACGAACACACCCGGCACGTCGAACAGGCCGCCCAGCGCCGACAGGAGCGGGCCGATCGCAGCCGCCGAACCGATGTTGTCGCCCGTGTTCACCACCAGATCCGGCTCCAGCTCCGCCAGACCCTCGAGCCAGGCGAGCAGGCGAGTGCGATCGGGCGTCAGATGGATGTCGGAGATATGCAGCACCCGCAGAGGCTGCTGCCCAGGCTTGAGCACCGGTACCTCGACCGCGCGCAGCACGAAGGCGTCACGCTCGATCAAGACGCCGTAC
>DAOOHL010000127.1:0-7989 GCA_035416185.1 Propionibacteriaceae bacterium | reverse complement strand
TTGACCAGCGCTGACACCGACTGGGTCGTCATGCTCCACATGTCGGCCAGCGTCTGACCAGGCCCCACCTTGACCAGCGCGTACGCCGGCTGGACCCCGACGTAGCCCGCCATCACCTTCTTCGTCGGGTCGGTCAGGTCAGGCAGCTCACGGACGATGCCGGGTACGGCGGGCAGCTCGACCCGACCGGAACCCGGCCGATCGACCGTGAACTGGACCTGACCAGCGCCGTTGGCGCGGATCGCGGTGGTCAGCTGGGTCCAGGTCGAGACCGCTGCGCCGTTGAACGCCACCACGGTGTCGCCCTGCTTCAGCCCGGCTGCGGCAGCCGGTGGCTTGACGCAGGCAGCGGGGGCCGGGTCGACACACTCGATGACTGCAGCGACGGTGAGCTGGGGCTGCGCCTGCCCGTACACCAGGTTCACCGTCAGGAAGATGCAGAACGCCAGCAGGATGTTCATGAACGGGCCACCGAACATCACGACCAGCTTCTGCCAGGTCTTCTTCTGGTAGAACAGCCGGTTCCCGGCGACGTCCTCGGGAGTGATGTCTGCCCATTCAGCTGCGCGGGCATCCTCCGCGAGCTCGGCTAGACGACCGGCGGGTGGGTTCGGTCTGCCAGGTGGGTACATCCCGACGAGCCGGACGTAACCACCCAGCGGGATCAGCTTGAGCCCGTACTGCGTCTCGCCGCGCTTCATCGACCACAGGGTCTTGCCGAAGCCGACGAAGTATTGGGTGACCTTGACCCCGAACAGCTTGGCCGGCACCAAGTGGCCGACCTCGTGGAGGGCGATCGACGCCATGACCAGCGCGAAGAAGCCAATCCCGGCTGCGATCGCGACGACCAGGTCCATCAGGCTGCTCCTCCGACGAGTTCACTCGCGCGGGCCCTGGCCCACGCGTCGGCTCCGAGGACGGCATCCAGCGTGAGCGCCTCCGATCGTACGTGGCCCTCGGCAACGTGCTGGTCGACGACCGCCGCCACCGTGTCGACGATGCCCGTGAACGACAGCCGGCCAGCGCAGAACGCGTCGACGCACTCCTCGTTGGCAGCGTTGTAGACCGCCGGCGCCGTACCGCCGAGCTTGCCGACGCGGCGCGCCAGCTCCACGGCCGGAAAGGCGTCGGAGTCCAGCGGCTCGAAGGTCCAGGCGGAGGCCTGGGTCCAGTCGCACGGCTTCGAGACGTCCGGGATCCGGTCGGGCCAGGTCAGCCCCAGGGCGATCGGCAGCCGCATGTCGGGCGGCGAGCACTGGGCGATGGTAGAGCCGTCGACGTACTCGACCATGGAGTGCACGATCGACTGCGGATGCACGACGACGGTGATGTCGTCGAGGTCGACCCCGTACAGCAGGCCTGCCTCCAGCAGCTCGAGGCCCTTGTTCACCAGGGTGGCGGAGTTGATCGTGATCACCCGCCCCATCGCCCACGTCGGATGGGCCATCGCCTGCTCCGGGGTCACATCGGTGAGCTGGTCGCGGGTACGCCCCCTGAACGGCCCTCCCGACGCGGTGAGGATCAGGCGGCGCACCTCCTCGGCTCGACCTGCCCGGAGTGCCTGCGCGAACGCGGAGTGCTCCGAGTCGACCGCCACGATCTGGCCGGGCGACGCGGCATCGGTCACCAACCGTCCGCCGATCACCAGGGACTCCTTATTGGCAAGAGCGAGCGTCGTGCCAGCCTGCAAGGTCGCCAGCGTCGGGACCAGCCCAGCCGAGCCCGTAATGCCGTTGAGCACCACGTCGCAGGGCGCCGCAGCCAGGGTCGAAGCGGCATCGGGGCCAGCGAGGATCTCCGGCACGGCCACGCCTGACGCGGCCAAGGACGCGCGCAGAGCGGCGGCAGCAGTCGAGGTCGGCACAGCGACCGTCCGGGGGGCGAAGGCGCGCACCTGTTCGGCCAGCAGGTCGACCTGTACCCCACCAGCACCCAGTCCGACAACCCGGAACTGGTCAGGCCTGGTCGAGATCACATCGAGCGCCTGCGTCCCGATCGAGCCAGTGGAACCGAGGATCACCACGTCACGCACGGCCGCCATCCTTCCAGACCGTTGCCATCTCAGCGGAAGCCGTACTCAGGTCTGTTCGGCACCTTGGTCGTACCGTCGAGCCAGGCGTCGAACAGCGGCCCGAGATCGATCGAACTGGCGCGCTGCGCCTGCTCGCGCCACTGTTCCAGCGAGCGCGGGCCCTTCTGGAGGGCCCAGGCCTTGAAGAATGGGAAGAACGCGTCGTCGCCCATCGCGATCCGGGTGGCGTGGACCACCATCGGGCCGCGGTCGTACACCCTCGTGAACAAGCCCTTGCCGGGGCCGGGGTCAGAGAGCTTCTGCCGCCAGAACGAGTCGGGCGCTCGTCGGTACATGTCGTCGAAGCGCTGCTGGGGCGTGCCGCGCCCCTGGGCCTCCTCGGCGAGCCATTCGGCGTAGGTGGTCAGCGACTCGTTGATGAACAGGTCATCCCACCGCTGCAGCGTGACGGTGTCGCCGAACCACATGTGCGCGAGCTCGTGGTAGATCACCGAGTCGTTGCCCACCATCCCTGGGTGGTAGATCGGGCGGCCCAGCGTCTCCAACCCGCCCCACCACGGCTTGGCGGCTGGCACGATGCCGCCGATGCTGCTCACCGGGTACGGGCCCAGCCACCGGCTGAGCGTGTCGGCCGCCTGCGGTGACTTCTGCAGCCAGGTCATCGCACGCTCCCGGTTTGGCACCTGGTGGCTGACCGCATACACAGCCTGCTTCTCGACCCCACCGACCAGCACGGGCTGCACGACCACGTCGAAGTGCCCGACCGCGAGCGTCGTCGCGTACGTCACCGTCGGCTCGTCGGTCTGCCAACGCCAGACGTCGTCACTACCTTCGGTGGTGTGGGAGACCAGCCGGCCGACAGAGATCGCCTGGAAGCCACTGGGCACGCGGATGGTGGCGGCGAACGTGGCCGGGTCGCTCGGATGGTCGTTGCTCGGGAACCAGGCTGCAGCTCCCTGCGGTTCTCCCGCGATCAGCAACTCGGTGCCCTGGGTGTAGACCGATCCCTCGCCGTCGAGCAGCACATCGATCGGCCGCCCTTCGTACGCGACCGTGAGCTGCACCGTTCGGCCAGCGCTGAACCCACTCGACAGCATCCGGCTAGGAGGTGCCTTGACCGCGAGGTCGTAGCCGGACTGGATATGCGTGAGCGTCTCGTTGCCCATCCGGACCGATGAGACCTGCAGGCCCAGGTCGAGGTTGATCACCGACAGGTTCTCGGTGGGGGTCAGCGTGACGATGGTCGTGCCCTCGACCCGTCCACTGGTCGGATCGACGCGCAGGTCGAGCTGGTAGCCCTGCACGTCATAGCCCGAGCCGCCCGCACGGGGGGTGTACGGGTCGCCGACCCCGTTGCGCGACTCGACCGCGGTCGTTCGGGTGAGCACCATCGCGGCCACCAGCAGCAGCACGATGGCCACGGCGATCAAGCTGAGGACGACCGTGGCGACGCGGCGGCGGTGGTCCTCGTACGGGTCAGCCCCGGTCCAGGTGCGCAAGGCTCCGCAACCCCCTCTCCACGTGCCACGAGACGAACGCCGCCACCATGCCAGAACCCTCGGCCATCGCCGGGCCCGTCACGTCACGAGTCGCGGGCCAGTCACCGGTGAGCAGCGCCGACAGGTACGGCAGCACGCCCGGCGAGGGCCGTACGGAACCGCCCGGCCGGCACTGGAAACACACGACGCCGCCTGAGGCCGGATTGAAGAACTCCCCCGTCTCGACACCACACCGCGAACAGTGGCTGAGCGTGGGGGCGTAGCCAGCGACGGACAGCGAGCGGAGCAGGTAGGAGTCGAGCACCAGACGTGGCGGCCGTGGCCCGTCGGAGGTGCCTTCGGCGAGGGCCCGCAGCGCACCGACGAGCAGCAGGTACTGCTGAAGAGCCGGCTCGTGGTCCTCGACGACGAGCTTGTCGGCGGTCTCGAGCATCACCTGCCCGGTCGTCCAGACTGAGTAGTCGGCAACGAGCGACTCCCCGAAGTGGGCGCGCGTCATCGCCTGCGCGACGATCTGCAGAGAGCGTCCCTCGACCAGCTGGAGGTCGACCTGCGAGAACGGCTCCAGCCTCGCCCCAAACTTCGAGCTGGTGCGTCGGACCCCCTTGGCGACCGCCCGTACCTTGCCGTGGCGGCGGGTGAGCAGCGTGACGATGCGGTCGGCCTCGGCCAGGTCGTGGGTCCGCAGCACGACCGCCTCATCGCTGTACGTGGGCATCGGGCTCATTCTCCCCTGCTCACGCAACTCCAGCCGTGGCGCCACGCACGCGGGGCCGGACTAGTCTTCGGCCCATGGCCAGCCGTCCCGCACCGCGACCGCCCATTCCGCACCCGTCCGGAGCACGGCCACCCGCGATCCCCACCAACCAGCTGCCCAGGCATGTGGCGATCGTGATGGACGGCAACGGCCGCTGGGCCAAGGAGCGGGGACTGAAGCGTACGGAGGGACACGCTCGCGGCGAGGACGCCCTGTTCGACGTGATCGAGGGTGCCGTCGAGATTGGCGTGAAGTACCTCTCCGCCTACGCGTTCTCGACCGAGAACTGGAAGCGCTCGCCCGATGAGGTGCGCTGGCTGATGGGGTTCAACCGCGACGTGATCCACCGACGGCGCGACCAGCTGAACGCCATGGGCGTCCGGATCCGGTGGGCTGGCCGTCGCCCGCGGCTGTGGGCCTCGGTGATCAAGGAACTCGAGGTCGCCGAGGAGATGAGCAAGCACAACGACGTGCTGACGCTGCAGTTCTGCGTCAACTACGGCGGCCGCGCCGAGATCGTCGACGCGGCCCGGAAGGTCGCTGAGCTGGCGGCAGCCGGGAAGCTCGACCCGTCGCGGCTCACCGAGGACCGGTTCCGGCAGTACCTCGACGAGCCGGAGATCCCGGATGTTGACCTGTTCGTCCGGTCGTCCGGGGAGCAGCGCACGTCGAACTTCCTGCTGTGGCAGTCGGCGTACGCGGAGCTGGTCTTCCTCGACCGACTCTGGCCCGACTTCGACCGACGCGACCTGTGGCGGGCGATCGAGCTGTACGTCACCCGCGACCGCAGGTACGGCGGCGCCGTGCCGAACGAGGTCAAGGGCTGAGGCTGGGCGACTGCCCTCGCCTCAGACGGAGAGCACGTACAGCTTCTCCCGACCGCCCGCGATCAACTCACTGAGCATCACCCGGTCGCGGTAGCGATCCATGAAGGCGTCCAGGCTGGCCTCGGTGAACCGATGTGCCTGGTCACCGTCGCCTGGGTTGGTCAATCGGCGAGCCAGTGCGGCGACAACCGGGTTCTCGCTCGACGCGAGATTGCGAACGGGCTCGGCGATGATCACCTGCGTACGGGCGGCCGCCAGCATTCGGTCGACCACCGGCCCTGGATCGGGGAGGAAGTGGTAGAGGCTGGCCTGCTGAACGAGGTAGTCCGCCTCGGGCAGAGGGGTGTCGGCATGCACATCCCACTGCACCCCGCGCCCACCCGCTGCGGTCACCCGGTCCACGAAGCCCTGGTTGAGGTCAAGTCCGGTGTAGTCGACGCCTCGCTCCTTGAGATGGTCGGCGTACAGGGTGGCTGGTCCGCAGCAGAGATCGACGACGCTTGACCCGGCCGGGATCAGCTCCGCAATCGCCCTCGATCTGGCGCCGTAGTGGCGTCCGTACAAGGCCCGCATGAGCAGCCCGTACGTCCAGCGGTTGCGGTAGATGATGCTCGCCTTCACGAGGGCATCGTACGGAGGGAGGTCACCGTGGCGCGATCACACCCCGCTCGGCCACCTTCCTGGGGGCGCCCCGGACCTCCCAACGCTCGTTCCCAGCCACGGCCACGTCGACGGTGCGGCCTGGCAGTGTGAGCCGACCGGTGACCGTACGGGCGGTCAGTCCGACCACCTCCGCGACCTCGCCATCTCGCAGCACCAGCCGCACCCCCGGCGGGAAGGTGGCGAGCTCGGCACCGTCGGCTACCAGGACGCAGCCCGCACGGCTCACGTGGAGCTCGTAGTGGACTCCCGCATGGCTCCGACCGTACGAGGTCGCCGTGGCCGCCACATCGTGCTGCACCATCGGCGTCACCAGCCCCGACACCCACAGATCCCCATCGCGACGAGGCAGGATGCCGCAGCACCGCTCCACGAAGTCGAGCAGGGTCAGCACCGCCGGCGAGTAGCCCGAGGTGAAGCCCTGCTCCCCCGTCCAGGGGTGCCAGGTCTGGGCGAACCGCGGTTCCTTGGCCAGAGTGGTGATCGTCGGCCACATCGCCCAGGCAAGCTCCACGAACCGACCGTGTGTCTCGAACGCGGCCGGAGCGCGCAGCACCGCCAGCGCGTTGGTCGGCCCCGCCCAGGAGTTGTGCTCGATCCGCGGGTCGAATCGCGGGTCGTCCAGCGCGAGGCAGGTGAACGGGAAGTGGGCGAAGAACTTCCGGGTGTTCAGCAGGTAGCGACGAAGTGCCTCGTCAAAGAACGCGTCGTCACCGATGCCGCACGACAGCACTCGCAGCAGCACGTCGGACTGCACCTTGACGAGCTCACCGGTCGCGTCACGGTCGTAGAAGAACTGGTCGGTGGAATCCCAGCACTGCTCGAACAGGGCTGCTGTCGACGCCTCGGCCGCGGCCAGCCAGGGCGACTGATCCTCACCAAGGCGTCGAGCCATCGCAGCTAGCTCCCTCCGCTGGCTCGCCACATTGGCGGTCAGGTCGGGAGCGATGAACGGCAACCTCGGGTTGTCCGGATCAAACTGGGAGGGATCGTCCAGGTGCGGCACGTCGGGGACATGCCAGAAGCGCGGCGACCGGTCGTGGCCGGTGTCGTAGGTCGCGAAGGCCTCGACCCCGCCACTGCCCCGCGTGTCACGGTGCTCTGCCAGCCATCGGTCATGCGCCGCCAACGCTGGGTAGGCGTCGGCGACCAGCGAGGGTTCGCCGGACAGATCGGCGATGGTCCCCACCGAGCGGGCGAACGGCGTTACCATCTGGATCTGCCGGTACGACGGGACCGTCTCGCCACCGGGGCCGGCAGTCACCTTGTACGGCAGCATCCCGTCATCGCGAAGATGTCTGACGATGCGCCGTACGGTCTCGGCCGCCACGCCTGGCAGGAACCGCGCCAAGGTCTCCGCGCCAATCGACGCCGTGCTCTCGACCCAGCAGCCCGGGTAAGCACCCGCCTCGTGCAGGATGGCGGGCTGCGTGCCGTGTTGGACGACGGCGTCCAAGAGCTGGGTGACCGCTGCTGCGTACGCCTCCCCTAGTGGCCCCTCAGCGCTGAAGACCACATCCGCTCGTCCCCAGTCAGCGACCAGGACCTCGCTGTCGGGTCGGTTGGCCACCAGGTCCGCGAACTTCTCGTTCGTGCCCATCGACTTCCCCCTCGCCAATTTGCTATCGTTTCAAACAATATCTCGGGAACCGCTTTCCGCCCCGCGATCCAGTCCGTAAGCCAACGGAGGCCATCGTGTCACTCTCTCGTCGTTCATTCGCCCTCAGCGCTCTCGGGGCCAGCGCAGCAGCCGGGCTCGCCGCCTGCGCCGGCACCACGACCACCTCTCCGAGCGTCGCCGCCAGCAGTGGCGCCGCACCCAGCTCCGCTGCGGCCGCCACCGGCAACCTTCGCTTCACCTGGTGGGGCAACGCCGCCCGCGCCGAGTCGACCCAGAAGATCCTCGACTTGTTCACCCAGGCCAACCCCGGCATCAAGGTCACCGGTGAGCCGAGCGACTTCGCGGGGTACTTCGACAAGCTCGCGACCATGGTCGCCGCTGGTACCGCCCCTGACGTGATCACGCTCGGCGGGGCGTACCTCCCTGAGTACGCCAGCCGAGGCGCGCTCGCGGACCTGGCCGCGATCGGCTACGACTCGAGCGGCATCGACAGCGGCGCCGTCGACAACGGCAAGTACAAGGGCAAGCTGTACGGCGCCACGACGGGCGTGAACACGATCGGCTGCCTGGTCAACCCGTCCCTGTTCAGCAAA
>DAOOHL010000126.1:0-8036 GCA_035416185.1 Propionibacteriaceae bacterium | reverse complement strand
CATCGAGACAGCGGCCGGAGCCCCGAGGCGTCGCGCCGGAGCTGACCTGTGGGCAAGGTTTGCACGCTCGAAGCCGGCCGTCGCCAGCCTGGTGTGGCTGGTGGTCGTGTTGCTGATCGCGCTCCTGGCGGGAGCCATCCAGACCTCTCCGCCCTTCAGCGGTGGCCCCGAGGCCCTCCGGCCACCCGGGACGCCGGGTCATCTGCTAGGCACCAACCACCTCGGCCAGGACACCTGGTCGCAGCTCGTCCATGGAGCGCGGGTCTCGCTGCTGGTGGGCTTCTCGGTGGCAGCGGCAGCGACCTTGATCGGCGTGCTCGTCGGAGCGCTGGCTGGGTTCTTCCCCGGCTGGATCGACACGGTGCTGATGCGGATCTCCGAGTTCTTCCAGACCTTGCCCCGGCTCGTGCTGGCGCTGATCATCGTGGCGCTGTTCGGCTCCAGCCTGCTCGGCATGATCATCGTGGTCTCGATCCTGTCGTGGCCACAGACAGCGCGAGTGGTGCGTGGCGGAGTCCGTACGGTTCGATCCGCCGCCTTCGTCGACGCGGCTCGGGTCGCAGGCATGCCCGCGGGTGTGATCATCTGGCGGGAGATCCTGCCGAACGTGCTCAGCCAGATCGTGGTGATCGCCTCCCTCGACGTGGCCATGGCGATCCTGACCGAGGCGTCGCTGTCATTCTTCGGGTTGGGCGACCCGAACTTCGTCTCGTGGGGCGGCATGCTCTTCCAGGCTCAGGCCTACCTGCGCTCGGCCTGGTGGCTGGCTGTCTTCCCGGGACTCGCCATCGCGTCGGTGGTGCTGGCGCTCAACCTCGTCGGCGACGGCCTCAACGACGCCCTCAACCCGCGACTGAAGGAGCGATGATGGCCGACTCGCTCATGGAGGGTTCGGTCCCTGAGCTTGTTGAAGGGCCGCTGCTTGCCGTCCAGGACCTTGTCGTCTCGGCTCGATCCCGAGGCAAGGACATCGCCTTGGTCGACGGGATCTCGCTCGCGGTCAACAAGGGCGAGATCGTGGGTCTGGTGGGGGAGTCGGGCTGTGGCAAGTCGACCACGTCGAACGCGATCATGCGTCTCTTTCCCAGCCAGTCCGTACGGCAGACGTCCGGCGAACTGATCCTCGACGGCACGAGGTACGACACGCTGAAGCCGAAGGAGATGGCCACGGTCCGAGGCGCTCGGATCGCGATGATCTTCCAGGATCCGTCCACCTACCTCGACCCGATGATGACGGTCGGCAAGCAGGTCGGGGAGGGACTGCGCGTGCACAGGATCCCGGGCAACCACCAGGCCAGGGTCGTGGAGCTGCTCGGTCTGATGGGGCTGCCCGATCCCGAGGGCATGGTGCACCGCTATCCGCATGAGCTCTCAGGTGGTCAGCGGCAGCGCGTCCTGATCGCAGCAGCGCTCGCTGCCGACCCCGATCTGATCATCGCTGACGAGCCCTCGACGGCACTGGATGTGACGGTTCAGGCGCAGATCCTTGCGCTCCTGCGCGAGCTGCGTGACCGGCTCGGAGTGGCGATCCTGTTCATCACCCACGACCTCGGCGTGGTGGCTGAGATGTGTGACCGGGTCTACGTGATGTACGCCGGCCGGATCGTCGAGTCCCGCGAGGTCCACGCGCTGTACGCCGATCCCCGCCATCCGTACACGGCAGGTCTCCTGGGATCGACGCTGTCGAGCAGTTCTGACATCAACGAGCTCTTCTCCATTCCAGGCACGGTGCCGGATCCTCGCGCCATGCCGAAGGGATGCCGGTTCGCGTCGAGGTGTCCGCTCGCGGACGACAGGTGCCGTACGGAACAGCCTCCCTTGGTCGCAGTGGCTGGGGGTGAGTCTGCCTGCTGGCATCACGATCACGTCGCCGCCGACATGTGGCGGGCTGGCGCGTCCGGGGGTGCCGCATGACCGAGCCCATCATCGAGGCCGTCGATGTCGTCAAGCAGTTTCCGATCCGCGGCCGGCTCGGCACGTCGAAAGCGCTGCTCACGGCCGTCGACCACGTCACCTTGTCGATCCACCCCGGCGAGACTGTTGCACTGGTGGGGGAGTCGGGTTCGGGCAAGTCCACGCTAGGCCGGGTGCTGCTTGACCTTGAGAAGCCAACGTCCGGTGAGGTCAGGTTCCGGGGCCAGGGGCTCGAGTCCCTGACCGGCCCAGCGAGGCAGGACTACCGACGCAACGTGCAGGTGGTGTTCCAGGACACGGGCTCGTCGCTGAACCCGCGGCATGACATCGCGACGTCAGTCGGGCTCGGGCTTCGCTACAACCTCGGCCTCGGCCAGAAGGTCGCTGATGCCAAGTCCCACGAGCTGCTCCGGCTGGTCGGGCTCGATCCTGACTCCTTCGCCTCGCGGTCCCCGTTGGAGCTGTCCGGCGGGCAGCGGCAGCGGGTCGCGATCGCCCGAGCCATGGCGTCTGACCCTGACTTCATCGTCGCTGACGAGGCGGTGTCCGCACTGGACGTGTCGGTCCGTGCCCAGGTGTTGATGGTGATGAAGCGGCTCCAGGTCACCCGCGACCTTGCCTACCTGTTCATCACCCATGACCTGGGCGTGGTTCGTACGGTCAGCGAGCGGGTCGTCGTGCTCTACCTCGGCCAGGTCGTGAACTCTGGTCCGACCGACGACGTCTTCGGTCGGCCGTCTCACCCGTACACGAAGGCGCTGCTGGAAGCCGCGACGGTTCCCGACCCTGCGGTGCGCGGGCGCGAGCGAATCCGGCTCTCGGGAGACATCCCCTCGCCGATCAACCCGCCGTCGGGTTGCCGCTTCCACACGCGGTGTCCGCTGGCCAGGGAACGGTGTCGTACGGAGGCCCCCGAGCTCCGGGCGATCCGGCCAGGTGTCGAGACGAGGTGCCACTTCCCCGAGGAGGTCACTGCGATGACGGCCGAGGTGGCTGGCTCGTGACGTCGGACGCAACAGAGCAGGTCGACGTCGTGGCGCTCCGACGCGTCCTGCACGCTCGCGCCGAGACCGCGTTTCGCGAGGTCGCCACCGTCGCGACCCTCCTGGAAGCGCTGTCGCCCTCGCTGGCACGGGCAGACGACGTGCTCATCCGACGCGGAGCGGCCGCTCTCGATCCAACCGACGTCTACGCCTATCCCAGCTTTGCAGCGAGGCAGGAAGCGGCTGCGGCCGCCGTGGCCCTCGGCTGCGACCCGACCGTGTCTGATGACCTTGCCCGCCACGGCACGGCCTTCACCATCGAGGTTCCCGGAGATCGACCGGGGCCAACGATCGGGATCCGGTTCGACGTCGACGCGCTGCCCATCGTGGAGGACTCGTCCAGCGACCACCTTCCCGCGCGAGAAGGGTTCGCGTCTACGACGGGCGCCATGCACGCCTGTGGCCACGACGGCCATGCCGCCATCGGGGTCGCACTCGCTGAACGCCTGATCGCGGACCGTGCCTTCTCGGGGCGGGTGAGGTTCCTCTTCCAACCCGCTGAGGAGTCAGTCAGGGGAGCGCCAGCGATGATCGCGGCGGGCTGCGCCGACGGGCTGGATGTGATGATCGGTCTCCATCTGGGCGAGGGTTTGCCCGCTCGGGTGCTGGCTGCCGGGTCCCACGGACTCCAGGCCACGGAGAAGCTCGCCATTGACTTCACCGGCGTCTCCGCCCACTCGGCGGCCGCTCCTCAGGAAGGCCGCAACGCCATCGCCGCCGCTGCCACGGCCACCCTGGGGCTGCTGGCGATGAGCCGCGACTCGCGCGGTGTCACCAACGTGAACGTCGGCACGATCCAGGGCGGCAGGCAGTCGAACATCGTTCCCGACCACTGCAGGCTGGAGGCTGAGGTCAGATCCGACTCCGACGCCGTGTGCGCCTCGATGCTGGACCGGGCCCGGCGCGTGGTGGCAGGCGCGGCCGAGTCATGGGATGTCGAACACACCCTCACCCGCATGTCGTACGCCTCGACCATGACCTCCGACGCTGCGCTTGTCGACCATGCCTATGCTGCTGCGACAAGCATCGATGGAGTCGCCGACGTTCGCCGTACGGCATTGATGGCAGCATCCGATGACCTGAGCCTCTGGGCCCGAACGGTCCAGGACTGCGGGGGAGTGGCCACCTATCTGGTCGTCGGAGCATCCAGTCCGGCGCCCCATCACCATCCCCGCTTCGACATTGACGAGTCCGCCCTGCCCGTGGCCGTCGACTGGCTCGAGCGCATCGTCCGTACCTACCCCGCAGGAGGCCTGAAGTGACCACCCTCGACGACGTGCTCGCACTGCCGAAGGTCGACCTGCACTGCCACCTGATCGGTACGGTGACCGCCCAGACCTTCGACGACCTGGTCACCAAGGCGGGGATCGATCTGCCCGAGGCGCCCGAGGTGGTCTACGCCAACCTGTGTTCGCCGCCGTCGCCGCGAGAGAAGTACTGGGGGGCGCGCATCCCCGTACCCACCGTGAAGTCCCCGGGAGAGCCTGCGCAGCCGTACTCGTTGTTTCTCGTGTCCGAATGGGTACGGCGCTCCCTGCTCGACGCAGAAGACTTCGCTCGAATCACCTACGAGGCCTGCGTCAACGCGTTCCGGACCAGCACCATCACCCACCTCGAGCTGTTCTGCGACCCCCACGAGGACTACTGGCGACTCTCGTACGCCGAGGTGCAGGCCGCCTACGTCGCCGGCATCCAGCGCGCCGAGGCGGAGACAGGGATGACGGCCCGCCTGATCCAGGCCATCGACCGCTCGAAGTCGAGCGAGGAGGCGGTCAAGGCCGTTCAGCAGGCGGTCGACCACCCGCACGAGTACCTCGTCGGCATCGGCCTCGACAACCTCGAGACCGCCGGACCGCCGGAGCGCTTCATCGACGCCTACCGCCTCGCGGGCCAGGCGGGGCTGAAGCGCACGGCGCACTCGTCGGAGCATGAGATGAACGCCCACAACACCATCGTCTGCCTCGACGACCTCGGCTGCGACCGGATTGACCACGGCTACTTCATCCTTGAGGACGCAGACGTCGTCAAGCGGTGCGTCGACGAGCAGGTCTGTTTCACCGTGGCATCGACCACGTCTCGCCGATCGATCCGACCCTGGCGCCGCAACTCGATCCAGGCGATGTTCGAGGCGGGCTGCACGCTGTCGCTCTGCGACGACGACCCGGGCATGTTCCCGACTACCTTGGCCAACGAGTACCGGATCGCCCACGAGCAGATCGGCCTCACCCCCGACGAGCTGGCTCAGATCGTGCTCAACGGCTGGCGCGCCGCGTGGCTCCCGGATGCCGAGCGCGAGCGTCGTGCGGCCGAGGTCGCCTCAGTCGCCCAGACGCAGTAGGACGTCGGCGCCCGACGAGGCAAGGATCGCCGAGGCGGTCGCGGCCGAGGCGGCTGGGGTGGTGGTTGCTGTGGTCGGTGACCGGTGCTGCGATGAGGTCTTCCTGTCCGGGCCCTTCACGGTGGTGGGCTGAGGGCCCGCACGGAACGGCAACGCTCCTGAGACGACAGCCCTGGGCATAAACACAGCGGATACCGTCGGGGCACCGACCTGTCGAGAGGAACCTCATGAGCGTCGTCGTGACCGCCGTCTTCCACCCCGCCGAGGGCAAGCGGAATGAGCTGATCGCGGCCTTCGAGGCGACGATCCCAGGGGTGCACACGGAGCAGGGCTGCCTGCTCTACGCGATCCACGACGCCGCCGACGGCACGATCACGATGATCGAGAAGTGGGCCAGCGTCGAGGACCTCGACGCCCACGGCTCCAGCCCGCAGGTCGAAGCATTGCGCGCTGCCGTCTCGCCGCTGGTCGGTGCTCCCACGGTCGTCACCCGCATGACCGCGCTCCCCACCGGCACCAAGGAGCAGGGCGAGCTCTGAGCCAGCGGGCTACAGCGGGATGTTGCTGTGGCCGCCCCGGTAGCCGTGGTCGTTGTCGCGGATCGCCTTCGCCAGCGCTGAGCGGGTCTCCTCGGGGGTGATGATCTCGTCGACCACACCGATCTCGACGGCCTTGTCGACGCCGCCGGCGATCCGCTCGTGTTCGGTGGCCAGCTCGGCCTCGACCGTGGCCAGCAGGTCGGACGGTACCTCAGCGAGCTTGCGGCGGTGCAGGATCCGTACGGCTGCGACGGCGCCCATCACGGCGACCTCTGCGCCCGGCCAGGCGAACACCTTGGTTGCGCCGAGGGAGCGGGAGTTCATCGCGATGTACGCGCCGCCGTACGACTTGCGCGTCACCAGCGTGACCCGCGGTACGGAGCACTCCGCGAACGCATGCAGCAGCTTGGCACCGCGCCGCACGACGCCGTCCCACTCCTGGCCGACGCCGGGCAGATAACCGGGCACGTCGGTCAGCACCACCAGCGGTACGCCAAACACGTCGCACATCCGGACAAACCGGGCCGCCTTCTCGGCCGACAAGGAGTCGAGGCAGCCACCCAGGCGCAGGGGGTTGTTGGCGACCACGCCGACCGTACGGCCACCGAGCCGACCCAGCGTCACGACCAGGTTCGGGGCCCACTTCGCGTGCAGCTCGACGCCAGAGCCTTCGTCCAACACGCCGGCGATCAGGGGATGCACGTCGTACGCGCGCTTGGCCGACTCGGGCAGCAGTCCCGCCAGATCCAGGTCGGGCACCACAGCCGCGACCTCACCCTGGTCGGCGAACAGCGACACCAGACGGCGGCCCTGCTCGATCGCATCAGCCTCGTCGTCGGCCGCGATGTGAACCACGCCCGAACGACGGCCATGGACGTCTGGACCGCCGAGGCGCAACTGGTCGACGTCCTCGCCTGTGACCGAGCGCACCACATCAGGCCCGGTGACGAAGATCCGGCCCTCCGGCGCGAGGATCACGATGTCGGTGAGGGCCGGTCCGTACGCGGCTCCGCCGGCCGCGGCACCCAGCACGATCGAGATCTGCGGCACCTTGCCCGACGCCTTGGTCATCGCATTGAAGACCTGGCCCACAGCATGCAGCGAGAGCACTCCCTCGGCGAGGCGAGCCCCACCCGAGTGCCAGATGCCGACGATCGGCAGGTTGTTCTTCAAGGCGGTTGCGTACGCCCGCGAGACCACCTCGCAGCCAGCGACGCCCATCGCGCCACCCATGACGGTGGCGTCGGAGCAGAACGCGACCGTACGGGAGCCGTTGATCCGACCCCATGCCGCCAGCATTCCGGAGCCGTCGTCCGGCCCGAGCAGGGTCATGTCGCCGTCGTCGAACAGAGCCGCGAGGCGGGTGTTCGGGTTGCGGGGGTCGAGCTCGCGGGGGAGCTTCTCTGTGGTCGCGGTCATGGCGTGACCTCCGGTCGGGGGACGGGCAGAGCGGGTTCAGTGGGTCGCGTGCTGGTTGGTCACGGCGATGCACACGTTGTGGCCACCGAACCCGAACGAGTTGTTGAGCGCCCCGAGGTCGCCAGCCGGCAGCTCACGGGCCACGTTGGCGGCGATGTCGACGCCGAGGTTGGGCTCGGGGTTCTCAAGGTTGATCGTGGGTGGAATCGTCCGGTGGTAGACCGCGAGCAGCGAGGCGATCGTCTCGATCGCACCGGCGGCGCCGAGCAGGTGCCCGGTCATCGACTTGGTCGACGTCACCACGACGCGGTCGATGTCGTCACCGAACGTCTTCCGTACCGAACCCGCCTCGGTCACGTCACCCTGCGGGGTCGAGGTGCCGTGGGCGTTGAGGTGCACGAAGTCACGGGTGGTGAGGCCGGAGTCAGCGATGGCGCGCTTCATCGCGAGCGACTGGCCGTAGCCGTCCGGGTCCGGCTGCACCATGTCGTGGCTGTCGGCCGAGATTCCCGAGCCAGCCAGGGTGCCGTAGATCCTCGCGCCGCGGGCCTGGGCGTGCTCCAAGGTCTCGAGCACCAGGCACGCGCCCCCCTCACCCATCACGAAGCCGTCGCGGCCGGTGTCCCAGGGGCGGGACGCGCCTTCGGGATCATCGTTCCGCTTGCTGAGCGCCTGCATCTGGTTGAACGCGGCGATCGTGAAGGGGTGGATGACGGCCTCGGCGCCACCCACGAGGGCGACGTCGGCGCGCCCAAGCCGCATCAGGTCGGAGGCCAGCGCGAT
>DAOOHL010000125.1:0-8084 GCA_035416185.1 Propionibacteriaceae bacterium | reverse complement strand
GTCCGCGGGGCCGCCGCAACCGTGCTCTACATCCTCGTGGGTCTCGCCGGTCTGCCGATCTTTGCTGGCGGCGCGGCCGGGCTGGGCATCCTGGCCAAGCCATCGATCGGCTACCTGCTCTCGTTCCCGATCGCTGCCTTCGTCGCCGGTCTGCTGGCGACCGTGGCTCGGCGGCGCAGCGAGCGCTGGCTTCCGGCCACCCTCACCGCAGTAGCAGCCCTGGTCAGCCTGCTGATCATCCACCCGATGGGCATCGTCGGCCTGATGGTGAACCTCAAGGCCACGTTCGCCAAGGCGCTGACGATCGACCTCGCGTTCGTTCCGGGTGACCTCGCCAAGTCTCTGCTGGCAGGCGTCATTGCTGCCACCGTCCACCGGGCTTTCCCGGCCCTGCTCTTCCGTACGCCGCAGACCGGCACCGTGAAGGTCGAGCCGCTGAGGTGACCAGCGGGACCGCGTCGGTCATCCGCTTCGCCAACGTCGAGGTCGTCGTCCCCGTCGCGGGCGGCAGCCGGACGATCCTCGCCCCGCTGGACCTCACCCTGACCGAGCGTCGGATCGCGGTGATCGGCGGCAACGGATCAGGCAAGTCGACGCTGCTGCGGCTGCTGAACGGGCTCATCGTTCCGAGCGCTGGCAGCGTCACGGTCGATGGGCTCGACACGGTCGCTGACGGGCGAGACGTTCGACGCCGCGTCGGGTTTGTGTTCACCGACCCCCTGTCGCAGCTGGTCATGCCCACTCCCGTCGAGGATGTCGAACTGAGCCTGCGTCGTACGGTGAGGGACCGGCGTGCCCGTACAGAACGGGCACTCGCGCTGCTGACCGAGCGCGGTCTCGGCCAGGTGGCGCGCAGCTCGGTCTACGACCTGTCGGGTGGTGAGCGGCAGCTGGTCGCCCTCACGTCCGTGCTTGCCGTCGAGCCGGCGGTCCTGGTAGCGGACGAGCCCACGACGCTGCTGGACCTGCGCAACCGCGAGCTCGTCAGGTCCGCTCTCGCGGCACTGCCCCAACGCGTGGTGCTGGCGACCCATGACCTCGACCTCGCCCTCGACGCAGACCGAGTCCTCGTGGTCGACCAGGGCCGTGTGGTCGCCGACGGCGAGCCCGCGGCCGCGGTCACTGCGTACCGTCGCCTCGTCGCCCAGACCCCATCGACGCCGTGAACAGCCACGACTCGCTGTTCGGCACGTTCCAGCCCACCGGGAGCTGGATCGAGCGGTGGTCAGTCGGCTGGACGTACCTGCTGGTCCTGACGCTGACCCTGCCAGCCATGGTGCTCCGACAGTGGCCGGCGACGGCGGCATGCCTCGCGGCTGTGGTCGCCGTGCTGGTCTCCGCTCGGTTGGGCGCTCGCGCCGTAAGGCTGCCGTGGCCCCTTGTCGTGCTCGTGCTCGCGATGGCTGCCTACCACGTCGTGTTTGGTACGTGGCTCGATGGTGTGGTGCTGGCGGGCAACGTCGTCCTCGCAGTGCTGGCGAGCCGGCTGCTGACCATGACCAAGCCGATCCCGGTGCTGCTCGACGGCCTCGTCGCGGCCGCTGCGCCGTTGCGGTGGGTCGGGTTGTCGCCCGAGCGGTTCGGGCTCGCAGTGACCGTGATGCTGCGCAGCATCCCGTACCTGGCCGGCAGCTTTGGTGAGGTCCGGGACGCCGCCAGAGCGAGAGGGCTCGACCGCAACCCGCTCGCCCACGTGACTCCAGTGGTGGTCCGCGCGGTTGGCTTCGCCCAGGCCACCGGCGACGCCTTGGCAGCTCGTGGGCTGGGCGACGACGACTGACCAGGGAGCGGCTCACCACTAGGGTGTCAGCCATGACGATCGACCTGCCTGAGACCGGGAACAGCGTAGTGGACGCGGCCTGTGCCGACGTGGCCGACCTGTCGGATGTACCGCTGCCAGAGCTGGCGGAACGGCTGTCTCTGGCGCACGAGCAGATCAGCTCCGTGCTCCAGCACGCGCCGCTGGTGGCCTTGCCCGATCGACGGCCGGACCGGCGCTGAACCCCCTCAGGCTGGATGTCGCGCTGGTCCAGCGTGGGCTCGCGCGGTCTCGGACGCGTGCGGCTGAGCTGATCGCCGAGGGTGGGGTCATCGTCAACGGGCAACGCACGCGAAAGTCCTCGGTCATGGTGACCGACGATGACCTCGTCGAGGCGACCGATGACAGGTACGTCTCACGCGCCGCCCACAAGCTTCTCGGCGCTCTTGACGACTCCCAGACCTCGGTCACGGGCCGGGTGCTGGACGCTGGCGCATCGACCGGCGGCTTCACCCAGGTGCTTCTGGAACGCGGTGCCACTCGCGTGTACGCGGTCGACGTGGGTCACGGCCAGATCGCCGCCGAGGTGGCTGACGACCCGCGCGTGGTTGTCCGTGAGGGGCTCAACCTCCGTGACCTGTCGCTGGCCGATCTAGGTGGTGAGCCAGTGGACCTCGTTGTGGCCGATGTCTCATTCATCTCGTTGCGGATGCTGGTGGAGCCCCTGTTGACGGTCGTGGGTACGGGCGGGGTGGCGCTGCTCATGGTCAAGCCACAGTTCGAAGTGGGTCGCGACCGGTTGGGCAAGGGAGGGGTGGTCAAGGACGAAGGGGTCCGCATGGCTGCCGTCGATCAGGTCGCGGCCGACGCTCTGGCGCTTGGTTGGCAAGAGGACTGGCGAGGCCTATCCCGGTTGCCCGGACCCGCTGGGAACGTCGAGATCTTCCTCCGGCTGCGCGACAGCCGGACTGTCGGATCACGCAGATAGGGTGACAGCGTGACTGAACGCGTGGTCGCCGTGCTGACCCACCCGCGCCGCCTCGAGGCGATGCATGCGGCGTGTGACTTCGTGGCGTCCATGGCCGAGCACGGCATCCGCTGCCTGGTGTTCCCAGACGCGTTGGCCGCAATCCGCGAGCGGGTGCCGCAGGCTCACCTTGCAGCGATCGGTTCCAGCGCCGACCCTCGCGCCGAGATCGCTGTCGTCTTCGGCGGTGACGGCACCATCCTGAGGGCCGCTGAGTGGGCGCTTCTGCACGACGTGCCGGTGTTGGGGGTCAACCTGGGCCATGTTGGCTTCCTCGCCGAGATGGAGGTCGTCGAGCTTCCGGCCCTGGCCGACCGGGTGCTCGCGGCCGACTACTCGACCGAGCGACGGGTCACCCTGCAGGTCGAAGCGATCGACGCTACGGGTCGCCGACTCTGGTCATCGTTCGCGGTCAACGAGGTGTCGCTTGAGAAGGCGTCTCGGCAGAAGGTCGTCGAGATCCTGGCCACCATTGACGGTCTACCGGTCTCTCGCTGGGCGTGCGACGGCATCCTGATCTCCACCCCCACCGGGTCGACCGCGTACGCCTTCTCCGCTGGCGGTCCGGTGATGTGGCCCAATGTCGAAGCCTTCCTCGTCGTCCCGCTCAGCGCCCACGCTCTGTTCGCCCGCCCGCTCGTCGTCGGCCCCGACTCCGTCGTGGAGATCGATCTCGTCAGCAACGCCGAAGCCGTGGTCTGGTGCGACGGGCGACGAACGTTCGACGTCACTCCCGGCTGCCGCATCCTGGCTCGCCGGTCCACGCATCACCTGACGATGGTGCGTCTGTCAGAGCAGCCGTTCACCAACCGGCTCGTGCGGAAGTTCGGGCTGAGGATTGAGGGCTGGCGGGCCGTCGACCCGGGGCCGGGCTGACATGCTGACCGAGCTGCGGATCGCCGGGCTGGGCGTCATCTCCGAAGCCGTGCTCGAGCCCGACCCAGGCTTCACCGTCGTCACCGGAGAGACCGGAGCGGGCAAGACGATGGTCGTCACCGGCCTCGGGCTGATCGCGGGTGAGCGGGCGGAGTCGCGGCTGGTCAGGTCGGGGTCGACGCGCGCAGTCGTGGAGGCCCGGTTCTCACCCGTACCAGATGACCTGCTGCCCCAGGTCGAGGCGGCCGGTGCGGAACTGGAGGAGGGCGAGCTGCTGGTGTCCCGGCAGATCGGCTCGAGGAGCCGCAGCCTGATCGGCGGGGTCCAGGTGCCGGCCGCGACCGCCGCCGAGGTGGGGGAGTCGCTCGTCACCATCCACGGCCAGTCTGAACAGGTCAGGCTCGGCACCGCTGAGCGACAGCGGGGCGTGCTCGACCGGGCAGCCGGGCCCGTGCTGGCTGGGGTGTTGGGTCGCTACCGGGAGGCCTACGCAGCACGACGAGCAGCAGCGGCGGAGCTGGCGACCCTCGTCGCCGAGTCGCAGGCCAGGGCGCGTGAGATCGACCTGCTTCGGTTCGGCCTCGACGAGATCGCGGCCGTCGACCCGCAGCCTGGTGAGGACCAGGCTCTGGCGGCCGAGGCCCACCGGCTGCAGTCCGTCGACGACCTGAGGCTGGCGGCCAGCCGGGCGGCGGTCGCCCTCTCAGGCGACGAGATGTCGACAAGCGACGAGCCGTCAGCGCTGGGCTTGGTGGCCGCTGCACGCAAGGCACTTGAGCAGGCGGCGGCCGGGGACCAGATGGCTGCACCGCTGGCTGACCGGGCCCGCGAGCTGGCCGCGCTGACCGCTGACCTCGCTGCTGAGACTGCGTCCTACCTCGCTGACCTGGACGCCGACCCTGCCCGGTTGGAGTGGATCGCTGCCCGCCGGTCGGACCTGCAGTCGCTGACCCGTAAGTACGGCAACTCTGTCGACGAGGTCTTGGCCTGGTCGCAGCAGTCAGCCCAGCGGCTGACAGAGCTGCATGGTGGTGAGGACCGCATCCAGGAGCTCCAAGCCGAGGTCACCCGCCTGTCTGGGCAGGTGAATGACCTGGCTGGCCAGCTGACCAGCCTTCGCCGTGCGGCAGCTGAGCAGTTCACCGGTCGCGTCACTGCCGAGCTCGCCGCGCTGGCGATGCCACGAGCCCGGCTCCGGTTCGAGCTGACGCCGCTGGCAGAGCCAGGGCCGCACGGAGCCGACTCGGTCTCGCTGCTGTTCTCTGCGAACCCTGGCTCCGAACCCGGCCCGTTGGGACGGATCGCATCCGGGGGCGAGCTGTCGCGAGTCAGGCTGGCCCTGGAGGTCGTGCTCGCCGACGGAGAGGCTGGCACCACTACGTTCGTCTTCGACGAGGTTGATGCGGGGATTGGTGGCACGGTCGCGCTCGAGGTCGGCCGGCGGCTGGCCAGGCTCGCTCGGTCGGCCCAGGTGATCGTGGTCACGCACCTCGCCCAGGTCGCCGCGTACGCCGACCGTCACGTCGTCGTAGCCAAGACGGACGACGGGTCGGTGACGACGTCCGGGCTCGTCGAGGTGGCGGCCGCGGACCGACTGTCAGAGCTCGCCCGGATGATGGGTGGCATGGACCGTACAGACTCGTCGCTGGCACACGCTGGCGAGCTGGTGGCTCAGGCCACCACTGACAAGGAGGCGATGTGAACCGGTTCGACGGCCTCGCGGCCACATGGGACGACGACCCCGCGAAGGTCGCCGGGGCTGAGCGGGCCGCTGCCTCCCTTCGTGACGCGATCCCGCTGGTCGGCTCGGGCTGGTCGGCTTTGGAACTGGGGTCCGGTACGGGCCTGCTCAGCCGGGCCTTGGCCGCTGACCTCGGTGCGATCACGCTGGTCGACACGTCCGAGCAGATGACGATCATCGGAGCTGAGCGGGTGTCGGCTGCGACCGAGGAGCACGTGACCGCCTGCTGTCTGGACCTCACTGTCGAAACGCCGCCGACGGCCCCGTACGAGATCGCCTACTCGATGCTGGCACTGCACCACATGGCGGATGTGGCTGCCGTGCTGATGGCCGTTCACGAGGTGCTCGTGCCGGGCGGTTGGGTAGGCATCCTCGATCTTGACCATGACCCTGATGGTTCCTTCCACCGGGCAGGGGCTGGCGAGCACCACCCTCACGAGCATCGCCCCCAGGGCCACGAGCGCCTCGACCACGAGCACCTCGGCCAGCATGAGCACGCCGACCAGCACGGCACGGAGTCGGTTGACCACGTGCACGACGGGTTCAGCCCGGCAACCCTGACCACGTTGCTCCGCAGCGCTGGCTTCGTCGATGTCGAGGTCGCCATGGCCGGGTTCGCGGTCGAGAAGGGCGAGCCGCCGCGGGCCTACCCGGTCGTGCGGGCCGTGGGTCGGCGCGCTCCGTCCGACACCATGACGGATGCGGTCTCACCGACCGATCCGGGATAGGGTGGAGGCCCGTGGGCAGACCGAAGAAGACCAGGCACATTTTCGTCACCGGGGGCGTCGTCTCCTCGCTCGGCAAGGGCTTGACCGCCTCCAGCCTCGGGTCACTGTTGGTGGCGCGCGGGCTCAAGGTCACGATGCAGAAGCTCGACCCGTACCTCAACGTGGACCCGGGCACGATGAACCCCTTCCAGCATGGCGAGGTGTTCGTCACCGAGGACGGCGCCGAGACCGACCTCGACATCGGCCACTACGAGCGCTTCCTCGACGTCAACCTCACCGCCGACGCGAACGTCACCACCGGCAAGGTCTACTCGTCGGTGATCGCGAAGGAGCGTCGTGGCGACTATCTCGGCGACACTGTCCAGGTCATCCCGCACATCACGAACGAGATCAAGGACGAGATGCTGGCCATGGCCGGCGACGACGTCGACATCGTCATCCACGAGATCGGCGGCACCGTCGGCGACATCGAGTCGCTGCCGTTCCTTGAGGCCGCCAGGCAGGTGCGCCGGGATGTCGGGCGCGAGAACGTCTTCTTCCTCCACGTGTCGCTAGTGCCGTACATCGGGCCGTCGGGCGAGCTGAAGACGAAGCCGACGCAGCACTCGGTCGCTGCCCTCCGTCAGGTCGGCATCCAGCCGGATGCCCTGGTCTGCCGGGCCGATCGCCCCATCCCAGACGGCGTCAAGAAGAAGATCGCCCTGATGTGTGACGTCGACGAGGAGGCGGTGATCAGTTGCCCTGACGCGCCGTCGATCTACGACATCCCGCGCGTGATCCACAACGAGGGCCTCGACGCCTATGTCGTCAGCCGCCTCGGAGTGAAGTTCCGTGACGTGAACTGGAAGGCGTGGGATAACCTCCTCGAGCGGGTGCACCACCCCAAGGAGGAGGTCACGATCGCGCTGGTCGGCAAGTACATCGACCTGCCCGACGCCTACCTCTCGGTCTCCGAGGCGGTCCGTGCTGGAGCCTTCGCCAACTGGGCCAAGGTCTTGATCCGGTGGGTCGCCTCTGACTCGTGCGCCACACCGGAGGGTGCAGCCGAGCAGCTAGGCGACGTCGACGGCATCGTCATCCCTGGTGGCTTCGGCATCCGCGGCGTCGAAGGCAAGATCGGTGCGATCACCTACGCCCGTGAGAACAAGGTCCCAATCCTCGGTCTGTGCCTCGGGCTGCAGACGATGGTGATGGAGGTCGCCCGGAGCCTCGCTGGCATGGCCGACGCCGCGTCGACCGAGTTCGATCCAGCGACGGAGCATCCGGTGATCGCCACGATGGCCGAACAGGTGTCCATCGTCTCCGGTGAGGGTGACATGGGCGGCACGATGCGGCTCGGCTCGTACCCCGCCGACCTTGGCCGCGGCACCCAGGTCGCCCGGCTGTACGGCGCCCATAAGGTGACCGAGCGGCACCGTCACCGCTACGAGGTGAACAACGCCTACCGCCAGGAGCTCGAGAAGGCCGGCCTGGTCATCTCCGGCGTCTCGCCCGACTCGACCTTGGTCGAGTTCGTCGAGTTGCCCGCCGAGGTGCACCCGTTCTTCGTCGCCACCCAGGCCCACCCCGAGCTCAAGTCTCGGCCCACCAAGCCGCACCCGCTGTTCGTCGGCCTGATCGAGGCGGCGCTGCGCCGCAAGCATTCCGACCGGTTGCCGGAGGACGAGTCGTGACGTTGCCCGGCACCCCGATCACGGGAGCCGACCTGGCCGACGTGGCGATGTCGTGGCCGAGCGTCCGCACGGCGACGACCGCGGGCAGGATCAGTAGCTTCGTCAGCGATGAGGTGACCATGCCCACGGGTGACGCGATCACCAGGGAGTACATCACCCATCCCGGCGCGGTGGCCGTGATCGCGCTCGACGACCACGATCGGGTCGCCGTCGTCACCCAGTACCGCCACCCGGCCGGGTTCCGCTTCATTGAGCCGCCGGCCGGGCCGCTCGACGTCGT
>DAOOHL010000124.1:0-8189 GCA_035416185.1 Propionibacteriaceae bacterium | reverse complement strand
TCGACTACGGCTTCTACGAGGCCAAGACCACCTTCGGCCGCATCGGCGTCAAGGTCTGGATCTACAAGGGCGACGTCACCGGCACCCGCGCTGAGCGCGCTGCCCAGAAGGCTGCCCGCCAGGCCACCACCAACCGCCAGCGTCCGACCCGTCGCCCCGGCCGTGACGACTCCCGTACGGGTGCTCGTCCCGAGCGTGGCGGCCGGCGTCGGACCGAGGGCGCCGAGGCTCCGGCCGAGGCCGCCACCGAGACCGCAGGAGCCTGAGCATGCTGATCCCACGTCGAGTGAAGTTCCGTAAGCAGCACCATCCCAAGCGGACCGGTGCGGCCAAGGGCGCCACCAAGCTGGCGTTCGGCGAGTACGGCATCCAGGCCCTCGAGTCGTCCTACCTGACCAACCGTCAGATCGAGGCCGCTCGTATCGCCATGACCCGTCACATCAAGCGTGGCGGAAAGGTCTGGATCAATGTCTACCCCGATCGTCCGCTCACGAAGAAGCCGGCCGAGACCCGCATGGGTTCCGGCAAGGGTTCGCCGGAGTGGTGGATCGCCAACATCAAGCCCGGGCGGGTGCTCTTCGAGCTCTCGGGTGTCCAGGAGGATGTGGCGCGCGAGGCCCTTCGGCTCGCGATCCACAAGCTGCCGTTCAAGGCACGTTTCATCAAGCGGGAAGCAGGTGACATCTGATGGCCAAGACCGTTGACGCGGCCGAGCTGCGCGGACTGAGCCGCACCGAGCTTGACGCCAAGGTCCGTGAGCTGAAGGAGGAGCTGTTCTCGCTGCGTTTCGCCGCATCGACCGGGCAGCTCGAGTCCCATGGCCGGCTGCGGAGTGTCCGCAAGGACATCGCCCGCATCTACACCGTGATCCAGGAGCGCAAGCTCGGGATCGTGCCCGACCCTGATCGAGAGAAGAACTGATGAGCCAGACCGATGAGCGCGGCATGCGCAAGGTCCGCGAGGGTGTCGTCGTCAGCGACAAGATGGACAAGACCGTCGTCGTCGCTGTCGAGGACCGCGTCAAGCACTCCCTCTACGGCAAGGTCATGACCCGCACCGAGCGCCTCAAGGTGCACGACGAGAGCAACGAGGCTGGCGTGGGCGACCGCGTCCGCGTCATGGAGACCCGGCCACTGTCAGCGACGAAGCGCTGGCGGCTGGTCGAGGTTGTCGAGAAGGCCAAGTAGCGCCAAGCTCCGGTCCAGGCCGGCACGAAGCAGATCCGTTCCACCAGGCCCCTGAGGGGGAACCGGTGAGACCCAAGGAGAACCAATGATCCAGCAGGAGTCGCGACTGAAGGTCGCCGACAACACCGGTGCCAAGGAGATCTTGTGCATCCGTGTGCTCGGTGGCTCGAAGCGTCGTTACGCCCACCTCGGCGACACCATCGTCGCGACCGTCAAGGACGCGATCCCCGGTGGCAACGTCAAGAAGGGCGACGTCGTCAAGGCCGTCATCGTCCGCACCGTCAAGGAGCACCGTCGCGCTGACGGCTCCTACATCAAGTTCGACGAGAACGCGGCCGTCATCCTCAAGAACGACGGGGAGCCGCGCGGTACGCGCATCTTCGGGCCCGTGGCCCGGGAGCTGCGCGAGCGCAAGTACATGCGCATCGTCTCGCTCGCCCCGGAGGTGATCTGACATGAAGTCGCTGCACGTGAAGAAGGGCGACCGCGTCAAGGTGATCGCCGGCAAGGACAAGGGCACCGTCGGTGAGGTCATCGCCGTCGACCCGTCCGCCGAGAAGGTCATCGTGTCCGGCGTCAACATCGCCAAGCGTCACAAGAAGGACCAGGCCAACCAGCGTACGAACGCACCGATCAAGGGCGGGATCATCTCGTCCGAGGCCCCGGTGCACGTGTCGAACGTCGCGCTCCTGGTCAAGGTGGATGGCAAGGAGGTGACCACCCGTGTGGGTTTCAAGCGCGTCGAGGTCACCAAGCGTCGTCCTGACGGCACCGAGTACACCTCGAGCCGTTCGGTCCGTATCGCCCGCAAGACCGGGGAGGAGATCTGATGTCGACTGCAACCGAGGAGAAGACGGAGGCTCCGGCGCAGGAGAAGGCCGCGAAGGTCTCCCCGCGCATGAAGCAGCGCTACCGCGACGACATCGCGCCTGCGTTGAACAAGGAGTTCAAGTACGACAACGTCATGCAGATCCCCGGCCTGGTCAAGGTCGTGGTGAACATGGGTGTTGGCGAGGCGGCTCGCGACTCGAAGATCATCGACGCCGCGGTGCGCGACATCACGGCCATCACCGGCCAGAAGCCGCAGGTCACCAAGGCTCGCAAGTCGATCGCCCAGTTCAAGCTGCGTGAGGGCATGCCGATCGGCTGCCACGTCACGCTGCGTGGCGACCGCATGTGGGAGTTCGTTGACCGGTTGATCTCGCTGGCGTTGCCCCGTATCCGTGACTTCCGTGGCATGTCGCCGCGTCAGTTCGATGGCAAGGGCAACTACACCTTCGGTCTCACCGAGCAGGTCGTGTTCCACGAGATCGACCAGGACAAGATCGACCGCACCCGCGGCATGGACATCACGTTCGTGACCTCGGCCACGACCGACGACGAGGGCCGCGCGCTGCTGAAGCACCTCGGCTTCCCGTTCAAGGCCGATGCCGATGTCGTCGCCAAGGCGAAGCGCAAGGGTGGCCGCCCCATCAAGGGCGCCTCGAAGAGCGCCAACAAGGCGCTTCTCAAGAAGAAGAAGTGAGGCAGGAGTAACTCGTGGCCAAGACAGCCCTCAAGGTCAAGCAGTCCCGGAAGCCGAAGTTCGGGGTCCGCGCCTACACCCGCTGCCAGCGGTGTGGCCGCCCCCAGGCGGTCTACCGCAAGTTCGGCCTCTGCCGTATCTGCCTCCGCACGATGGCCCACGCCGGCGAGCTGCCCGGTGTGACCAAGTCGTCCTGGTGACCGTCACCCACTACATCTCAAGCGCTGCAGGTCCCACCCGGGATACCACGGCGAGAAAGAGGCGAACCACGCCATGACAATGACCGATCCGATCGCAGACATGCTGACGCGTCTGCGGAACGCCAACCAGGCGTACCACGACTCGGCGACCATGCCCCACTCCAAGATCAAGGTGGGCATCGCCGAGATCCTCAAGCAGGAGGGCTACATCTCCGGCTTCGAGGTCAACGATCCTGCTGAGGGTGAGGTCGGCAAGACCCTCACCGTCACGCTCAAGTACGGTCGCAATCGCGAGCGTTCGATCGCTGGTGTCCGTCGCATCAGCAAGCCCGGCCTGCGGGTGTACGCGAAGTCCAACGAACTGCCGAAGGTTCTCGGTGGCATGGGCGTCGCAATCATCTCCACGAGCCAGGGCCTGCTGACCGACAAGGATGCCAACCACAAGTCCGTCGGTGGCGAAGTCCTCGCCTACGTGTGGTGACGGGAGGGATTACAGAATGTCTCGCATTGGCAAGCTTCCGATCACTGTGCCGGCTGGCGTCCAGGTGACGCTCGACGGGCAGCAGGTCGAGGTCAAGGGTCCCAAGGGCACCCTGTCCCACACCGTTCCCCAGCCGATCACCGTCGCCACGGGCGAGGGCGGTCAGCTCGAGGTCGCCCGTCCCAACGACGAGCGCATCGCCAAGTCGCTGCACGGCCTCACCCGGACCTTGATCTCCAACATGGTGGTCGGTGTCACGGATGGCTACGCGAAGCGCATGGAGATCGTCGGCGTCGGCTACCGCGTCATCTCGAAGGGCCCGACCAAGCTCGAGTTCGCGCTCGGGTTCAGCCACCCGGTGATCGTGAACGCCCCTGAGGGCATCACCTTCACCGTCGAGTCCAACACCCGCTTCGTGGTGAACGGCATCGACAAGCAGCTCGTGGGCGAGGTCGCGGCCAACATCCGCAAGATCCGCAAGCCGGAGCCCTACAAGGGCAAGGGCGTTCGCTACTCGGGCGAGCACGTGCGCCGCAAGGCCGGAAAGGCTGGTAAGTGATGGCCATCTCACTGGGGTACCGCAAGCACCTCGCCGACAAGACTGCGTCGAAGGTTCGGCGCCAGACTCGTGGCCGCAAGAGCATCTCCGGTACGACCGAGCGTCCGCGCCTGGTCGTCACCCGGTCGGCCCGCCACATCGTGGCCCAGGTCATCGACGACTCCGTCGGGCGTACGCTCGCATCGGCGTCGACGATGGAGGCCGACCTGCGTGGTGCGGCCGACGACAAGTCGGCCAAGGCCAAGGTGGTCGGCAAGCTCGTCGCCGAGCGGGCCAAGAAGGCCGGTGTTGAGCAGGTCGTGTTCGACCGCGCTGGCAACAAGTACGCAGGTCGCGTGGCTGCTCTCGCTGAGGGCGCCCGCGAGGCCGGTCTCGGGTTCTGAGGAAGGGAAACCGATGAGTGAGTTGAACCGTCGCGGCGGCGGAGAGCGTCGCGGCCGCGAGGACCGTCGGGGCCAGAACCAGCCCGAGCGTGAGAAGAGCCCGTACCTCGAGCGGGTCGTCACCATCAACCGTGTCGCCAAGGTCGTCCAGGGTGGCCGTCGCTTCAGCTTCACCGCCCTCGTGGTGGTCGGCGATGGCAATGGCACCGTGGGTGTCGGCTACGGCAAGGCCAAGGAGGTGCCGGCGGCGATCGCCAAGGGTGTCGAGGAGGCGAAGAAGCACTTCTTCCGCGTCCCCCGCATCCAGGGCACCATCCCGCACCCGGTGCAGGGCGAGAAGGCGGCCGGTGTCGTCATGCTCCGTCCGGCATCCCCCGGTACCGGTGTCATCGCCGGTGGCTCGGCCCGCGCAGTGCTGGAGTGCGCTGGTGTGCACGACGTGCTGGCCAAGTCGCTCGGCTCGTCCAACGCGATCAACGTGGTGCACGCCACTGTGGCCGCGCTGCAGATGCTCGAGGAGCCGGAGCAGGTGGCCCGTCGTCGTGGCAAGTCCGTCGAGGACGTCACCCCGGCTGCCATCCTTCGGGCCCGTGCGGAAGGGGACCACTGACATGGCTCAGTTCAAGGTGACCCAGACCAAGTCGGCGGCTGGTGCGAAGTCCAACCACAGGGACACCCTTCGTACCCTCGGTCTCAAGAAGATCGGCCAGACCGTCGTTCGCGATGACTCCCCGGAGGTCCGGGGCATGATCAAGTCGGTGGCCCACATGGTCACTGTTGAGGAGGTCTGACATGGCGCTTCAGGTGCACCACCTGCGCCCGGCTCCGGGGGCCAAGACCGCCAAGACCCGCGTGGGTCGCGGTGAGGGCTCCAAGGGCAAGACTGCTGGCCGCGGTACGAAGGGCTCCGGCGCTCGCAAGAACGTCCCGCAGAACTTCGAGGGTGGCCAGATGCCGCTGCACATGCGGCTGCCGAAGCTGAAGGGGTTCAAGAACCCGTTCCGCGTCAGCTACCAGGTCGTCAACGTCGGCCGTCTCGCGGAGCTCTTCCCGAAGGGTGGCGACGTCCGCGTCGCCGACCTGGTCGAGAAGGGTGCCGTCCGTGACGGCGAGCTCGTCAAGGTGCTCGGCACCGGCGAGATCGACGTGGCCATCACCGTGAGCGCCCACGCGTTCTCGGCCTCGGCCAAGAGCAAGATCGAGGCAGCGGGCGGGTCGGCCGAGGAGCTCTGAGCTCCGCCCCGTACGACGCCTTCACACGCAACAAAGCGGGAGGTCCCAGCGATGGGGCCTCCCGCTTTCGCATGCCCAGCACCAGCAGGGGCCGTACGGTGGGACTGACGCCCTGAGCTTGGAGGAACACTGATGACCGACCCTGTGGCACCTGAGTCGCTGACCTGGTCGACGGAGCAGCGCAACGCTGCCTCGACGGCGATCGACCGGCTCACCACCGCCGCCCTGGTCGACGTGATCCTGGCTCAGGACGCGACGGTGATCGCGGCCGTGCAAGCGGTCTCGGCCCAGGTCGCCGCGGCAGCCGACCTGATGATCGCGGCGATCGCTGCGGGTGGAGTCGTGCACTACGTCGGAGCGGGGACCTCCGGGCGGCTCGGCGTCCTGGATGCTGTCGAGCTGTTCCCGACCTACGACGCCGGCCCTGAGCTGGTCCGGGCGCACCTGGCTGGCGGTGACGAAGCGATGATGACGGCCGTCGAAGGGGCCGAGGACGACGAGGCTGCTGGCGCGCAGGTGGCGACCGAGGCCCGAGACCACGATGTGGTCGTCGGGATTGCCGCGTCGGGGCGCACCCCGTACGTGACCGGCGCCCTCCGAGCTGCCCGCCAGCGGGGACTCGCGACGGTCCTGGTCTCGATGAATCCGACCGCCCCAGCAGCCGCCTACGCCGACGTCGCCGTCCTGCCCGACACGGGTCCCGAGGTGGTCACCGGCTCGACTCGGATGAAGGCCGGTACGGCGACCAAGCTGGTGCTCAACGCCATGTCGACCGCGACGATGGTGCGGCTGGGGCGCACCTACGAGAACCTGATGATCGACATGCGGGTGACGAACGCGAAGCTGGCCGCCCGCTCCGTGCGGATGCTCAGTGACGCGACGGGCGCCGACGCCGCGACGGCTGCGCAGGTCAGGGCCGCGGCGGGGGACACCCGTACCGCGCTCGTAGCGCTGCTGGCCGACGTGGATGCCGACGCGGCGAAGGCTGCGCTGGCCGCCCAGCCACGGGATCCGAACCGCGCTGGAGACCCATCCGGGGTACGCGCAGCGGTGGCGTCGCTTCGAGTCGACTGACCCGCGGCCCGGTGCCTCGTCGGGGGCACATCGTGGGCGCCGGTCGGCCATTCGTGCTGGGCGCGCTGCGCTTGGTACAGTTCACCGGTTGCTTCAGCGCTGATCTGCGCTGCTACGGAAGGCGCCGTCAGGCGTCGATGAGGAAGATGAGGAGAGGGCCCACGAATGCTGTCCGCCTTCGCCAACGCGTTCAGGACCCCGGACCTTCGCAAGAAGATCCTCTTCACCCTGTTCATCCTCGCGATCTTCCGCATTGGGTCCACGATCCCGGTGCCGAACGTCAACATCCAGCAGCTGAACCAGTGCCGTACGGAGGCTGCCGCCGGTGAGGCCGCTGGTCTCTACTCGCTGATCAACCTGTTCTCCGGCGGCGCGCTGCTGAAGCTGGCCATCTTCGCGCTCGGCATCATGCCGTACATCACCGCGAGCATCATCCTTCAGCTCCTCACCGTGGTGATCCCCCGCCTGGAGACCCTGAAGAAGGAAGGTGCAGCGGGCACCCAGAAGATCACGCAGTACACCCGGTACCTCACGATCGTGCTGTCGATCCTCAACGCGACCGCCTTCGTCACGCTCGCGGTGAACGACCAGCTGTTCCAAGGTTGTACGGGAATCGTCTACGACAAGGCGATCTTCCCCGTCGTGGTGATGATTCTGACCATGACCGGCGGTGCCGGACTGATCATGTGGATGGGTGAGCTGATCACCGACCGCGGCATCGGTAACGGCATGTCGGTGATGATCTTCACCCAGATCGCGGCCCAGTTCCCCGCGTCGCTGTGGGGCATCAAGATCGCGCACGAGTCTGACGCGACGAAGGGCTGGTTCGTCTTCGCGCTCGTCATCGCGGTCGGCCTGCTCGTGATGGCCGGCGTGATCTTCATCGAACAGGCGCAACGCCGCATCCCAGTGCAGTACGCCAAGCGGATGGTCGGCCGGCGCCTCTTCGGTGGTACGACCACGTACATCCCGCTCAAGGTGAACCAGTCCGGCGTCATCCCGGTCATCTTCGCAAGCTCGATGCTCTACCTGCCGGTGCTGTACGCCCAGTTCAAGCCCGACGGTTGGGGCGCCGACTGGATCGCCCGCAACTTCGTCACCGGCGACCACCCGGTCTACAACCTGGTGTTCTTCTCCCTGATCATCTTCTTCTGCTACTTCTACGTCGCGATCACCTTCAACCCTGAAGAAGTCGCCGACAACATGAAGAAGTACGGCGGCTTCATCCCCGGCATCCGAGCAGGGCGACCCACGGAGCAGTACCTCGCTCACGTGCTGTCGCGGCTCACGGCACCGGGATCGCTCTACCTCGCATCGATCTCGATGATCCCGACCCTGGCGATCGTGCTGCTCAAGGCCAACCAGAACTTCCCCTTCGGTGGCGTGTCCATGCTGATCGTCGTCGGCGTCGGCCTCGACACGGTCAAGCAGATCGAGTCCCAGCTGCAGCAGCGCAACTACGAAGGATTCTTGCGCTAGTGGTTGGAGCTACATGGCTTACTCGCTGACGCTCGTTGCGCTGGTGCCGCTCGCTTCACGCCCGCTCT
>DAOOHL010000123.1:0-8206 GCA_035416185.1 Propionibacteriaceae bacterium | reverse complement strand
ATGCAGTGGCGGCGGCGAGGTTGCTGGAGATCCTGCTCGACAGGCTCGCCTGGAGGTGTCAGGTCTCGGGCGAGGGTCGAGCCGCGTACCTGCTGGACCCCGAATATGAGCGGGACGCCACGGGCGACGACATGGGCATGCGTACTGCCTTGTTGCATCTGGCGGCGGCTGCCGAGCAGTTTCGCGGATCGTCTGCGGTCAAGGACGTGCAGCGGCTGCTTGTTCGGCTGGGCCACGAGCCGAGCTCTGACCCTTGAGTGGCGAGGAGACCCTTACCCCCTTCAGCGTCAGCTCGACATCGCGTGGAGCTTCGCAACCGCCTTCGTGATCGAGAAGGTCGACACGTCGGACGAGCCGTCGACAGCGCCGGTCAACCTCGTCTGGCCACAGGAGGGCTCCTTCGTGAAACGCCACTTCACGTTTGCCCGATCTGTCAAGGGCAGCGAGCCTGCCAACGCCTCCCAGCCAGTCAGTTTCGGACCGCCCGTACCAGCCCTGTCTTGACAGGGCTATACAGTGACGGACGTTCGAGGCACGTCATCGTGACGGCGAAGAAGGGAGTGGCCATGGCCGGCAAGCGCGCGTTGGTGATCGTCGAGTCGCCGACCAAGGCGACGAAGATCGCGTCGTACCTCGGGTCCGGCTACGTCGTGGAGTCGAGCCGCGGGCACATCCGCGACCTCCCCGAGAAAGCTGCCGACGTTCCGGCGAAGTACAAGGGTGAGGCGTGGGCCCGGACGGGGATCAACGTCGACGACGACTTCAAGCCCATCTACGTGGTCAATGCTGACAAGAAGGCCACGCTCAAGTCGCTCAAGGACAAGCTGGCCACGGCCGACGAGCTCTACCTCGCCACCGACGGTGATCGCGAGGGCGAGGCCATCGCGTGGCACCTGCAGCAGGAGCTGAAGCCCAAGGTCCCCGTGCATCGGATGGTCTTCCACGAGATCACCCAGACGGCGATCCTCGACGCGGTCGCCCACCCCCGTACGCTCGACACCGACCTCGTTGACGCCCAGGAGACCCGCCGGATTCTCGACCGGCTGTACGGCTACGAGGTCTCACCGGTGCTCTGGAAAAAGGTCATGCCGCGGCTGTCGGCAGGCCGGGTGCAGTCCGTTGCGACCAGGCTCGTCGTTGACCGGGAGCGGGAGCGGATCGCGTTCACCTCGGCCTCGTACTGGGACCTCGACGCCACCCTCGACGCCGGCCCCGACGCCGAGCCAAGCACCTTCACTGCACGCTGCACCAAGGTCGGCGGCGTCAAGCTCGCCCAGGGTGCTGACTTCTCGGCCCAGGGGCAGCTCAAGGGCAAGGCCGTCCATCTCGACGAGAAGAGCGCCACCGCGCTCGCAGCCGCGCTGCGGGACGGCCGGTTCGAGGTCGCCTCGGTCGACTCGAAGCCGTACACGCGGCGCCCGTACCCGCCCTTCCGCACGACCACACTCCAGCAGGAGGCGGGCCGCAAGCTCCGGTTCACCGCCGAGCGCACCATGTCGGTCGCCCAGCAGCTGTACGAAGGCGGCTGGATCACCTACATGCGTACGGACTCCGTCACGCTGTCGGACTCCGCCATCGCTGCTGCCCGCGCCGCCGTGACGAGCCTGTTCGGGCCGTCCTACCTGCCGCCGAAGCCCCGCACCTACGCCTCCAAGGTCAAGAACGCCCAGGAGGCCCACGAGGCCATCCGCCCGGCGGGGGAGTCGTTCGTACGGCCACAGGACACCGGTCTGGTCGGCGAGAAGCGTGCGCTGTACGAGCTGATCTGGATGCGCACTCTGGCCTCGCAGATGAAGGACGCCGAGGGCATGTCGGTGACCGTCACCATCGACGCCATCCCGTCGGTGCCGGTGCCGATCGCCGACACGACCGTCGAGCACACCACGTTCACCGCCTCGGGCCGTACGATCACGTTCCCTGGCTTTCTGAAGGCCTACGTCGAGGGCTCCGACGACCCCGACGAGACCAGCGACGACTCTCAGGCTCGCCTGCCTCAGCTAGCGGCCGGCAAGCACCTCGATCCGCTCGACGTGCTGGCTGCTGGCCACGAGACCAGGCCGCCTGCCCGCTACACCGAACCGTCCCTGGTGGCGAAGCTCGAGGAGCTCGAGATCGGCCGGCCCAGCACGTACGCCTCGATCCTGCGCACGATCCAGGGCCGCGACTACGTCTACAAGAAGGGCTCGGCGCTCGTTCCGACCTGGCTGGCGTTCGCCGTGACCGGGCTCCTGGAGAAGCACTTCGCCAAGCTCGTCGACTACGCGTTCACCGCTGATCTCGAGGAGCTGCTCGACGACATCGCCAAGGGCGGAGCCAAGCGGAAGGCGGTGCTGACCGACTTCTACTTCGGCGCTGCTGGCTCCGACGGCCTGCACGAGCTGGTCACCGAGCTGGGCGAGATCGACGCCCGCGCCATGTCGAGCTTCCCGGTGCCCGGCGCCGACGACATCACGATCAGGGTGGGGAGGTACGGCCCGTACGTCGAGACCGAGGACGGCCGCCGCGCCAACGTTCCGGCCGACCTGCCGCCCGACGAGCTCACCGCTGACAAGGCGCGCGAGCTGCTCGACGCGCCGGTCCAGACCGATCGCGAGGTGGGCGTCGCTCCGGACTCCGGTCTCACGATCGTCGCCAAGGACGGTCGGTACGGCCCGTACGTCACCGAGGTGCTGCCAGAGGGCGCACCGAAGTCTGCCAAGCCCCGGACAGGGAGCCTGCTGAAGTCGATGTCGGTCGACACCGTCACCCTTGAGGACGCCCTCAAACTGCTCTCTCTGCCACGCATCGTGGGCAGCGACGATGACGGCGCTGAGATCACCGCGCAGAACGGGCGGTACGGCCCGTACCTCAAGAAGGGCACCGACTCACGCTCGCTCGCCACCGAGGAGCAGATCTTCACCGTCACCCTCGACGAGGCGAAGGCGATCTACGCCGCCCCGAAGCAGCGGGGACGTGCAGCAGCTGCCGGCCCGCTGAAGGAGCTGGGCAACGACCCCGAGTCCGGCAAGCCGATGGTGGTCAAGGACGGCCGGTTTGGCCCGTACGTCACCGACGGCGAGACGAACGCGACCCTGCGCCGCGACGACTCGGTCGAGACCATCACGCCGGAGCGCGGCGCCGAGCTGCTCGCCGAGAAGCGAGCCAAGGGCCCAGCGCCGAAGAAGACCACGGCCCGTCGGACGACTACCGCGAAGAAGCCCGCGGTCAAGAAGACTCCTGCGAAGAAGCCAGCTGACACGACCACCCGTACGGTCAGGGCTCGGAAGAAGCCCTGACCGCGCCCGACGTGGGCGAGCTACTCGTCTGAGGGACCAGCGTCGGTCGTACCTTCGTACAGCCCGATCGTGTTGCCGTCCGGGTCGTTGAAGAACGCCCACCAGCTCGTGTCGGAGATGGGTTGCTTGCCCATCACGACCGTGCCACCCGACTCGACGACCTTGGCGAGGGTGTCCTCGATCGAGTCGACCTCGACGTACGAGCGGGGCTGGGTGAAGTCATCCCCGCGCGGGGCGAGACCACCACCGGAGATCTTGTTGGGGGCCTGCCACATCGGATAGCCCTCGAAGCCAGGGATGTCACGGATCTCCCAGCCGAAGAGTCCGCTGTAGAACTCAGTGGCCTTCGCCGTATCCGAGACGGGGATGTCGATGTGGGTGATGTCACCGTGGGGCATGGCTTCTCCTGAGGGTTGGGGACCATGCCACCGTAACCCGCGAGCCGGTCGCCGGGAAGGTTGTTGTGACACCCGATCGGGAGTCTGGTGGCAGCAGGAGCCGACGCCGCAGGGCGTCGACCCCGTCAGCGGAGGCCCTGCGTAGCCAGGAGACCGCCATGGCGACAAGCACGGATGACGATCTGGTACGGGCCGCGCCGCCCGACGACACGACCCCAGCCACGAGCAGACGGCGGTGGCAGGTCGGTGGGTCCGGTCGAGCAGCCCGACTAGGCTGAGCGGGTGACCGCACGTTCCCATCCTGGCCTGTTCGTCGTGCTGGAAGGCGGCGACGGCGCTGGCAAGTCGACCCAGGGGCAGCGGTTGAAGACGTGGCTGAGTGACGCTGGCCATGGGGTCGTGATGACGTACGAGCCTGGCGACACCGCCATCGGTCGGTCGATCCGCCAGATGGTGCTCGATCCCGACTCGGGCGACCCCTCGCCCCGTACGGAAGCACTCCTGTATGCCGCTGACAAGGCCCAACACGTCGATGAGGTGGTCAGGCCGGCGCTGCTGCGCGGTGATGTGGTGGTGTGCGACCGCTACGTCGACTCGATGGTCGCCTATCAGGGTGCGGGCCGGGTGCTCGATGCTGCCGAGGTCCATCGCATTGCCGACTGGGCCACCGCCGGACTGGTCCCCGACCTGACCGTGCTGCTTGACGTCGAGGTGCATCGCGGGCTGGGGGAGAAGGTCGAACGCGACCGACTGGAGTCTGCCGGCGATGACTTCCACGAGCGCGTACGGCAGCACTTCCTCGCGCTGGCCGCAGCCGCGCCACAGCGATACCTCGTGCTCGACGCGCGCGAGTCGCGCGAGGCGATCGAGTCGGCGATCCGCGAGCGCGTTGAGGCGCTGCTCGCGTGACGAGCGCAGGCGCTGCGTGCTGAGGTGGGTCAGCCGGCTCCTGGTCGTGGCCTACCTGGCCGTGGTCGGCGTCGCGCTGCTGTGGCCGGACGGGCGCGACATCAACCGGCTCTTCGTCGACGTGTATCTCGTGGGGCTGAACTGGGGTGTTCGCGGGCTGGGTCCGGAGGACTACGCGACCCTGGCCAACCTGGTGGCGTTCCTGCCCTTGGCGTTTGGCCTCGTCGTCGGCTGGTCACGGGTGAAGGCGTGGGTGTGGCTCGTCGTGCTGGTCGCCCTCAGCGTGGGCGCCGAGCTCCTGCAACGTCAGCTGTGGCGCGAGCCGTCGGTGATCGACGTCGTGCTCAACTCCTCGGGGGCGGTCCTTGGCACCGTTCTGGGCTGGTGGCGGGTGAAAGTGTCGGAGCGTTCTGACAGGGTGGCCTCGTGACGGTGTGGGACGAGCTGATCGGTCAGGGCGCGGCGGTGGAGACGCTGCGTCGTGCCGTGTCGGGAGACACCCACGCCATGACCCACGCCTGGCTGTTCACGGGACCGCCCGGGTCTGGCCGATCCAATGTCGCCCGCGCCTTCGCAGCGGCCCTGCAGTGCCCGAAGGGCGGCTGTGGTGAGTGTCAGGCCTGTCGTACGGTCGCGTCTGGTGCACACCCTGACGTCAGCGTCGTGCGTACGGAGACCCTCTCGATCGGCATCAAGGTCATCTCCGGGATCGTGACGAAGGCTGCCATGAGCCCATCGCTCGGGCGCCGGCAGATCATCATCATCGAGGATGCCGACCGGGTCACCGAGCGGGGTGCCCCGGCACTGCTGAAGGCCATCGAGGAACCCTCTCCGCGAACCGTGTGGCTGCTCTGCGCGCCGACTCTCGATGACGTGCTGGTCACGATCCGGTCGCGCTGCAGGCCGGTCAGCCTGGTCACGCCGACCGACGAGGCCGTCGCGCAGCTCCTGATCGCCCGCGACAAGATCGATCCTGGCGTCGCCCACTTCGCCGCCAGGATCGCCCAGGGTCATGTCGGCCGGGCGCGCCACCTGGCCCGCGACGAGGGCACTCGCAACCGGCGCCACGACCTGCTGAAGATCCCGGCTCAGCTGACCACGGTGGGGGCCTGCCTGCGGGCCGCGGACAACCTGGTCAAGGGAGCTGCTGAGGAGGCGACCACCCAGACGTCTGCGCTTGACGAGAAGGAGAAGGCGGAGTTGACCGCGGCGCTGGGCTTCGGTGCGACTGGTGTCCGCCCACGCAACACCGCGGCCGCCCTCAAGGAGCTCGACGACCAGCAGAAGCTCAGGGCGAAACGGATCCAGCGTGATGCGCTCGACCGGGTGCTGACCGAGTTCACTGTCTACTACCGCGACGTTCTGTCGGTTCAGCTGAAGACCGGAGTTCGGCTGATCAACGAGGAGCTGGCTGCGCCAATCGGGTCCTTCGCCCGCCGTACCACCCCGGAGCAGACCATCCGCCGGATCGACGCCATCCTCGACACCAGAACGGCCCTCGAAGGGAACGTCGCTCCGCTGCTGGCGATGGAGGCGCTGATGGTCAGCCTGGGCGAGGAGCTCTGACTCAGGCAGTCCGGAGACCGGGAACGTGACTGACGTTGGTGGCGTGAACCGCACCGGTTCGTCCTTGCTGAGGGCCAGCCCGGCCACCATGGCGTCCGCGACGTTGAGCGGGGCAGGACGCCCGCTGCCCATGCCGTACTGCCGGTAAGCGTCGGCAGCCGCCTGCGCGGCAGCTGCATCGAACGGAACGATCGAGACCTCCAACCGGTCTGTGTGACTCGTTAGGTCATACGGCTATGGGCGGGTGGCGGACTCCAGCAGCTCGACGACGTGCTGGTACGACTGGCCGGTCGCCCGGCTGAGGCCCAGCTCGCACGTCCGGTTCGACGAGACGTAGGCGTCGTACGAGCGCTGCTGCACCTCGGTGGCTTCAGGAGCAGTGGCCGAGGCGGTGAGCTCGGGATGGAGCAGTCCTCGGTCACCCGCGAAGCCGCAGCAGCCCCAGTCCTCCGGCACGACCACCTCGTCGGCGACGGCACCCGCGATGGCCAGCAGGTCCGGGGTCGTGCCGAGGTGGGTGCTGGAGCAGGTCGGGTGGACCGCGACCGACCCGTACCGGCTCGACACGGTCAGCCGGGGCAGAAGCTGGGTTCGGGCGAACGTGGTCAGGTCGACCACGTCGAGGCCCATCAGCCGGAACCCCTCCGTACACGACGAGGCGTCGCAGACGAGCGGGAGCGCACCGTCGGCACTGGCAGCCTTCAGGGCGGGTACGACGCGAGCCTTCATCGCTGCATAGCCGTCGAGGTGGCCCTTCGACTTCCACGGCGTCCCGCAGCACAGCGAGCCGATCCCGTCGGGCACGAGGAGTGACACGCCCGCCCGCTCGCACAGCTCCTCGACCGCAGCCATCACCCCGTCGGTGTCGGCTGACGGCCCGAACATGGTCTGGATGCACGCTGGCACATACACACCGACGACCTGGCCGGTGCCGATCAGCCCTGGCCGCCGCGGCCGCCCACCGCCTGGCAGACCACCGTCGTACAGCGGCATGACGTCGGCGCCGAGCACCTTGCGTGCAACGGCGGTTACGCCGGTCACGAGGGGAGCCGGGAGGGCGTGCGCCACGCTCAACGCCAGCCCGCCAGCGCGCCCGACGAGACCCCACGCGTTGGCCGAGGCGTTCCATCCGGCTCCGACGACCCCACCGGGCCGCTCGGCCCGAAGCCGCCGTACCAAGTCGCCAGTGTTGATGGTGACCGGGCAGGCCGTCTCGCACATCCCATCGACCGCACAGGTGTCGACGCTCTCGTACGGCTGGTCGCGCTCCAGTTCGGCCACCAGATCCACGTCGCCACGAGCACGGGCGGCGGCGATGTCGCGTCGCAGCACGATCCGCTGCCGCGGTGTCAGGGTGAGGTCGCGGCTGGGGCAGACGGGCTCGCAGTAGCCACATTCGACGCAGCGGTCGACCTCGGACTCCACGGTGACGGGGAGCTTCAGCGCGGCAGTGTCAGCCTCGGCGATGATCACGCCGGGGTTCAGGATCCCGTCCGGGTCGAACAGCCGCTTGACCTCGCAGGTCACCTCGTACAGCTCGTCACCGTACTGCCGCCGGACGTAGGGCGCCATGATGCGGCCAGTGCCGTGCTCGGCCTTGAGGTTGCCATCGAGTGACAGGACCAGGTCGACCATGTCGGCGGTGAACGCCTGGAACCGCTCATGGCCGCCGGGCTTGGTGAAGTCCTCGTTGATGAGGAAGTGGAGGTTCCCGTCACGGGCGTGGCCGAAGATCACCGACGAGTCGTAGCCGTGCTTGTCGAAGAGCACCACCAGCCCTTCGCAGCAGGCGAGCAACGCCTCGACCGGCACGCAGATGTCCTCCAGCAACGCCGTCGTCCCCGAGGGGCGGGCGCCGGCGACGGCCGTGTAGAGGCCCTTGCGTACCTTCCACAACGAGGCCCGCTGCTTGGCGTCCGACGTCAGCTCGGCAGCGATGCCCAGTCCAGCCAGCACCGGGGAAAGGCTGGCGACCTTGGCTGCCAGCTCGGCGGCGGTCGCCGCGTGGTGCTCGATCAGCAGGGCACAGTGCCGCTCGACGGTGATGGCCGAGATCAG